>JAKAQM010000103.1 GCA_021822565.1 Actinomycetes bacterium | reverse complement strand
CCGGGCATCGACGGCGACACCCGATGCCCGGGCGACGACCCCGAGCACGCCGATCGCCTCGGCGTCGGCGCGGGACAAAACCGCGGTCCCCTTGAACCGGTCCATCACCACGGTGTTGGACGAGGCGAGCTCGACGAGGCGCTCGACGCGCGCCGCCACGTCGGCCAGCTCGGTCGACGTGGGGAGACGACGCAGGGCTGCCGCTCCGGGGAGGATGGCGCCGCGCAGCAGGCGGTGCCCGGTCACCTCGCGAGCCATCCGCAGCAGCGTCTCGCGCAGCGTGAGCGCATGCGCCTGGGCGACACCGAACCCCACGTCGTTGCAGAGCGCACCGAGGTCGGCGACGTGGTTCGTGACCCGCTCCAGCTCGATCACGACCGACCGCAGCAGCTGCAGGTCTCGAGGGACCTCGATCCCGAGGGCATCTTCGACGGCGAGGCAGTACGCCAGGGCGTGCGCGGCGGCGGTGTCGCCGGAGATCCGCTCGGCCAGGAGGACGCCGTCGGTGACAGGACGACCCTCGAAGAGCTTCTCGATGCCGCGGTGGACGAACCACAGGCGGGCCTTCATCTTCAGGATCGTCTCGCCGACGACGAAGAAGCGGAAGTGACCAGGCTCGATCAGTCCGGCGTGGACCGGGCCGACAGGGATCTCGTAGACGCCGGGTCCCTCCACGGGGACGAAGCGGAATGGCTCGGCGCCGACCCGCAGCGGTGGAGGGGGTCCGGCATCGCGGCGCATCGAGAACCAGTCCCGCGGCCAGTGCTGGTGGCGCACCAGCGGGCGGAGGAAGGGATGGCCGACCGGTTCGATGCCGAACAGGTCGGCCAGCTCGCGCTCGAAGCGGCTCGCTGGGAACGACCAGCGGGCGAGGGACGGAACGACGGGTCGATCCGGGTCGAGGCGGATCTGCAGCTCGACGCGGCGGTCAGGAGGCCCGGCGCAGAAGGCGTACACCACGCGCAGGCAGTGCCCATCGTCGTGCCCGGCGACCATGGCGAGGCGGAACCTCGCGTCGAGGAGCGCCCTCGCTCTGGCTTCGAGCTCGCCGGCGGTGACCAGCTCGCAGGTGTGCACCGGAACGGGGCCCGCTCGCTCTTGGAGCGTCACCTGACCACGACCCGTGCTGCGGCGTCGAGGAGCGGCTGAAGTGGCCACGCGGACAGCCCGAAGGCCGCGCAGGCGACCAGCCCGCCGACGAGGGGGATCCCGACGAGCCGCGACGTCGCCGACGAGCTGGCCACCCGCCCGCCCAATAGCAGGTGGCGGCTGTGCGCCATGACCGCGGCGAAGATGACGGCCATCGCCACGAGCGAGAGGCCGGCCGCCCAGCCGAGCCCGACCGCCAGCTCGCCGCGGATCATGTTGAGCTCGCTCACGAACAGACTGAACGGGGGCAGGCCCAACAGGGCGACGAGACCGAACCCGAAGATGCCGCCGAGCAGCGGCCGTCGGGCGAGGAGGGCGGGGATCTTGTCGATCTCGGTCGTGCCTTCGACCAGCAGGATCTCGCCCGAAGCGAGGAAGAGCACGGCCTTGGCCAGGCCGTGGCCAAGGATGTGGAGCAGCACCGCGGCGATCGCGAGCGTCGTCCCCGCGGCCGCCCCCAGGGCGATGAGGCCCATGTGCTCGATGCTGTGGTAGGCGAGCATCCGCTTGACGTCGCGCTGGGTGAGGAGGAGCGAGGCCGCGACGAGGAGGGAGGCGAGACCCACGATGACCAGGAGCGTCCGGGTGAACTCCGGCCCGAGCGCCCCGTCGGCGACCGCCTTGAACCGCAAGAGGGCGTAGAAGGCGACGGTGAGCAGCACGCCCGACATGAGCGCCGACACCGGCGCGGGTGCTTGGCTGTGCGCGTCGGGGAGCCAGCTGTGCATGGGGGCGAGCCCGACCTTGGTGCCATAGCCCAACACGAGGAGCGCCATGGCGAGGCGGACCACACCGGGATCGAGCCGGTGCGAGTCGTGCATGAGCGACGTCCAGTCGAGAACCGAGGCACCCGTCGGGTGCCCGGGGACGTGCAGGGCGGCGAAATAGACGAGCACGGTGCCGAGGAACGCCAGCGCGATGCCGACCGAGCAGATGAGGACGTACTTCCACGACGCCTCGAGCGCCTTGTCGGTCCGGCGGTGCCCGACGAGGAAGGTGGTGGCGATGGTGGTCGCCTCGACCGCCACCCAGAGCGCCCCGAGGTTGGCCGAGAGCACCGCTGCGAGCATGCAGGCGACGAAGACCTGGACGAGGAGGCTGTAGAGCGACGCATGGCGCGCGCTGTGCTCGCCGCGGGCGATCTCGGCTTCCAGGTAGCGGACCGACTGGATCGATGCCAAGAGCGACACCGCGCCGATGACGACGGCCATGAAGGCGCTGAGCGCATCGGCGCGAAGCACCCCGTCGAGCCCACCGGCCACCTGGTGGCGGTCGGTCTGGACGGCGAGGACGATGGCGAGGCCCAGCACGGTGGCGTCGGCGACGGCCATCGCCCAGCCGATGACACGGCCCCAGGGGACCATGGCGGCGAAGGCACCGGCGCCGAGCGGGACGCAGACGATCGCGACGAGGAGCATCAGTCGTGCAGCTCCCGGAGCTGGTCGAGGTCGATGTGGCCGAAACGGGCTCGCATCGAGGTGGCGAGCACCTGGAGCACGACCACGACGAGGAGGACGTCCAGGGAGGCGCCCAGCTCGACGAGGAGCGGCACCCCGGCGGTGAGGAGGAAGGCGACGAGCGCGACCCCGTTGTCGACGAGGAGCAACCCGACGATCTGGGAGACCGCCTTCCTCCTCGTGACGAGAACGAAGAACCCTACGAGCACCGTGGCGAGCCCGAGCGGTGCGAGGCGGGTGAGCGGGCCCGGGAAGAGCGCGGTGAGGTGGCCGGCAACCAGGTAGGAGACGACGACCAGGACGGCCGCGGTGATGAGGGAGGCCGGGACGTTCACCAGCGGTGCCGTCTCGCGGCTTCCCGGATCGGCGCGGACCACCCGGGCGAGGAGGCCCGGGATGACGAGCCCCTTGGCAAGGAGCACCACGCCAGCCACCACGCCGAGACCGGCGTCACCGTCGTGCACGGCGAGTACCGCGGCGACGGTGGCGAGGGCTGCGCCTTGGAGCGAGAGCACCGAGATCAGCGCGCGGAGGTCCTTTCGCCACAGGGCGAGGACCGCACCGGCGAGCACGATCCCGGCAGCCAGCTCCACCACGTCGAGCTCGGCACCGGTCCTCACCTCGTCACCAGCCCGGTCGTGACCGCCACGGCGGCGAGGACGAACCCACCGGCCAACAGCTCGGGGACTCGGAAGAGCCGGAGCTTGGCCGTCGAGACCTCGACCAGCGCGACCAGCACGGCGATGGCGGCGGTCTTGGCTCCGAGCACCACCAGTCCCACCAGCAGGGCGAAGCCGCCGCCGGAGACGGCGATGCCCCAGGGGAAGAACAGGTTGGCCACCAGCCCGAGCAAGAGGCCGAGACGCATCGCCTCACCCACAGTGACGAGGGCGAGGTCGGGCCCTGCGTACTCGAGGATCATCGCCTCGTGGATCATCGTGAGCTCGAGGTGGGTGGACGGGTTGTCGACCGGGATCCGGCCGGTCTCGGCGATGACCACCACGACGAGCGCGGCGAGGGCGAGGAGCCGCTCCGGGCTGGCCAACCATTCGGGGTGAGAGAGGCTCGCGGTGACGATGCCTGGCAGGTTGGACGTATGCGCCTGGACGGCGAGGGCCAGGACGGCGACCAGCAGCGCCGGCTCCGAGATGGCTCCGATGGTCATGGCCCGGCTCGATCCCATGCCCCCGAAGGCCGTGCCGGCGTCGAGGCCGCCGAGAGCAAGCGCCACCGAGCCCATCAAGAGGAGGTAGACGACCGCGAAGGCGTCGGCGCCACCGCCGATCACCGGACGGGTGGTGACGAGCGGCGTCACGGCGGCAGCCACCGCCGCCGAGGCGACGAGCACGAGCGGCGCCAAGGCGGCGACCGCACTCGTGTGCTCCGCCCGGATGGCCTCCTTGCGCACCAGCTTGCGCAGGTCGAGGAGCCCCTGAATGATCGGGGGACCGATGCGGCCTTCGGCTCGGGCCCGGATCTTTCCCATCAGCCCGAGGAGCAGCGGGCCACCGACGCCGACGGCCACGACCTGCAGGACCGACGCGCCGATCCTCGTCAAGAGGCCCGGGCCCGTGGCGAGGGGGACGGTGAGCACGCCGATCACGCCAACACGACCAGGACGAGCACCAGCGCGGCGAAGCCGAAGGCGAGGTAGCGGTGCACGCTGCCGTTGGGAACCCGGCGGGCCAGGCGTCCCCACCAGGTGACCGCAGCCATGACGGGCCGGTAGACGACCCGTTCGATCGCGTCGTCGACGCGCTGGTGGAAGGAGATCGCCTCGGGGAAGTAGCGGGACTCGGCCGTGTGGGTGACCTCGAGGTCGTGGTCAGGCCGCAGCACGTCGGCGAACACCCGCTGGAGCGGCTCGGCGAAGGACGTGGCGGTGATCTCCATGCGGGCGGTCTGCAGCTCCCGGCCACATCCCCACGCCGCCGCACGCCGGGGACTGCGGAGGTCGGCGGACCGGGGGACGAGGCGCAGCGCGCCCCAGATCACGACGATGCCGACGAGGAGGCCGCCGACGAGCAGCGCCGGATCGATCGCGCCGCGCACGGAGGCGAGAGCGAGCCCGAGCCCGGGGAGAACCGCGCGCGGTGCGCCGGCGGCGAGGCCGGCGGTCGTCGCCCGGTCGAGGGCCGGGAGCACCACACCGGGCACCACACCGAGCACGACGCACCCGCCGGCGAGGAGGCCCATGCCGGCGAGCATGGATGGACCGACCTCGCGGGCATCCCCAGCGCCTTCCGAGCGGGGCTGCCCGAGGAAGCCGACCCCGAGCGCCTTCACGAACGCCGTAGCGGTGAGGCCGCCGGTGATCGCCAGGGTGGCTACCCCGGCCAGCAGGGCGGCCTCGGTGACCGCGGAGTGGGAGGCGAAGCCGTGCAGGAGCCCTTCGAGGAGAAGCCACTCGCTGGCGAAGCCGTTCAGCCCGGGGAGCGCGCTGATCGAGAGCGCCCCGATCCCGAAGAGGACGGCCGTCGCGGGCATCTTCCGGGCGATGCCTCCGAGTCGGTCGAGATCGCGGGTGCCCGCCGCGTGCTGGACGGCGCCAGCTCCGAGGAACAAGCAGCCCTTGAACAATGCGTGGTTCACGAGGTGGAACAGCGCGGCGAGCAGCACCAGTCCGGCGAGTGCCTGCTCGCCGCCAGCGGCGAGCGCCCCGGCTGCCCCGACACCGATGAGCACGAGGCCGATGTTGTCGACCGTCGAGTACGCGAGAAGCCGTTTCGTGTCGGTGCTGGCCGCGGCGTGCAATGCGCCGAACACGGCGGAGACGACGCCGAGGGCGGCGACCACGAGCCACCACCACAGCTCCCCCCCACCGAGGAGGTCCTCGCCGACCCGCAGGATGCCGTAGATGCCGAGGTTGACCATCGCCCCGGACATGAGGGCGGACACGGGGCTCGGGGCCTCGGGATGGGCGCGCGGCAGCCAGACGTGGAGCGGCACCGCGCCGGCCTTGGATGCGAACCCGAAGAGGGTGAGGAGGAAGACCACCGACGCGAGCGGCACCGAGAGATGGCGACGGTGTGCGGCGATCGCCGCGAAGCTCTGCCCGCCGGCGTGGGCGGCGAGCAGCACCAGGCCGAGGAGGATCGCCGCCGCGCCGATGTGCGTCATCACCGCGTACCACTGGGCCGCGTCGCGCGTCTCGCGGCGCCGGCGGTGCTCGGTGAGCAGCGCCAGGAGGGAGGCGAGCGCCATCAGCTCCCAGGCGACCATGAAGGTCGCCAGGCTGGCGGCAGCGGGGACGAGGAGCAGGGTGGTGAGGAACGCTGGCAGCATCGCGGTCGCGGTCCGGCTGGGCGTCTGGTGAGCGCCGTACCCGACCGAATAGCACGAAACCGCCAGCCCGACGACCGCAGTGGTGACGACGAAGATGGCCCCGAGCGGGTCGAGCGAGAGGTCGACGCCGGTGAGCGGCAGGACCTGGGCCGTGTGGAGGCTGAAGGCGTGCCCTGAGACGAGGACGTCGCCCGCACCGGCGAGCGCGGCCAGGCACGCCGCCGAGCTCAGCACCGCGGCGCCGAGGAGGCGGCGGCGTGCAGGCAGCACCGCACCGAGGAGGGCCGCAGCACTGGCTATGCCCAGGCCGATGAGGTATGCCGCGGTGCTCAACGGCCGGTGAGCCTTCGCAGCGCCTCGGTGATCTCTGAGGGCTCCGGCGGGCAGCCGGGGATCTCGACGTCGACGGGGAGGACGTCTCGGACCGATCCGACCACGCCATAGGCGCCCGCGAACACGCCGCCGCTCACGGCACAGTCTCCGCAGGCGACAACCACTCGCGGCCGTGGGGTCGCCTCGAACGTCATCTGCAGCGGCACTGCCATGTTCTTCGTGACGACCCCGGTGACGAGCAGTCCGTCGGCGTGGCGAGGTGACGCCACGAGGCGAGCGCCGAAGCGTCCGGCGTCCGAGACCGGAGCGAACGCCTGCGCGATCTCGATCTCGCAGCCGTTGCAGGAGCCTGCGTCGACGTGTCGTAGCTGCACCGAGCCGCTCGAACGGCTCCGCGCGCCCGGCTCGGTCCTCGGCGGCGCAGGCTCGGTCACCGGCGGCGCAGGCTCGGTCACCGGGCGCGCCAACAGGGATCTCAAGAGCGACATGCGCGACACAGATGACGAAGTTATCATGCTCTCACATGATCAGAAGCTACGAAACGTCGAGCGAGGCCCGCTCGGACCGATGCGACGCCGCCGATCACGCGCCGGCGAGGCGATGACGCCCGAGCGCGCCGTCACGCCCCTTGCCGTGTGCGGGATCTGCTGGTCCGGGCTGTCGCGCGCCAACGCAGAGCGCTGCCCGCGCTGCGGAGCCCCGTCGTCGTGCTTCAGGGAGCCTGGGGCGCCGCTTGCTTCAGTGGGGCGCGGGGGCCGAGAGGGGCGCGGCCGCTCCCATCCGGCTCAGCGGCCAGCTCTCCGGCGAGGCCGCGGCTCGGGATGATCGACGAACTCGAGGCCCTCCAGCTCGGCGAGCAGCTGTCGGGTCTCGACCAACGTGTTGGTCAAGATCGCCTTGGCCACCTCCAGCAGCTCGAAGATCCGCGGATCGGTCACCGAGTAGCGGACCGTCGAGCCTTCCTTTCTGGCCTGGAGCACGTTCGCCCGCCGAAGGATGCCGAGCTGCTGGGAAAGATGCGACGCTTCGAGACCCACCTCAGGGATCAGCTCGCCGACCGATCGCTCCCCGTCCCGTAGAAGCTCGAGCACCCGGATGCGCGCCGGATGGGCCAAGGTCTTGAAGAAGTCCGCCTTCACCTGGTAGATCGGCCGCGTCATATCCGGCTCAGCGCACGCGGAACCAATCCGAACGGGTCCGCAGCACATGGGGCTGCAGGAATCCCGTCGCTGCCTGAAGACGACATCAGTTGATCACTTTATCAGCCATTCCTTGCCGCCCTTCGCGGGCGCGGATCGGGCTCGCCCGCGAGGCATGCCTGCGCGAGCTTTTCACCGAAACGTCGACCGCTGCACCGTGAGCTGACACGTCGTGATCCGAACTGGCTCCGTGTACACCACGAACCGGCCGTCGCGCACGAAGCCGCAGACGGTCACCCCTCGATCTCGGGTGAGCTGGAGCGCGAGCGATGACGGGGCGCCCACCGCGACGACCACCGGGCAACCAGCCACGGCCGCCTTCTGCACGAGCTCGAAAGAGACCCGACCGCTCAGACAGAGCACCAGATCCGACAGTGGCAACATGCGGTGCAATTGTCAAGGTTGACTTGCGTCGTCGACGTTGTGTCGCTCGAGGGGTGCAGCGCGGCCGCCCGCTGCCCCGGCATGCGGCTGGCGCCCAGGACGCGAGGTCAGCTCAGGACGCGAGGTCAGCTCAGGACGCGCCGCCGGAAGTTGCGCAGACCGATCGCGAGGAGGACCGCGGCGAAGCCCACCAGGACCGGGTAGATGACGTAGAGGTGCATGTGCGGGAACGAGGTGAACGCAGCGCGCATGCCCTCGTTGACGTAGATGAGGGGATTGAGCAGCACCAGCGTCTGCAACCAGTGGAACCCTCCGATCTCGACCGGCGCCAAGGTGGTCCACGAGTAGTAGGTGCCGCCGAGGAACGTGATCGGCAAGATGATGAAGCCGAACATGAGGCCGATGTTGCGCGGTTCGAAGCTGGTCCCGAGCACGAGGCCGAGGCTCGCCATCGCGATGCAGGCGAGCGGCACCAGCGTCAGCACGATCCACCAGTGCAGGTCGAGGTGTGCGTGGACGCCGGCCGCGTGGACGACATCGGCGATCGGGAGCACGATGGCCGCGGACAGCGCCCCCTGGACGGAGCCGGAGAGCACTTTGGCGATCGCGACGAGCCAGATCGGGCAGGGCGCCTGCACTCTGTCCTCGATCTCCCTCGTGAAGCCGAACTCCTGGGCCATGTTCAGGGCGATCGACTGCACTCCCTGGAACATGATGGAGATGCCCGCCACGCCGGGGACCAGGATGGTCGCGAAGGCGGACTCGGCTGCGGCTCCCCTGCCTCCGATGCCTTGCCCGATCTTGGGGAAGACGTAGAGGAAGACGAAGCACAGGAGGAACGGCTGCACGATCGTGCGGAGCACGAAGATCCACTTGTCTCGCCAGAGCACCAAGAGGTCGCGGAGCAGCAGCGCCCCGAGGGCGGTGTAGCTCGCGGCGACGACCGGCCGCAGGTGGACGGAGATGGAACGGTCGATCCCGCTCGACCCGGCTGTCGCAGCCGAGGCAGCTGGCGTGGCAGGCGTCACTGCCATCAGTCCCGCAATTCCCTTCCGGTGAGCGTGATGAACACCGTCTCGAGGCTCGCCTCTGCGATCGACAGGTCCATGAGGTCGAAGCCGTGGCGCTCGGCTGCGAGGACGATCTGTGGGATGAGCCGATGCTCGCCGCTCACGTGCAGCTGGAGCATCCCCTCGGTGACGCGCGTACGCGTGACCCCGGGGACCTCACGGCTGAGGAGGTCCCCGAGCGCAGCGAGGTCCCCCGTCGAGCGCACCGCCACGACCGTGTCCGCGCCGATCCCGCGCTTCAACGCGTCCGGCGTGTCGAGGGCGAGGATCCTGCCGTGGTCCATGATGGCGACCCGGTCGCAGAGCTTGTCGGCTTCCTCCATGTAGTGGGTGGTGAGGAGGATGGTCTGGCCCTCGTCGTTCAGCCTTTCGAGGATCTCCCAGAGCGCGAGACGGCTCTGCGGATCGAGGCCAGCCGTCGGTTCGTCGAGGAACAGCACCGCGGGTCGATGGAAGATCGCTCGCGCGACCATCAGCCGCTGCGCCATGCCCCCGGAGAGGGCGTAGACGGAGGCTCTCGCCCACTTCTCGAGCTGGAACTGTTCGAGAAGTGCGGTGGCCGTCCGCCGGGACGCCGCCGCGCCCATCCCGAACAGACGACCGTGGAAGTAGAGGTTCTCCCACACCGTGAGCTGGCGGTCGAGCGTGTTCTGCTGCGAGACGATCCCGCTCAGCTGCTTGGCGAGTGCAGGGTGCTTGGCCACGTCGACCCCGCCGACGATCGCACGTCCCGACGTCGGTACCACCCTCGTGGTGAGGATGCCCGCCGTGGTGGTCTTGCCGGCGCCGTTCGGGCCGAGGAGGCCGAAGATCTCGCCGGCCCGCACGTCGAGGTTCAGACGGTCGACCGCGACGAAGTCGGCGTGCGGGTAGACCTTGGTCAGCTCCTCCGTGTGGATGATCCCGACCGCTGAGCCAGCCGCAGGGAACCCGACGGACCTCGTCGCGACAGGCATCTGCGCGATGCTAGCCAGGGGACGCCAACGGCAACCTCCACATGATCGCCGACCTCCACATGATCGCCGCGCCCTCGACGCCCGGTGCTCGAGGAGCGACCTCCGCTGCGCATCCGAGCTGCGACCCAGCCGTACG
>JAKAQM010000102.1 GCA_021822565.1 Actinomycetes bacterium | reverse complement strand
GTGGCGAGCTGCGCGTTCGCGGTCTGGGTCAGCTCCTCCATCGGTGCGTCGAGCAGCAACCGCTCGACGTCGCGGCCGACCGCCGCCGACGCCTCTGCGACCACTTCCCACGACGGGTGATCGACCCAGGAGCGACCCATGCCGGGGCGTTGCGAGCCCTGTCCCGGAAAGGTGAAGGCCAACACGTGCCCCAGTGTGGCACGAGGGGCAATACCGTTGTCACGTGCGAGTAGCCGCGATCCAGGTTGCGACGACCATCGATCCGGGGCACAACCGGCGGCTCGTGGCCGACCGGCTCGCTCTGGCGGCCCGCGGCGGTGCGGACCTGGTCGTCTTCCCAGAGGCCACCATGGCCACCTTCGGGGACAAGTCGTTCGACCTCTCCTCGGTGGCAGAGCCGCTCGACGGCCGGTTCGTCGCCTGCCTTGCCGAGGGTGCGGCGCGCCATCGCGTCACCGTCGTGGCCGGCATGTTCGAGCAACCGGCCGGCGCCGAGGGCGCCACGAGGGGTGGCGACGGCCGCGTGTACAACACCGTGGTCGTGGTCGGACCGGACGGGCTTCTCGGCGCCTACCGCAAGCTCCATCTCTTCGACGCCCTCGGGGCTCGGGAGTCCGACCGGGTCATCGCGGGCGACCCCGGCGCCGCCGACGGCGTCCTCACCGTCCCCCTCACCGAAGGCTTCGTGCTCGGGGTGATGACCTGCTACGACCTCCGCTTCCCCGAGAGCGCGCGTGCGCTCGTCGACCGCGGCGCCACGATCCTCGCGCTCCCGGCCCATTGGTACAACGGGCCGGGCAAGGCCGACGTGTGGGCGACGCTGGCTCGGGCCCGGGCGATCGAGAGCACCGCGTACCTCGTCGCCGCAGGCAAGCCCGAGGACGAGGCGGTCGGCCGCTCGATGGTCGTCGATCCGCTCGGCGAGGTCGTCGCGGAGCTGGACGGCAAGGCCGAGGACCTCGTGCTCGCCGACGTCTCGGCGGCCAGGGTCTCGGCAGTCCGCACGCTGCTCCCGGTCCTCGAGCACCGCAAGTTCGCCGTGGTCGTGCGCTGACCTCTCGAGATCGATGTGCGAGCGCCGCAGAGGATGGCGTGCCCGGAGCGGGACTCGAACCCGCACGCCCTTGCGGACAATGGTTTTTGAGACCATCGCGTTTGCCGATTACGCCATCCGGGCCCATCGTGCGGAATGGCACGCGTGCTGGCGGACCGCCGCAGCCAGCGACCATACCACGGGCACTCGCCGTCGCTCCTCGGCGGCGCCACCACGCGATCGTGAGCCGATCGTGAGCCGATCGTGAGCCGATCATGAGGCTCCGCTCCATCGAGCTCTACCGCGTGGACCTCGCGTTCCGTTCGCCGGTGATCACCGCGACCGGTGCGCACACGCGCCGTCCGCTGGCGTTCGTCCGGGTCGTCGCAGAGGAGGCCGAGGGGTGGGGGGAGTGCGCCGCACTCGCCGACGGGACGTGTGTCGATCCGCCGTTCGATGCAGTGTGGACCGCTCTGGTGGAGTCGGGCGTGGGCAGGCTGCTCGCAGCCTCGGCCGCACGGGATGGTGAGCTGCCGCTCGCCGCACAGGTCCCTGCGCTCTTCGGCTCCGGAGCGGTCGCGCAGTTCGTGGCGGCAACCCTCGAGATGGCGGTGCTCGACGCCGAGCTGCGTGCGTCGGGAACCCCGTTGTGGAGCCGTCTGGGGGTCGAGGAGGCAGTCGCAACGGCCGGGGTGCCGATCGGGCACCTCGTGGGGATCCCAGTGGACCGCAGCATCGACGCGCTGGTGGCCCGCGTCGACGAGCTGGTGCGGGCCGCAAGGACCGCGCGCGTGCGTGTCAAGATCGAGCCGGGCTGGGACACCGAACCCCTGCGGGCGCTGCGCGACGCGTTCCCCCGCCTGGTGCTGCAGGCGGACGCGAACGCTTCCTACCGCTGGAACGGCGCCGATCCCGGCGGGGGATCGACCGGCAGCCTGGACGATGCCGCACGCCTGGTCGAGCTGGACGGCTTGGGGCTCTCCTGCATCGAGCAGCCGCTCCCGCCCGGCGATCTCGCTGCGCTCGCACAGCTGGCCGCACGCCTCGGCACGCCGGTGGCGCTCGACGAGTCGCTCACCTCCTTCGGCCGTGTGCGCGATGCGTTGCGCTATGGCGCCTGCGCCGTGGCGTGCCTCAAGCCGGCTCGCCTCGGCGGTCTGCTGCGCGCCAAGGCCGCGGTCAGCGTGTGCAAGGAGTCCGGCGCCGGCGCGTTCGTCGGCGGCTTCTTCGAGACGGGGCTCGCCCGGGCCGCGAACGCCGCGCTCGCAGGGCTCCCGGGCTTCACCTTGCCAGGCGACCTCTCGGACCCGGGTGAGTACCTGGCACAGCCGGCCCGCGTCGCCGTCTACCCCGGGCTCGACGGCGCGCTCGTGCGACCGTTCGGCGGCCCCGGTCTGGCGCCGCCGCCCTCCTTGCACCCCGATGAGCTCGTGCGCACGTGGCAGGCGGCGCGCACGTAGCGCGTCACGGGGCCCGGCGCATCCACGGGGCCCGGCGCATCCACGGGAACCGGCGTGCAGGCGGAGCTGAGCGGCCGGGCTCCTCCACCTGCGCCTGCCACGTACAATCGGGTCCTCATGCAGCGGTTCATGGTCGAGCGGCGACTGCGCGACGTGCACGTTCGGCTGGTGCGCGCCCGCGAGGAGCTCGCGGTCCTCGACGAGCAGCTCGCTGCGGTCTCGGAGGAGGCTGAGGACGCGAGGCTGCGCTCTCTCGTTGCGGAGACCCCGCTCGCTGCGCACGAGTACGCGGAGGTCCAACGCCATGTCGACGCGATGGTGCGAGCGAGGGCTGCGCTCTCGGCGACCGTCGAGGGGCTGGTGCGGCGGCGCGACGAGCTCCTGATGAACGTCGGCAAGGGGAGTTGAGCCTCGTTGAGGCCGACGAGCGATGCTGGACGGCCGAAGGTGACGAGCGATGCTGGACGGCCGAAGGTGGACGGATGACCGACCGTGGACGGATGACCGTGGACGGACGAGGGTGAACGGACGAAAGTGAACGGATGAGCGCAGACCCACAGATGACAGCGGCAGCGATGTCCCCGGCGGGTGTGCCCACCCGCGTGGTCATCGCGGAGGACGAGGCGATCATTCGTCTCGACCTGAAGGAGATCCTCCAGTCCGCCGGCTATGACGTCGCCGGCGAGACGGCCCGCGGTGACGAGGCGGTGGCGCTCGTCGAGCAGCTCGAGCCCGACCTCGTGATCCTGGACGTGAAGATGCCGGGCATGGACGGCGTGCGAGCCGCGCGCGAGATCTCGTCGCGCCACCGCGCCGCCGTCGTGGTGCTCACCGCGTTCAGCCAGCGGGACCTCATCGAAGAGGCGCGTGACGCCGGGGTCGCCGCCTATCTCGTCAAGCCGTTCCGTCGCGAGGAGCTCCTCCCCGCGATCGCCGGCGTCCTCGCACAGTGTCGACAGGAGTGGGCGATCGACGAAGAGGTCCAGTCGCTCGGCGGCGGGCCGGCGGACGGGGATGCCGCCGAGGACAAGATCGCCACCCGTCGGGTCGTGGAGGAAGCGAAGGCCGTGCTCATGGAGCAGTACGGCATGGGTGAGCCGGACGCGTTCGCGTTCGTCCAGCGGACCGCGATGCAGACCCGGTCGCGCATGCGCGACGTGGCGCGCCGCGTCGTCGAGGGCGAGCTGCGTCCGTCGTGAGCCAGCGGGCGGAGGGCGCGGGCGGGCCACTGTTCCTGCTCGACGCCATGTCGCTCGCCTTCAGGGCGTTCTTCGCCCTGCCGCCCGATCTCTCCACGGCGTCGGGCACGGTCACCAATGCGTTGCACGGCTTCGTCGCGATGCTCGTGAACATCGTGCGCGATCACCGGCCGAGCGCGCTGGCCGTCGCCTTCGATCTTCCTGGTGAGACGTTCCGTCACGAGCTCGTGTCGGACTACAAGGGCGGCCGTGCCGCGACCCCCGACACGCTCCTGGCGCAGTTCGACATGATCCGCGAGGTGCTCGCGGCGCTGAACGTGCCGGTGGTCGAGGCACCTGGGTACGAGGCCGACGACGTGCTGGCGACCCTCGCCACCGAGGCGCGAGACCGGAGCTGCGACGCGGTGGTCGTGACCGGGGACCGGGACTGCTTCCAGCTCGTCGAGGACCCTCACGTGCGCGTCCTCTACAACCGGCGCGGCGTGAGCGACTACTCGCTCTACGACGAGGCCGGCATCATCGAGCGCACCGGGGTGCCGCCGAGGCAGTACCCCATCCTCGCGGCGCTGCGCGGCGACCCCTCCGACAACCTCCCAGGGGTCCCCGGCGTGGGCGAGAAGACCGCGGCCAAGCTCGTCCTCACCTACGGCGACCTCGACGCGATCTTCTCCCACGCACAGGAGCTCTCACCGAAGCTGCGCGAGAGCCTGGTGGCCCACGAGGCGCAGGTGCGCGCCAATGCCACGGCCATCCCGCTCGTGCGGGACGTGCCGTTGGACGTCACGGTCGACCAGCTGGAGCTGGGCGGTTGGCGCCTCGAGGAGGTGAAGGAGGTCTTCGAGCGCTACGAGCTGCGCACGCTGTGGCGCCGGACCGTGCCGCTGCTCGCCGAGGGACGTTTCGGCCCCGCGGCGGAGGGCTCCGAGCTGCCGCCGGCGACAGGCGGTGCGTGGGATGCTGCGGCCGACGGCGAGGGCGGCGCTCGGGGAGAGGGGCCGGCCGACAGTGGTGGGCGCGGCGCCGTCGCAGCCCACGCGATCGCCGTCGCAGCCCACGCGATCGCCGTCGCCCAACACGTCGACGCCGTCGTGCCGCACGACTCGCACGCAGCCGCCGCGGCGATCGACACGCTCGGTCGCGCGCTTGCGGATCGCAGGGCTCGGGACGGCGCTCCGGCCCCGGACGCGGGAGCGGTGCTCGTCGCAGTGGGTCGGTGGGAGGCGCTTGCGGGCCGCTCGTCGCTCCGCGGCGTCGCGTTGGTCGATCCCATGGTGCCGGGCGCCGCGGTCTGGTTGCCCGGAATGCTGCTCGACGCGCGCGAGGTCGCCACGGCGCTCACCGGGCTGCTCGGCGAGCAACCGGTGGTGGGGCACGGGGTGAAGGAGCTGTTGCGCTCGCTGCTTCCCATGGGGATCGACTGCACGGGGCTCGTGATGGACACCGAGGTGGCCGCCTACCTCCTCGATCCCTCGACCGGTGACTACGGGCTCGACGCGGTGGTCCGACATCCGGCCGGCGCGCCGGATGCTTCGTCATCGGGCACGGACGGCGGCGTGGGGGAGGGTGAGCCACCCTCCGTCCAGCTCACCCTCGGCGGGGCAGCTGGCGGGGCAGCTGGCGGGGCAGCTGGCAAGGTGGCCGGTGAGACGGTCGGCGGCGCGGACGTGGCAACCGACGAGGTGGGCGGGGCGGTGGCCGACGCGCTGTCGATCGCCTCAGCGGTGCCCGGGCTGTTCGCGCGTCTGGGCGCCGAAGGGCTTCGAGCGCTCCACGACGACATCGAGCGCCCGCTCGTGCGGGTACTGGCGCGCATGGAGGTGGTGGGGATCCGCGTCGACGTCGACGAGCTCCGGCGGCTGACCGGCGACCTCGCGTCGGAGTGCAAGACGCTCGTCGACGAGATCCACCGCCTCGCCGGGCACGACTTCAACGTCAACTCGACGCCGCAGTTGCGCACGGTGCTCTACACAGAGCTGAGGCTTGCGCCAGGGCGTAAGACGAAGACCGGCTACTCGACCGACGCGGCCACGCTCGAGACGCTGCGTGAGGCGCACCCGCTGGTCGACCGGCTGCTGCGCTACCGGGAGCTCGAGAAGCTGCGGTCCACCTACGGCGAGACCCTGCTCGCAGAGGTGGCGCCCGACGGCCGTATCCACGCCTCCTTCCGCCAGACCGTCGCCCGCACCGGGCGGATCTCCTCGGAGCGGCCCAACCTGCACAACATCCCCACGCGTGGCGAGATCGGGTCGCAGTTCCGCCGCGCGTTCGTGCCTGCCCGGGGATACCGCTTCCTCGTCGCGGACTACGACCAGGTCGAGCTCCGGGTGATCGCCCACCTCTCGGGGGACCCGGGCCTGATCGATGCGTTCCGCTCGGGGCAGGACATCCACCGGGCGGTTGCCTCGGGCGTCTACGGGGTGCCCGCCGACGAGGTCACCAAGGACCAGCGGGACCGGGCGAAGATGGTCTCCTACGGCCTCGCCTACGGCATGGAGTCCTTCGGCCTCGCCCGGAGGCTCGCGACGAGCCAAGAGGAGGCGAGCGAGATCATGGAGCGCTACTTCACCGCCTTCCCCAAGGTCCGCTCGTACATGCTCGAGACGGTCGCCGAGGCTCGGGAACGGGGCTACACCCGGACGGAGATGGGCCGCAAGCGTCCGCTGCCCGACCTCCACGAGCGCAACTACCAGCGACGCTCCGCGGCCGAGCGCCAGGCGATGAACGCAGGCATCCAGGGCCTCGCTGCGGACATCTTCAAGGTGGCGCTCGTGAAGCTCGACGGGGCCCTGGAGCACCGCAAGATGCGGAGCCGCCTGGTGCTCCAGGTGCACGACGAGGTGATCGTGGAGGCGGTCCCCGAGGAGGAGGCGCCGGTCTACGAGCTCACCGAGGACGCGCTCACCCACGCGGTCGCCCTCTCGGTTCCCTTGGAGGTGTCCATGGCGTGGGGGGACTCGTGGGCGGTCAAGGGATGACCGCCCGCCCCGCTCCTGCTCGCAGTGCGTTAAACTCTCTCTCCTGGCCGGCGCCGGTGGCCAGGTTCCATCCCTCGAGCACGCGGCCCCGGCGCGGTCGCCGGTGTCCTTCAGCAGGTGTCGCACCTGGGTGAGGGGCGCGCAAGCGAAAGCGAGCAGTTCTCGATGTCCGACGAGCATCCCTCCTCTTCTTCCCTCCTCGTGGCCCCGCCGATCGTGGCCCCGCCCCGCCGGCCCACCCTGTCCGACGAGCCGATGGGCACCTTCGACGAGGACGGCGTGTACCACCCGCGCACGGTCGTCGAGGACGACCTGACCGGCCAGCCCCTCGAAGACCTCATGGCGCGCAGCATCGTCGAGTTCGACGACGGCGACCTCGTGGAGGGCACGGTGGTGAAGATCGACCGTGACGAGGTGCTGCTCGACATCGGCTACAAGTCCGAGGGGGTCATCCCCGCCCGTGAGCTCTCCATCCGCAACGACGTCGCCCCGGCGGAGATCGTGTCGCTCGGCGACAGGGTCGAGGCGCTCGTCCTCCAGAAGGAGGACAAGGAGGGTCGGCTCATCCTCTCGAAGAAGCGCGCGCAGTACGAGCGTGCGTGGTCCACGATCGAGAAGCTGAAGGACGCGGACCAGGTCGTCAAGGGACCGGTCATCGAGGTCGTCAAGGGCGGGCTCATCGTCGACATCGGCTTGCGCGGCTTCCTCCCGGCCTCGCTCGTGGAGCTTCGACGGGTCCGCGAGCTGCAGCCCTATGTCGGCCGTGTGATCGAGGCCAAGATCATCGAGCTCGACCGGAACCGTAACAACGTGGTGCTGTCGCGCCGGGCGTGGCTCGAAGAGGCCCAGAAGGAGCAGCGAGGCGACTTCCTCGCCAACTTGAAGCCAGGCGAGCGCCGGCACGGGGTCGTGTCGTCCGTCGTCAACTTCGGGGCCTTCGTCGACCTCGGCGGCATGGACGGCCTCATCCACGTCTCCGAGCTCTCCTGGAAGCACGTCGACCACCCGTCTTCGGTGGTGCAGGTGGGCGACGAGGTCACAGTCGAGGTGCTCGACGTCGACTTGGACAAGGAGCGCATCAGCCTCTCGCTCAAGGCGACCCAGACCGACCCGTGGCAGGAGTTCGCCAACAGCCACGAGGTGGGCCAGCTGGTCTACGGCCGGATCACCAAGCTCGTTCCCTTCGGCGCCTTCGTCCAGGTGGGTGACGGCATCGAGGGGCTGGTCCACATCTCGGAGATGGCCGCGCACCACGTCGACCTCCCCGAGCAGGTGGTGAGCCCGGGCGAGGAGCTGTGGGTGAAGATCATCGACATCGACCTCCAGCGCCGTCGGATCAGTCTGTCGATCAAGCAGGCTGCCGAGGGGGGCGAGGTCTCCGAGGAGTACCGCGAGGCGTTCGGCGCGCATGCCTACGACGCCGAGGGCAACTACATCGGCGCCTACGACTACGGCGACGCCACCGAGTTCACGCCCGAGACCGAGGCGCAGGCTGCGTGGGCCGACTACGCCGTCGAGGCTTCGGGAGGCTCCGCCGAGGGTGCGGCTTCGGGCACAGTCGAGGCAGCTTCTCCGGCACCCGACGAAGCCGAGGTGTCCGAGGAGGCCGAGGTGTCCGAGACGGCGCCGAGGGCCCAGGAGGCCGGCGCCGGGGAGCAGCCGGGCGCCTGAGCCGCTGCACAGCGGGGTAGTGGCCCGACCGGGGTAGGGGGCCGCCGTGCCTGCGCTCGCAGAGAGGTCCGAGGCCCCGGCCCCGCAAGCCTGGCGCGCGGGGCTCGGTGACGCGGGGCCGCTCGCCTTCGCGGGGATCGTCGCCAACGGGGGCAGCGTGCTCGTCACGCTGGTGCTCGCGCGCCTGCTCGTCGCCCACGACTACGGCGCGCTCAACCAGCTGGTCGGCGTCTTCTTCGTCGTGTCCACGCCAGGCTCGGCGGTGCTCGTGGGGGTGGTGCGCCGAGTGAGCCGCTGGCCGGGCACGACCGGGGAGGTGGGGAGCTGGGGAGCGGCGCTGCACCGCCGTGGGTCATGGGCGCTCCTTCTCTTCGCTGTCCTGGTCCTCGTCGCCGGCGCACCGGTCGCCCGGCTGCTCGGCCGCCACGACCCGCTCGGCTTCGACGCCATCGCGATCGCCGGCGGGGTGTGGGTGCTGCTCTGCGTCGACCGGGGGCTCCTCCAGGCGCATCGGGACTACAGGTCGCTCTCGGGGAACCTCCTCGTCGAGGGAGGCGCACGGACGGCCTGCATGATCGGCCTCGGCGCTGCGGGGTTCGGCGTGACCGGCGTGGCCGCCGGCGTGCTGGTCGCCGAGCTGTGCACCGCGCTGCACGCGAGGATCGTGGCGCGGCGTGCATGGCACGAACGGCGGGAGCCGGCCACCGCCCTCGGCCAGCCTGCACGCACGGTGGTGACGGGGGTGCTGCGCCGGTGGAAGGGCGCATGGCACGGCCCCGGGCGCTTCGGCAGCGACCGCGTCGTTCGCCGCGACGTGGCGGCTGCCGTGGGGGCGCTCGCGGCCATCGCAGTGCTCCAGAACATCGACGTGATCGTGATGGGCCGGGAAGCGCCCCGTGTGGCGGGTGCCTACGCGGCCGTCTCCGTCTCGAGCAAGGCGCTCGTCTTCGTGGCGATGGTGGTCGCCGGGTACCTGCTGCCCGAGGCGGCGATCTCCTGGCGGGAGGGCCGGCACGCGCTCCGCCAGCTCTGTGTGGCCCTCAGCGTGCTCGCCGTCCCCGCCGTGCTGCTGGTCGGCGTCGCCGCGGCGCTCCCGCGTGTCTTCCTCTCGGCGGCCTTCTCCGCGCGCTACGTGTCGGCAGCGGGAGCGTTCCTGCCGCTCGCGCTCGCCATGGTGTGCCTCAGCGCGACGGTCATGGTCACGATGTACCTCCTCGGGGTCGGGGACCGGAGGTTCGTGAGCATCCTCGCGGGCGCTGCGGTCCTCGCGACGGTCGCGGTCGCCCTCGCGCACGGGTCGCCGCGCACGACGGCGTGGTGCGACCTCGGGGTGCAGGCGGCGCTCCTGGGTGGAGCGGTGGCGGAGCTGGCGCGAGTGCACCGCGGGCGCGCGGGACCGGCCGGCCGAGGGACAGCTGAGGACAGCTGAGGGCGGCTGAGGGCGGCTCAGGGCGGCTGAGGGCGGCTCAGGGCACTAGAGGTGGCTGAAGCCGCCGGCCTCCTTCGGCGTCATGCCGACCGACACGGGGTGGCGGCCGAAGTGCTCGACGGCGGCTCGCAGGTCGTCGACGAGCAAGGACGCGAGGTCCCGGTCCACTCCTTGACGGACGAGGACGCGCTGCACGGCGATGTTGGAGGCGTGCCCCGTGAGCGTGTACGCAGGCACCTGCCATCCTCGGTTCCGGAGGCGGTCGGCCAGGTCGAAGAGGGTGTAGCTAG
>JAKAQM010000101.1 GCA_021822565.1 Actinomycetes bacterium | reverse complement strand
GTGGTGCGCTTCGGTGCGGCGCTCGCGCCGGGCGCCCGCCCAGGGCGCCTCGCTCAGGGCTCCTCTCGCAGGGCGCCTCGCTCAGGGCAGCATGTGGCCCGAAAGCGTGAGCAGGCTCATGAGCACGAACGCTGCGAGCTCGAGGCTGACGAAGGTCCGGTAGCCCGACTGAGAGGATCTCCTCGCCCACACGAGCACGGCGGGGAAGGCCAGCAAGAGCATGCGCGCGTTCGGGAGGGTCTTGATGGACCACAGCGTCACCGCGCCCACCCCAACGAGCCAGGCGAACGCCCCGGGGGAGAGCTCGCGCCGCACCGGCCAGATGCGGATCAAGGACCAGATGAGGAACGCCGAGCCGAGCACGCCGTTCCAGAGGTTCCAGGTGCCCAGGTAGCCAAGGATGTCGGTGGGGTGCCCGATGAGATGGCGGACGAGGGGAAGGCTGAACACGCCGAGCGGCACGGTCTGGTTGTGCCAGCCGTCGTGCTGGGCGATCAAGGCGGCGAACGGGCTGCCCGTCCAAGCCCACAGGAAGCCCGCGAAGGCAGCGACGCCGATCACCGAAAGGACCGGTGCGACGAGCGGCGCGGCGCTCCGGCGCTGCCAGACAGCTCGGAGCGCGACCAGGGCGACCACGACGGGCAGCACGAGCGCCGCGGGCTCGACCACGGCGGCGAGGCAGGCAAGCGTGCCCGCGAGCACCCACCGCCGAGACCGGAGCGCGAGCAGGCAGCCGAGCACCAGCGGGAGGGTGAGCCCTTCGGAGTACGCCATCGAGAACACGAGCGAGCCGGGGAAGAGTGCGAAGACCACGGCTGCCCGCCGCCCGGTCGTCTCGCCCCACCACAGCGTGGCGAGACGGTGCACGAGCACCGTGGCTGCGAGACCGCCTACGAGGGCGATGCACAGCGCGGCGAGGAGCTGCGAGCGCACCACGAGGCTCAGGGCTCGGATGGCGAGAGGGTAGAGAGGGAAGAAGCCAAGGGTCGACTGAGTGTGGAGCACATGGTCCGGGTACCCGTGCGCAGCGAGCTTCAGGTACCACCCGCCGTCGTACGCGGAGAGCTGGGTGGCGAGGGAACGGTGCGCGACGATCGCCACGGCACCGGACAGGAGCAGCAGCGCGAGGCGCGTCTGGACGTAGACGACCGCCGGGAAGTGCGAGCGAGCGAACCCTGGGGCCCTCTCGCCTTCTGCGAGCACGGCCGCGCCCACGTCCGCCGGGCGAGAGATCTCGCCGACGATGCTGCTCGCGTTCGTAGGAGACGGGGCCGACTCCGCTTGGTCTGTCGACAGCCTGGTCTCGTCTCGCAGCATCAGCTACGCCCTCGCCCTCGGGATCCTCGCCAGCTCCCCATACCGCCATGCCCGGGAGAGGAAACGGCCCGGGACCTCCGCCTCGGACCCGTACGTGCCACCTCACGGATGCCGGCGGGTTCGACAGCTCGTCCCCTCCTCGTCCCCTCCCCTTTTTTTCTTCTTCCTCTTCCTTCGCGGTCCTTCGCGCCCTGCTCCTTCGCGTTGCTTCGCGCCCGCCCACGGTCCATGTCGTGAAGAAGCACAGCCCTTGCAGCAGCGACGTCACCGTAGCTCCTCGCCGGGTCAGCGACGCCGCCGGGCCGGTTGGCGAGAACCCGCCAGGCCAGCGCCGAGGACGCCGCCAGGCCAGCGGCCGGGCCGGCGGCCAGGACGCCACCAGCCGGCAAAGAACAGCCCGCGCGGTCTTGGTTGCCCGCCGCCCTTTCCGGACGCTGCGGCCGCGCATAGGATGGCGCTGGCGCGACCTCGAGGAGGCGCCCATGTGGATCATTGCCGGTATCTTGCTCGGACTCGTCGTCCTGGCGTCGTTGGTGGGCTTCCATACGGGCCCGCACAGCCACCTGGCGGCGGGCATCATCGGACTCGTCGCCGCCGTCTGGCTGGTGGTCATGGCCGTGGTCGGACGTTCGGCCCCGCTCCTGTGGGCACTGTTCAGTGCCGATCTCGTCGTCTCGACCGGGGTCGGCGTCATGGGATGGTTCGGCGTGAAGCACCGAGCGACCGGAACCCCTCGGGCGACACGCTTGGAGGCAGCCGAAGGGGTCGCGCTGAGTGACCTCGCACCCGAAGGCATCGTCTCGGTCCGAGGTGAGCAATGGTCGGCACGCTCGCTGAACGGGCATGTCCGGGCAGGCGGCCGAGTGCAGGTCATCGGGGTCAGCGGCATCCACCTCGAGGTCTGGGCCGAGGAGCCGGAGCCGGAGCCGAACGACGGAGCACCCAAGCTCGAAACGGGCGGGAGCAGGGAGACGAACACGTGATCATCGGAATCGTCGTCGGGGTTGTCGTCCTCCTCGTGCTGATCATGCTCGGGTTCTCCGTCAAGATCGTCCGGGAGTACCAGCGGTTCCTCCTCTTCCGTCTCGGCCGGGCGGTGGGCATCCGGGGTCCCGGGCTCGTGTTCATCAACCCCGTCGTCGACCGGACCTCGTGGGTGGACCTGCGTGAGCAGTTCCTCGAGATCCCGCGTCAGACGGCGATCACCCAGGACAATGCCTCGATCGCGATCGACTTCATCATCTTCTACAAGGTCGTCGACCCTGAGATGTCCGTGCTGAAAGTCCAGAATTTCGCCGCCGCCGCCCAGAACGTGGCCGCCACCACGCTGCGCAGCGTCGTCGGCGACATGGCGCTGGACGACGTGCTCTCCAAGCGGGACGAGATGAACGCTGCACTTCGCGTCCGTCTGGACGAGGTGACCGAGCGCTGGGGGGTCAAGGTGACCACGGTCGAAGTACGCGAGGTCAACCCGCCTGCTGGCGTGCTCGACGCCATGACGAGGCAGATGTCCGCGGAACGGACCCGGCGCGCGGCCATCACCGAGGCACAAGGCCAGAAGCAGGCGGCCATCACCTTGGCCGAGGGGACCAAGCAGGCCGCCATCCTCAGCGCCGAGGGTGAGCGACAGTCCCAGATCCTTCGGGCCCAGGGATTGGCCGCGGCGCTCGGGACGATCTACGACGTGGGCAAGGGCCTCGATCGCAACACCATGCAGCTGCAGTACCTGGAGACCCTCAAGCAGGTGGGCACTGCGCCCTCCACCAAGATCGTGGTGCCAATGGACCTGCTCAGCGGGGTCATGAACGTCCTGGGCACGCCCTCGCGCTCGAGCTCCGACGGATCCGAGCGCCGACCTCGGCCCGAGCCCACGTCCAGCTGATCGACGCCTCCCTTCCCGCCGATCGGCGACCCACGTCCAGCCGATCGGCGACCCGCCTCCTCGCGCTCGGACGTGGCAGGGGTCCGGACCTGGTAGAGGTTGTGGTCATGGCGTCCCCCTTCGTCCAGGCGCCGAGGGCCACGCCCGAGGCACCGAGGTCCACGGACCCGCGCGCACTGGAGCCCGACGGTCCGCTCCGCGTGGCCGTGCTCGCGAAGCAGGTGCCGGTGGCCGAGCACCTCCGGCTCGGCCCCGACCGGCGTCTGTGCCGAGACGGCATACCGCTCGAGATGAACCCGTACTGCCGGCGAGCTGTTGCGCAGGGGGTGGAGCTGGCACGGGCGTCCGGCGGGACGTGCACGGTCTTCACCCTCGGCCCACCCTCGGCCGAGGAGGTGCTCCGGGAAGCGGTCGCTTGGGGCGCCGATCGCGGTGTCCACCTGTGCGACCTTTCCTTCGCCGGATCGGACAGCTTGGCGACGGCGAGCGCGCTCGCCGCGGCCATCCAGCTGGAGGGTCCCTTCGATCTCGTGCTCGCCGGGCGCAACAGCATCGACGGCGAGACCGGGCAGGTCATGCCCGAGATCGCGGAGCTTCTCGATCTCCCCTTCGCCGGCGCGGTCCGCGCGCTGGCTCTCGACGGGCGCCGGATGCGGCTTCGCCTGGAGCACGACGACGGCTGGGAGGAGGTGGCGACGACGCTGCCGGCCGTCCTCACCGCGGCGGAGCGTCTCTGCACGCCGTGCAAGGTCGGCCCCGAAGGGCGCCGGGCGGTCGATCCGGGTCGGATCGAGCTGCTCACCAGCGACGATCTCGGTCCGGGCCCGTGGGGACGGGAAGGGAGCCCCACGAGGGTGGGGGCGCTGCGGCTCGTCGCCCGGGAACGTGCCGGGGTGGTCCTCGGCGGCGACCTCCGCGCCCAGGTGGCCGAGGCCGTCGCCATGCTCCAGGAGCGAGGCGCCCTCGACGGGGAGACGGATGGCGGAACGGCCGGCGAGATGAACGGCTGCACCGCAGAAGGGGCGGGCGGCGAGACGAACGGCGGCACCGCCGATGGGGCGGGCGACCCCGTGTGCGGGCACCCGTCGAGTGGCGCGCGACCTTCCGGGCTGCTTGGTGTCTCGAGCGAAGCCGCCACCATGGTCGACCCACCCGTCGTCGCCGTGGTCCTCGATCGCTACCACCACGACGTCGGCGCAGAGCTCCTCGGCGCGGCGCGTGACCTGGCACACGACCTCGGAGGCGTGGTCGTCGCATGGCGGCAGGAGGGGGCTGCCCCCGAGCCGGCCGGAGCCGACCGCGTGGTGGAGCTGGTGTCGCGCACGCACGGTCCCCTGGGCCCAGAGGACATGGCACGGGCGCTCTCGGTCTGGGCGAGCCGACAGGAGCCGTGGGCCATCCTCGCGCCAGGGACGGCATGGGGCCGCGAGGTGGCCGCACGAACCGCTGCCTCGCTGCGCTGCGGCCTCGTGGGGGATGCGATCGACCTCGCGCTGGTGGACGGCGAGCTCGTCGCGGCAAAGCCCGCGTTCTCGGGCGCCCTCGTGGCCGACATCAGCTGTAGGTCCCCGGTGCGCCTGGTGACCGTGCGGCCCGGCGTGCTGCCCCTGCGGCGTCTGCACGGGCCGCAAGCACCGCGCGCGCGGCTCGTCGTGGACGGGCGCGGGCGGGTCACGACCCTCGAGCGCGGGCAGGACGACGACGTGGAGACGCTCTCTCGGGCCAGCGTGGTGATCGGGGTGGGTGCAGGGGTGCTCCCCCACGAGTACGAGCTCCTCGACCCGCTCGCCGAGGTCCTCGGCGCAGTGCTCGCCGCGACGCGCAAGGTGACCGACAAGGGGTGGGTGCCGCGGGCGCGCCAGGTCGGGATCACGGGACGGAGCATCGCTCCCCGCCTCTACCTCGCGCTGGCGCTGAGCGGCACCTTCAACCACGTCGTGGGCGCGCGCGGTGCCCAGTCCATCTTGGCGGTGAACGTCGATCCGGGCGCTCCCGTGTTCACCCACGCCGATGTGGGCATCGTCGGGGATTGGCACGAGGTGGTGCCGCTGCTCGAAGCCGAGCTGCGGGACGCCGGCGCTCGAACGACCACGCGGGGTCGCCCAAGGTCTGGGGTCGTCCCTGCGGTCCTCGACCGAGCCTGATCCGAGGGCTTTTCAGGGGAGTACGGTCCCGCGAGGACCGCGGCGAACGAAGGGAGCACGGCGTGCGAGCAGCCATCTACCGCCAGACGGGCGACAGCAGCGTCCTGTCGGTCGAGGAGATCCCCACCCCCGAGCCAGGCCCCGGCGAGGTGCGTGTCCGCATCACGCACTCCGGCGTCAACCCCACCGACTGGAAGACCAGGTCAGGCATGACCGGCGGCGCACCCTCCGAACCCCAGGTGCCGCACCAGGACGGCGCAGGCGTCATCGACGCCGTCGGCGAGGGCGTGGGCGTCGATCGGGTCGGCCAGCGAGTCTGGCTGTACCTGGCAGCGTTCCAGAACCGCTGGGGCACGGCCGCCCAGTACAGCGTCGTGCCCGCCGAGCGGGCCGTGCCGCTCCCCGACGCGGCATCCGGCGAGCTCGGCGCCTCCCTGGGGGTCCCAGCCGTCACGGCCGCCCACTGCCTCGGAGGAGATCCCGATCGCCTTTCGGGCACCACCGTCCTGGTCACCGGCGGTGCCGGAGCCGTCGGCCACTACGCGATCGAGCTGGCCAAGCACGCTGGCGCTCGGGTCGTGACGACGGTCAGCTCTCCGGAGAAGGCCGAGCTCGCCAGGGACGCCGGCGCCGATCTCGTCGTCGACTACCGCCAGCCGGGCTTCGTCGAAGAGGTCGAGCGGTTCTCCCCCGCCGTCGACCGCGTCGTCGAGGTGGCGATCGGCGCCAACCTGGACCTCGACCTGGCGGTGTCCCGCCCCGGCACCGAGATCGTCACCTATGCCACGGAGGCCGAGGACCCGGTGCTCCCGACGCGACGGCTCATGGCCGCCAACGTCACGATCCGCTACGTGCTCCTCTACGGCGTCCCGCGCCGAGAGCTCGCCGACGCCGTCCGCTGGGTGGATCGTGCGGTCCGGGACTCGGCGCTCTCGCTGCTACCCCTGCACCGCTTCCCCCTCGACGAGGTGGCTGCCGCCCAGGACGCCGTCGAGCATGGCGCCGTGGGCAAGGTCCTGGTGCTGCCCTGAGCTCGGCTTCCGGGCGAGGAGCGCGGAGGACGAGGGTCGGGGACGGGGACGGGGACGAGATCATCGATCCTTCACGTCCCAGACGCTACCCTTGCGCTGGCTCGGCAAAAGGGGGGCAGATGCACACGTGGAACGCCGTGGGGCGACGGATGGCGGTCGGCGTGGCGGTCGTCGCGCTCGTGTCGCTCGGGTGGACCTCCATTTCGTCGGCCACCGTCTCGACCACCGCGACGGTGGGCAACGACATCTCCTTCCCCCAGTGCGGGTCCGCCTACCCGAGCGGCCAGGCCTTCGCGATCGTCGGGGTCAACGACGGCATTCCGAACACGCTCAACCCGTGCTTCGGGCCGTCCGCGTCGTACCCGAGCTACACGCAGAGCGAGCTCTACTGGGCGGTGAGCACCTCGACGGGGTCCAGCACCGAGCCCAAGGCGTCGGTCTACGTGAACACCGCCGACCCGGGCAACGTCGCCACAGGGACACTCGTCGGAGACTGGCCGACGTCGGGCTCGACCCCGTACGGCACATGCACCACGACCACAGTCACCACGAGCTCGGGAACGGCCGTCGCCGGGGCGAACTCGCCCGCCTGCGCGTGGGAGTACGGGAACACGAAGGCCACCCAGGACGCCGCATACCTGCAGGCGGCCGCGCAGGCGATCAACGCGCAGTCGCCGCCCGTCACCGTTCCTTCGACCCCCGCCGGCTACCCGTGGTGGCTCGACGTCGAGACGGCGAACACATGGAAGACAGGATCGTCCGGCCAGGCGATGAACGTCGCCATGCTCCAGGGGATCGTGACCGGTCTCACCGCAGCGGGGGCGCCGAGCGTGGGGATCTACTCTCCGCCGACGCAATGGGCGGCGATCACCGGCGGGACGACCGCGACGACGCCCACCCTCGGGACCTTGGCCACGTGGCTTCCCGGTGCGAGCGACGAGGCCGGGGCGCAGACAGTGTGCACCGAGCCCTCGTTCACGGCCGGGCCGGTGGCCCTCGCGCAGTACCCGAGCGGGGCGTTCGACGGCGACCAGTCCTGCGCCGACCCCACGGTCACGCGGATCTACGGCCAGACAGCCGACACGACCGCCGCCGCGGAGCTCACGCGCGCCTTCCCCTGGACAGCGGGCTCCTGCCCCACGACCCGCACCGCGGTCGTTGCGACGACAAACGAGTACCAGGACGCGCTCTCGAGCCAGTTCCTCGCCCAGCACCTCACAACCGGGACGCTCCTCACCCCGACCGGGAGCCTCTCCCAGGTGACGGCCACAACGCTCGAGAAGGAGGGCATCACCACCGTCGACGTGGTGGGCGGCCCGCTCGCGTTGAGCACAACAGTGGTCAAGGCGATCGAGAACCTCCCAGCCGACCAGTGCGGCGGCGTCAACCCGGTGGGCAACGTCGTCGTCCACCGCATCTTCGGGAAGACCCAGTACGGGACCGCCATGGCCGTGGCCGAGCTCGTCGGCTCGGCGGGGTCCAAGGCGTTCCCCGGCGCCTACTCGACCACCAACGCGACAGGTGGCACCGGCATGTTCAACGACACGGCAGGGAGCGGCTCCCCGGCCCCGTCCGGCTCGCTGCCCACTGCGATCCTGGCGAGCGGCGAGGAGTTCCAAGACGCGCAAGCCGCGAGCGTCCTCTCCTACCGCACACATCTCCCGATGCTGCTCACGCCGGCCACGCAGCTCTCCACAACAGCAGTCGCAGCGATCGAGAAGCTCGGCATCGAGCAGGTGATCCTCATGGGCGGCCCTCTCGCGGTGTCCAACACCGTCGAGGCGTCCTTGGTCGCCAAGACGGGGGTCTCGGTGCTCCGCATCGCGGGCAAGGACTACACGGACACCTCCCGCGAGCTCGCCAGGTTCGAGGTTGCTGCAGCGACAGACGGTCTCGACTGGACACCCGGGCACAGGGTGACCGTCGCCCGCGGCAACGGCTACACCGACGGGCTCGCAGGGGCGGTGCTCGAGAGCCCCCACAATGCCGCCACAGGCGCCTCACGGGCCCCGCACCCGCTGCTGCTCATCGAGAGCCCCACAACGGTCGGCCCGTACATCGCCACATTCCTCACCGTCACAGGCCACGGCGGGATCGGGGGGGCGACCACCAAGACGGTCAGGACCCTCACGGTCCTCGGGGGTCCACTCGCAGTGACCACAGCGTCGGTCACGCAGATGCAAACAGACCTGGGGCACTGAGCACCGGCCGGTGGGCGGTGGCGGCCGGCTGGGCGGTGGCGGCCGGTGAGCGGTCGCTGAGCGGCGAGGGATCCGGTCAGCGCTCCGCCTCCACGTCCACCCAGTGCCTGCTCGTGTCCACGACCTCGACCTCGGGGTGGGACCATACGAAGCGTTCGGTGAGGTCGAGGAGCTCGGCCGCCCGTCGGGCGCTCGGCGCGACCACGGCGAACCCCAGCACTGCCAGCTGCCAGCGATCGTGCTCGCCCACCTCGCTCGCAGAGACCCCGAACCGGCGACGGGAGATCTCGACCAGGTGACGAACGACCGAACGCTTCGCCTTGAGCGAGTTGCTCTGCGGGATGCGCAGCGTGATGCGCATCGCTGCGACGTACATCCCGACAGCATGCACCTGTGCGCCGCCTGAGCGTGTCCCCGCGTCGGCCCGCAGCGCTCTGGTACGTTCAGCTCGTGCCGGCGTGCGAAGGACCGGCGTGCGAAGGACCGGCGTGCGAAGGACCGGCGTGCGAAGGACCGGCGTGCGAAGGACCGGCGTGCGAAGGACCGGCGTGCCAACGACCGGCGTCCAGAAGAGGTACGGCGTGACGCGCACGCTCCGCGTCCTGCTCGCACAGCTCGAGCCAGCGACCCATGACGTCGAGGCGAACGCCGCTACCGTCTGCACGCTGCTCGGCGAGCACCCCGACGCAGATCTCGCCGTGTTCCCCGAGCTCTTCTTGCAGGCGTACGCGCTGCGAGGGATCACGCCGGTCGATCTCGACGCAGGCGGCCCGGTCGCACGTGTCGCCGAGGCCGCACGGCGCGCCCGCACGGCGGTCGTCGTCGGCACGCCCGAGCGAGGCTGGCCCGGCCCACTCGGCGCGTCGGCCTGGCGCGAGGCCGGCCGAGGCCGACCAGCGACGCGGCGACCCTGCTACCCAGCTGGAGCCCAGGTGGGCCAAGCGGCGGGGACCATCCCTTGGACTGGCCCCATCATCACGCCGGCGGGTGCCCCGAGCATTGTGAGCAGCTGGGAGAAGTTCGCCCCGTAGGCCGTGGGCAACGAGTCGATCTCGGCAGCTGTGCTCCACTGCCCCATCGCGCGCGCCAGGGACTCCCCTGTGCCCGGTGGGTTGGCCCATCCCGTCTCCAGGTTCGGGAAGGCGTCGAGCAGTGTGCCGACGATCGTGTCGGAGTTGACCTGCTCACCGACCGTCACACGGGGGATCACGTTCTCGGCGACGTAGACGATGTCGCCCGCTGCTGGGCCGTCGCTCAGCTCGTACGAGATGAAGGCGCCCCCGGGCCAGCCCGGGTTCGTGGTGTTGAGCACTACCCCGTCACCGATGGCGTAGACGGGTCCGCTGCCCGAGTAGTCGACGCCCTGGTCGACGCGCTGCGGGGTGAGGCCCGACACCGCGCGCAGCGGATCCTGGTATCCCCCGAGCTCCAGGGCGATCCCGACCACCGTCCGTCCGAACGAGGCGCCGGAACCGAAGAAGGGCGCGTCGCCGAAGGTGAAGATCCCGCCGTCGGCCGCCACGAGCCAGTAGCCCCCGCCTGTGGGCGTCGCCGCCATCCCCACGATCGGCTGGTCGAGGTGCTGGCCACCCATCGAGCC
>JAKAQM010000010.1 GCA_021822565.1 Actinomycetes bacterium | reverse complement strand
CGTCGGTGGTGGCAGGCCACCACCGAGACGCGGTTCCCGCGTCCTCGTCCGCGTCCTTGCCCGCCTCCGCGGATCGCTCCGAGACCACGATGCCAGAATAGCTATCGTTTGCTCCTGGACTTCGGCCCCAGCGGAGGACGCCCGCCCGTGCACGCGGTACCGGACCAGAGAAGGCCTCCTTCATCGACCCGCTGCCGTGGGCTTGCCGGACGGGCTGCACGTAGCCCTTCGGGCTCACCCGCTCACGATGCACCAGCTGCGCGGCGCGCCGCGGCGAAACCAGGCTTGATCACGTCGTTGATCAGGCGGAGCCGCTCGTCGAAGTGCGCGAATGCGCTCTTCATCGCGTTGAGCGTGAGCCACTCGAGATCGTGCCAGCCGTAGCCGAAGGTCTCGGCCACGTCGCGGAGCTCGGAGGACAAGGTGACGCCGCTCATCAGGCGGTTGTCGGTGTTCACGGTCACCCGGAAGTACAGCGAGCGCAGCAGCCCGATCGGGTGGTCCGAGAGGGTCGCTGCGGCGCCGGTCTGCACGTTGGAGGTGGGGCACATCTCGAGCGGCACCCGTCGGTCGCGGACGTAGCCCGCGAGACGACCCAACGCGACCGATCCGTCAGGGCGTCGCTCGATGTCGTCGAGGATGCGCACGCCGTGGCCCAGACGGTCGGCACCGCAGATCTGCAGCGCCTCCCAGATCGACGGCAGCCCGAACCCCTCGCCTGCGTGGATCGTGATGTGGAAGTTCTGGCGCTGGACGTACTGGAACGCGGCGAGATGCTCGGTCGGCGGGCTGCCCTTCTCCGCCCCGGCGATGTCGAAGCCGACCACGCCAAGGTCGCGGTAGCGGACCGCGAGCTCCGCGATCTCGAGCGACCGCGCGGCCGTCCGCATCGCCGTCAGCAGCGCGTAGACCCGTATCCCGCGGCCTTCGCTCCCCTGGCGAAACCCTTCGAGCACGGCTTCGACGACCTCGGGCTCGCTGAGGCCCTGGGCGGTGTGCAGCTCCGGGGCGAACCGCACCTCCGCGTAGACCACGCCGTCGTCGGCGAGGTCCTGCGCGCACTCGGCTGCCACGCGCACGAGCGCATCGCGCGTCTGCATGACGGCGACGGTGTGGACGAAGCCCTCCAGATAGAGGCCGAGATCGCCACGCGCCGCGCCGGCGCGGAACCACTTCGACAGCTCGTCGACCTCGCAGGTCGGCAGCGCCCCGTAGCCGGTGTCGCTGGCGAGATCGAGCACGGTCTGGGGGCGCAGCCCTCCGTCCAGGTGGTCGTGCAGGAGCACCTTCGGCACGCGCCGGATCTCGGCGAGCGTCGGCACGAAGCCTTCCGGATCGGCTCCAACCGGCATGGTCGCGCTCACGACCCGGGTGGCATCGAGGATCCCGGGGCGCGCTCCGGCGTCGAGCCCGACCCCGGCTGCAGCGACGGGCGATCGACCGCACCAGCTCCCTCCAACGACGATCCTCCCCCTCTCGCCCTTCTCATCGGCCGCCTCTCATCGGCCGCCTGCAAGCCCAAGGGTAGTGAACCGGCACGCGGTCATGCGGTGATCCGCCACGACCGACGTGCGAGGCTCACGCCGTGCCGTTCGGGCCGCCCCCGGGTTCGTCGGGAAGCCAGGCGCGCACGTCCGTGCCGCGCCCGACCGAGCTGTGCACCTCGAGCCGCCCGCCGAGCAGGCTGGCGCGCTCGGCCATGCCGACCAGACCGAGGTGCTCGCCCGAGCGGCCGAGGCCGGAGTGCTCGTTCGAGCGGCCCTCGCCCTCGACGACGAAGCCCGCGCCGTCGTCGACGACGTCCAGGCGGACGAGGTCGGGATCGAACGCCAGGTGGACCCGCACCTCTCGGGCACGGGCATGTCGAAGGGCGTTGCGCACCGCCTCCTGGACGATGCGAAAGGCGCCCAGCTCCACGTCGGGATGGAGGCGGCGCGTCTCGCCGGAGACCTCGAAGTCGAGGGGGAGCCCGCTGTCGTCCTCGGCTTCGGCGAGGAAGCTCGACAGCGCAGGGACGAGGCCGAGCTGGTCGAGGGCCGGCGGCCGCAGATCCCGAGCGAGGTTCCGCAGCCTGGTCGCGGCCTCGAGCGCTCGGAGCCGGGCGTCCTCGAGACTGGACGCCACCGCGGCGGGCACGCCACTCGACTCCCCCAGGGTCTCGAACCTCCGTGCCAGGTGCAAGAGGAGCTGCAGTGGCTCGTCGTGCAGCTCGCGAGCGAGGCGGCGGCGCTGCTCCTCTTCGGCCGCGACCATGAGCGCGCGCTGCCGCGCCGCCCGCCGGGTCTCGCTGCGCTCCTTCGTCACGTCTTCGAAGACCAGCTGCGCCGCGTCGTCGCCGCCCTCGGGCAGCTCGGCGACGGCGACACGGTAGTCGTGCCCGTCACCCAGGGTGACGACCCGGCCTTGGAGCTCTTCGAGCTGGCTGGCGTCGACGAGCTCGGTAGCCGGCGTGCCGATCGCACCCTCGCCGAACAGTGCCGTCGCCGCCGGGTTGGCGGCGCGGACGACCTCTCGCGCGTCGAGGACGAGGATCGGCGCGAGGTTCGCCTCGAAGAGCTGGCGATAGCGCGCCTCGGCTGCAAGGCGCCCGAGGGTCGCGCGCTCGACGCGCGCGTGCGCCCTTCGCTCCACCTCGATCCGCTGGCCGAAGAAGAGCGCGACACCGTCGACGAGCAACAGGTTCACGACGTCCGAGGGCGCATGGCCCTGGTCGACGGGGAGGAGGAGGTCGGGGAGCCACAGCAGGCTTGCCCAGGCTGCGGTGGCCGCCGAACCAGTCAGGCCGTAACGGAGCGCCGCGTAGCCGACCGGGACGATGAGCAGGGCCACGGGGATGCCGCCGGGGAAGGCGCCTGTGCGCCCAGAGGAGTGCACATCGACCAGGAGGTGCAGCCCTGCGAGGAACACCACCACCACTTGGACCATCCAGAAGCGCCGGTCGCGAAGGGGCGGCCGAAGCGCGCGCCGAACGATGTCGGCGAGCTTGCCCGGGCCTGCGTCGAGGTCCAGCCGAGCTGTCTCAGGAGCCCAGGATCTCGTCATCGACGCGACCACGCGGTCCGGCAGCTCCGCGCAGCGCGTGCGCCACCGCCTCGGTGCGCGAGGTGGCGCCGAGCTTCGCGAGCAGGCTCGAGACGTGGGACTCGACCGTACGCAAGCCGAGCGAGAGCTCGGCCGCGATCTGCTTGTTGGAGCGTCCCTGGGTGACGAGCGTGAGCACCTCGGCCTCCCTCGGAGTGAGCGCGCGCGGATCGAAGTGCCCCGGCGCCGTCCCGCGTCGCATGCGTCCGAGCCTCGACGACACCGCGCCGTCGAGGACGAACACGCCGCCAGCGACGAGCCGGACGGCATCGACGAGCTCTCGGCCGGACGCGGTCTTGAGGAGGTACCCCCCGACGCCGATCTCGAGCGCCTCCGCGACGTAGGCGTGGTCGTCGTACGCGCTCACGACGAGCACGCGGGTCGACGGATGATGCCGGGCGAGCTCGCCAGCGAGCTCGAGCCCGCTGGCACCCGGCAGGTTCACGTCGACGAGCGCCACGTCGGGAGCGAGCCGTTCGACGAGCTCGGCACCTTCCTCAGCGGTTCCGCACTGGCCCACCACCTGCAGATCCGGGGTGGATTCCAGCAGCTGTGCGGTTCCCTCGCGCACGAGCGCGTGATCTTCGACGATCACGATCCGGACCGCGGTGCGCCCAGGCGCCACGGCATACGCACGAGCCACTTCCGTAGGTTCACGGACGCCCTCGATCCGGCCCGCAGCATCACGGAGGGGGGTCCCCGGTTCCCGGCGCGCCTCGACGAGCCCAGGATGGGAGCGTGGGAACGATGTTGCTCCTGTGTGCGGTGGCGGTCGCAGGCTCACTGCTCGCACTCCTCGTCTACGGTGCCATCTTCTGCGTCGCCGCCGTGGCCACGCTGCGGGCTCGTCGGCGCCCCGACCCGGTCCAAGCGTCCCTCGAGCGGTTCCTCGCCGACCTGCTCGTGGATGGCGACGCGCTCCGCGCCACGCACGGACGGACCCGAGGGCCGGGAGACCGTTAGCACCCCGCAGGGGAGCGAGCCGGGGCGCGGGGCGCCCGGGTCCGCCCGACCGACGAGGTGCTCGAGGGTCGTGGCCGCGAGCACGTGGCGGAACCTTGTGCCCGCCTCGGTCATGAGCGTCTGCAGGGAAGAGGCCGCCCGCTCGGCGGAGCGGCCGCGCGGAGCGCCGCCGGTGCTGTCCAAGAGCCCTTCTCCTGCCTCCACGACCTCCAAGAGGCGGACCTGCCCGGGAGGGCGCGAGAGGCGGTAACCGCCGTGCGCGCCGTGCACCGACACGACGAGCCCTGAGCGGACGAGGTCGCTCAGCACCTGGGGCACGAACCCACGCGGCACCCCCATCGCGTCGGAGACCTGCTGCTGGGTCCGGAGGATCCCCGAGCCGTACTCCGCAGCGAGGAAGACCGCCGCCCGGAGGGCGTACCTGCCCCGGCTCGACAGCGCCAGATCCATGAAAAAAGTCTACTCACACACTTGACGTAGTGTCGAGAGCTAACTAGGGTAAAGTTCAGTAATCCACTATACGTGTTCAGCGCCTGCAGCGAGGCCGATCGGAGCCTCGGGCGACACGGCAGATCACCGAGACAAGGAGGGGCTGATGGCCGTCTACGTGGAGGACCGCGAGAGCGACGCCCCTGCTGACCCGGTGTCGACGGCGGTCCACCTGCAGCCGACGAGGAGGACCGGGCTCGCCGAACGGTTCTCGCCGACCGACCCCGAGCCGGGCCTGGAGCTGACGCGCAACCCGCACGTCGCGCGCTTCATCCGCAACCGCAAGTTCCAGTTCCTCCTCATCGTGCCGAACCAGGTCATCTTCTGGACCGTCATCTTCGTCGGCATCGCGGGGACCGCCATCCCCGGGCTCAACTTCGGCGCGGCGATCACCTGGTATGTCTGGTTCTGCCTCGTCTTCGTGATGATGGTGGTGGTCGGGCGGGCGTGGTGCGCGATGTGCCCCTTCGGCGGCTTCGCCGAGTGGATCCAGCGGCGCACCTTCTGGCGTCGCACGCAGAAGACCCTCGGCCTCGGGCGCAAGTTCCCCGAGCCGCTCGCCCGCCTGGGCTTCTTGATCCCGGTGGTGAGCTTCATCGTGCTCACCTGGATCGAGGAGTTCTTCAACATCGCCGGACCGGGCAACCCTGCGGACACCTCGTGGATGGTCGTCGGCATCGTGTCGTCGGCACTGATCTTCTTCTTGGTCTTCGAGCGCAGGACCTTCTGCCGCTACGTGTGCCCGCTCTCCACCTTGATCGGCACCGTCGGGTCGATGGGCTCGGTGGCGGGCTTCCGGACCAAGGACCGCGAGGTCTGCCTCGCGTGCCAGACGAAGGACTGCATGCGCGGCAGCGAGAAGGGCTACGGCTGCCCGTGGTACACGTGGCCCGGCAGCGCCGACTCGAACCTGTCGTGCGGCCTGTGCTCGGAGTGCTACAAGTCCTGCCCGGAGGGCAACGTCGGGCTGTTCCTCCAGCGTCCCTTGACCTCGGTGGTCGCCCCGCGGCGGCGGCGGGCGGACGTGGCCTGGGGCATCGCGGCGCTCTGGGGCCTGGTGCTCTTCCAGCAGTTCAATGCCACCAACGCCTACACCTCGCTGGACAACTGGCTGAACCGCTACATGGCGATCCCGCACTACCCGAACCCGGTCGACTACCTGGGCATCATCGCGCTGGGGGCCCTGCTCCTGGCCGGGGTCGCCTGGCTGGTCTCGCGGGGCCTCGGCCGCCGGGACGTGCCCGAGACCTACCGCGACAGCTTCGTGGACCGGACCTCGCGGTTCCGGGCGTTCTTCGTCCCCATGGCCTACGGGCTCATCCCGGTGGTGGGTGCCGACTACTTCGCCCGCCAGCTGCCGAAGTTCTTCAAGCACTCGGCTCGGGTGGTGCCCGCGGTCGCGCACATCGCCGGCTTCATGTCGACCTCGTCGACCATCTACGGGTTCCACATCCTCTCCAACGGCTGGATCGTCGTGGTCCAGGTCGCCGTGATCATCGCCGGCACCGCGGCGGCGGCGTGGGCCACGTGGCGCATCGCCGGCCGGGAGCTGGTGCCGGTCAGCCGGAACGCCCTCGGCGTCCGGCTCACGACGCTCAGCGTCGTCCTCGCCTGCGGGGCGGCGGCGAGCGTGCTGTACGTCCTCATGCACGCGGCGAGCTGACGGTCGCCGGACCACCAGAGGAGGAGCTCGATGGCCATCGCCATGACCGACAACCAAACCGCCGTCACCGACCGGCCTCAGGTGCACGTCCTCGTGGACCGCTGCGCAGGATGCCAGGAGTGCGTCATCCGCTGCCCTGCCGGTGCGCTCGACATGGACCCCGGGCGCTGGGTCGCCATCGCCGACGACGAACGATGCGTGGGCTGCCGCCAGTGCGTGCGCACGTGCCCGTTCAGCGCGATCCTCGTCACGGGACCTGCGCTCGCAGGGACCCGCGTGACCACCGAGGTGGTGCACCCCGAGCCGTTGCTCTCCGACGTGCGCGAGGTCCGTCAGGGGCTGCGCGGCTGGGACGAGGCGCTGGCCGAGGCGCAGCGATGCCTCACGTGCCCCGACCCCACGTGCGTGCGGGGATGCCCGGCGCACAACGACATCCCCGGGTTCATCGCGGCCATCGCCGAGCGGGACCTGGACAAGGCGCACGCGATCCTCCGCCGGACCTCCGTGCTGCCCGACATCTGCTCTCGCGTGTGCAACCAGTCCGCACAGTGCGAGGGCGCGTGCACGTGGTCACTCGCCGGGGACACGCCGGTCGCCATCGGCCAGCTCGAGCGCTTCGTGACCCAGGAGCGCCCGGTTCCGCCGCCCCAACGCGGCCGCGACGCCGACCTGTCGGTGGCCATCGTCGGTGCAGGACCTGGAGGCATCGGCGCCGCCTGGGCGCTCGTCGAGGCGGGAGCGGCCGTCACCGTCTACGAGCGGGACCCTGTGCCCGCAGGGCTCCTTGGATGGGGGATCCCCGACTTCACCCTGCCGCAGACGGTCGTCTCTCGGCCATGGGGCCAGCTGGAGGAGGCCGGCGTCACGCTGCATTGCGGGGCAGAGGTCGACGCCGAGGCGCTCGAGCAGCTGCTCGCCGACAACGACGCGGTCGTGGTGGCGACCGGTGCGAGCGTTCCGGTCCGCCTCCCGATCCCAGGTGCCGATCTCGACGGCGTCACCGACGCGACCACGTTCCTGAAGACCGCGCAGGCTGCGTTCGAGAGCGATGACGGAGTGCCTGCGTGGCTCACCGCCATGGGTCTCCACCCCGCCGACGAAGCAGGGAAGGCGGCCCATGTCCTCGTGCTGGGCGCCGGCAACACGGCGATGGACGTCGCCCGGACGGCTCGGCGACTGGGCCTTTCCGCCACCTGTGTCGACTGGCTGGACGAACGGTTCTCGCTCGCCCGCCCCGACGAGCTCGCAGAGGCGCGCGAGGAGGGGGTCGTCGTCCGGTTCGCCAGGACCGTCAGCGGGATCGAGGGCGAGGGAGGGAGGGTCCGCAGCGCACGCCTGACGCTGACCCGCCAGGAGCAGGCCGACCGTCCGCCCAAGGTGCTCGACGGACAGCCCCCCGAGACCGTCGACGTGGACCTCGTCGTCATGGCGATGGGCTACCGGCCGGATCCCGAGCTCGCCGCCCAGCTCCCAGGCACCCCCGTTCGCCGACAGGCTCACGGGGTGCCCGACCGCCAGTGGACCGCCTCGGGGGTGCTCGCCAACCCGGCGTCGGCGTTCGCCTTCCACAACCCCGTCGGCACCCTCGCGCTCGGCCGAGAGGTGGGGCTGCAGGCGGCCGCCTTCCCTGTGCGCGACCGCCTGTGGGTGGTCGGCGACGCGCTGGTGGGGCCCTCGACGGTGGTCGAGGCCATGTCCCAGGGGCGCCGTGCCGCCGCTGCGCTCCTTGCGGCCCGCCCCCGGCGGCCGGGGAAGCGCGAGCTCGAGCGCTCCCGCCGGGCACTGGTGTGCTATGCGAGTGAGGGCGGCCACACGGCCAACGCTGCCCGGTCGGTCGCAGACGAGCTCGCCGACAAGGGACTGAGCGTCCGGATGCTGCCGATCGACCGGGTGGGCCCCGCAGAGCTGGCGGCGGCCGACGTGCTGGTACTGGGCTCATGGGTGAAGGGCTTCGTCGTCGCCAACGTCGGGCCCCCTCCCGAGGTCCGTGCGTGGCTGGATCGCCTTCCTCGGCTGGGCGGCATGCCCGTCGCGCTCTTCTGCACCTACGCGGTGAACCCGCGCTCCACGCTCGCCCAGATGGCGAAGAGCTTCGAGCAGCGCGGTGCGCGGGTCGTGGCCTCCTCCGCACTGCGGCACGGCGGGAACAAGGTCGCCGCGGTCGCCTTCGCCCGCCGGACCCTGGCCGGTGTCAGGGAGACCGAAGGGGCGACGGCCGGCGCCGTCGGCGTGTCGTGACCGCGCCCAGGCCGCCCAGGCCGCCCCGGCTGCCCCGGCTGCCCACCGCCTTGGCCAGATGCCGACGCGCTCGGGCCAGGGCACGCTAACCTCCAGGTTCCGCCATGAACATGACGCTCTCCAAGCGTGGCGACTACGTGATGCGCTCGGCCATCGCGCTCGCGCGTGCCTACCAAGGTGGGAAGCCACGCAAGATCCGGGAGATCGTCGCCGACACCGAGGTGCCGCGGACGTTCGCGTCCCAGATCCTCTCGGACCTGGTGCGCGGCGGGCTGGCGGTGTCCCGGGCGGGCCGCGAGGGGGGCTACCGGCTCTCGCGTCCACCGGAGGAGATCAACGTCTTGGAAGTGGTCGAGGCTGCCGAGGGACCGCTGCGGGCCGAGCGTTGTGCCCTGGGCGAGGGACCCTGCCGGTGGGAGGACGTCTGCCCCCTGCACGAGACCTGGACCCAGGCAACCTCCCAGCTCGCCGAGCTCCTGTCGGGCACCAGCCTCGCCGAGGTGGCAGCCCGGGATGCAGCGATCGACGAGGGCCGCTACCAGGTGCCACCGGACGCCCACCGCTCGCATGCCCGCGTCGTCGAGCTGTCCGACCTGGTCCACGTCGAGCTCGCTGCGCCGGCGCTCGGCGAGGTGCTGGGCGAACGCCGCAACTGGAGCGCCGCACTCGGAGCGGCGGTCCACGAAGTGGGCGAGCTCGAGGGCGGCGCCGCACATCCCTCGCCGCTCGTCGCCGACTGCTCGATCGACCCCCTCACCACAGGCGCGACCGCAGCCTCCGCCTACCTGCTCGCATGGCGCCTCTCGGAGCCCGGTGGACGGAGCCACTTCGAAGGCGAGCTCCGCGTCGAGCCCGTCGACGCAGAGCGCTGCGAGCTCGCGGTGTCCGGGTCCTGGCATCAGGAGGTCGACTCCGGCGCGCCACCGGGCACCGAAGAGCTCCAGGACAGGGCGCGTCGCGTCCTTCGCGGGGTCCTGCGTCGCGTTGCCCGCGAGGTCGAAGAGGGGCCGAGCCGCCCTCTGGCACGCCAGCGCGCGGCTCGACGCCGATCCGCGGTCGCCGGCTGAGCGAGAGCGGAGCGCCGCCTCGATCGGAGGATCGGGCACGGGCGCAACACGCCACCTCGCACGGCGACGCTACACCTTTACACGTTGAAGCGGAATTCGACCACGTCGCCGTCGGCCATGACATAGTCCTTGCCCTCGATGCGCGCCTTGCCCGCTGCCCGGGCGGCAGGGACCGACCCCGCGGCGATCAGGTCTTCGTAGCTGATGACCTCCGCCTTCACGAACCCCCGCTGGAAGTCCGTGTGGATGACCCCCGCGGCCTGTGGTGCGGTCGCCCCGATGGGGATCGTCCAGGCGCGCGCCTCCTTCGGACCCGCGGTGAGGAACGTGTGCAGACCCAGGGTGCGGAACGCCACGTGCACCAGGGTCTCCAGACCGGCCTCCTCCTGCCCGTACCCAGCGAGGAGCTCTCGCGCGTCCGCCCGGTCCATCCCCGCCACCTCTGCCTCGATCGCTGCGCACAGGACGACCGATTCCGCAGGTGCGACGAGGGCGCGTGAGCGCTCCTTCAGCTCGACGTCGCCGAGCTCCGCCTCGGCGACGTTGAACACGTAGATGAACGGCTTGGCCGTGAGGAGATGGAGGTCGCGCACCGCCGCAAGGTCCAGTTCCCCGGCTGCCGCAGCGGACGACACCAGCCGACCGGTGTCGAGCACCTCACGAGCGCGCTCGGTGGCCGCGAGCTGGGCTGCGAGCTCAGGACGCATGCGAACCTCGCGCCGGAGCTTCGTGAGGCGGTTCTCGACGGTCTGGAGATCGGCGAGCACGAGCTCGGTGTTCACCGTCTCGATGTCCGACGCCGGGTCGACCCGTCCCTCCACGTGCACCACGTCATCGTCCTCGAACGCGCGGACGACCTGGCACACGGCATCGGTCTCTCGGATGGCCGCGAGGAACCGGTTCCCGAGACCCTCGCCCTCGGACGCGCCGCGCACCAGTCCCGCGATGTCGACGAAGGTCACCGTCGCGGGCACGATCCGTTCGCTGTGGTAGAGGGCCGCCAGTCGTTCCAGACGAGGGTCGGGGACCGCGACGACGCCGACGTTCGCCTCGATCGTGGCGAACGGGTAGTTGGCCGCGAGCACCCGGTTGTCGGTGAGCGCGTTGAACAGCGTCGACTTCCCGACGTTGGGAAGTCCGACGATGCCGACGGAGAGCGCCACCTACGCCAGTCCCTCGGCTCGCGCGAGCCCGGCGAGATCGTGCTTGGGCCGGGCTCCGAGGTGCCCGAGCACCGCCGAGGCGCACATCGATCCGAGTCGCGCGCAGTCGGCAGGCTCGAGCCCTCGGGTGAGGCCGAAGAGGAACCCCGATGCGTACATGTCCCCGGCCCCCGTCTTGTCGACGATCTTCGGGGCAGGCGCGGCGGGCACCTCCAGCGCGCCGTGGCCGTCCACCACGAACGACCCACGGGCCCCGCAGGTCGCCGCCACGAGGACGCCCGTCTCCTCAGCTGCCGACAGCGCGTCGTCGAAGGTGCCGGTGTCGAAGAGGCGCACCAGCTCGTGCTCGTTGCCGAAGAGCACGTCGACGTCGCCGACCACGAGGTCGAGAAGATCGCGGCGATGGCGCTCCACGCAGAAGGAGTCCGACAGCGACAGCGCCACGGACCGGTCGCAGTCGTGCGCGATCTCGACCGCTCGGCGCATTGCCTCCTTCGCGGGCTCGCGGTCCCACAGGTAGCCCTCGAGATAGAGCACCTTGCCCCGCTCGACCAGGTCGACCGGCACGTCCTTTGGGCCGAGGGTGCCCGCGACACCCAGGTGCGTCGCCATGGTCCGCTCGGCGTCGCCGGTCACGAGCACGAGGGAGCGCCCGGTGCCCCGCTCCTCTGCGTCTCGCGCGTCGGCGTCGGCGTCGGCGACCGCATCGGCGATCGCCACACGGAGGTCCACACCGGACGCCCGCATGTCGTGGACGAACACGTGTCCCAGGTCGTCATCGCCGACCTTGCCGACGAAGCCGGAGCTTCCGCCGAGCGCGGCCACGCCTGCGACCGTGTTCGCGGCCGAACCCCCCGAGACCTCGACGGCGGGCCCGAGCGCCGAGTAGATCTGCTCCACCCGGTGCAGGTCGACCAGCTCCATCGATCCGCGAACGAGGCCGAGCTCGGCGAGGACGCGATCGGGCACCTCGGCGAGCACGTCGACGATGGCATTGCCCATCCCCACCACGTCGAGCGTTCGCGACCCGTCTCCGGGGATCCCGTCCGTCGGGGACCAGCCGATCACGCGGCCGGCGCTCTCCTGGGCATTGGTGGGCTCGGGCACGGCGGCCACGGTAGCGTCCTTCCCCATGCGATCTGCTTCCGGCCCGCTCGAGGGCTCGTCCCAGGGCATCGACCCGTACCGCCTCCCGAGGACGGTCGAGCCGACCCGCTACCGCATCGAGCTCGTCCCCGATCTCGACCAGGCACGGTTCTCGGGCTCCGTGGAGATCGACGTGCAGGTGCACGAGCCGGCCGACCGCGTCGTGCTCAACTCCGCCGAGCTCGAGATCTCCGCCGCCTCGGTCGTCCGGCCTTCCGGCGACGTGCTCGAGGTGCGTACGACCCTCGACGAGGCCTCGGAGCGACTGGCGCTCTCGCTGCCGGTCCCGCTCGAAGAGGGCGAAGCGACGGTCCGGCTCTCCTTCTCGGGCACGCTCAACGACAAGCTCCGCGGGTTCTACCGCTCGACCTTCACCGACGCGCAGGGCCGCACCCACACCATCGCGACCACCCAGATGGAGTCCACCGATGCACGGCGTGCCTTCCCGTGCTGGGACGAGCCCGACCGCAAGGCGACCTTCGAGGTGACGTTGGTCGTCGACGAGGACCTGGCCGCGTTCTCCAACTCCCCGGTCGTCCACGAGCAGCCGGTGGTCGTCGACGGCGTGAGCAAGCGGACCGTCCGCTTTGCACCCACGATGAAGATGTCCTCCTACCTCGTGGCGTTCGTCGTCGGCCCCCTCGTGGCGACCGAACCCCTCGACGTCGGTGGCGTGCCCGTGCGCGTGGTGCACGTGCCCGGAAAGGAGCACCTCACCGCCTTCGCGCTCGACGTCGCCCGGCATGCTCTCGGGTTCTTCCCCGAGTACTTCGGGATCCCCTACCCCGGCCAGAAGCTCGACCTCGTCGCGATCCCCGACTTCGCCTACGGCGCCATGGAGAACCTCGGCTGCGTCACGTTCCGCGAGACCGCGTTGCTCGTCGACCCGCGTCAGGCGTCCCGTGTCGAGCTCGAGCGCGTCGCCGACGTCATCCACCACGAGATCGCGCACATGTGGTTCGGCGACCTCGTCACGATGGGCTGGTGGGAGGGCATCTGGCTGAACGAGGCGTTCGCCACGTTCATGGAGCTGCTCGCGACGGACCACCTCCATCCCGAGTGGGAGCGTTGGACGACGTTCGGAGTGGAACGCGACAGTGCCATGTCCGTCGACGGGCTGCACTCCACCCGGCCCATCGAGTACCCGGTGCGCAGCCCGTCGGAGGCGGACGGGATGTTCGACACGCTCACCTACGAAAAGGGCGGGAGCGTGCTGCGCATGCTCGAGCAGTACCTCGGAGCCGACGTCTTCCGCGACGGAGTCCGTCGCTACATCGCCGCCCACGCCTACGCCAACGCGGCGACCGCCGACCTTTGGGACGCGCTGGAAGAGGCGAGCGGCGAGCCCATCCGCGCGATCGCGGAGAGCTGGATCCTCCAAGGCGGTCACCCGCTCGTGCGCGTGGGCGACACCACCCTGACGCAGGAGCCCTTCGCCTATCTCCCCGAGCCGCCGGACGGCGCATCGTCCATCGGGAAGCGTTGGCTCGTGCCAGTTCTCGTGCGGAGCCTCGACAACCCCGAGGGCTCCGAGAGCTCCGAGGGCTCCGAGAAGGAGGTCTCACGCGTGCTCCTCGCCGAGGAGACCGCTCCGCTTCCTGTGCCCGCAGGACAACGTGTCGTCGTGAACGCGGGCGGCTGGGGCGTCTACCGCGTGGGGTACCAGCCAGGGCAGCGGACGAGGCTCGCCGAGGCGCTGGGATCGCTCACGGCGCTCGAGCGCTTCGACCTCGTCTCGGACACCTGGGCGCTCGTCCTCGCCGGGCAAGCTGCGCTCGGCGAGCTGGTGCAGGTGGCGACCAGGCTGGGCGACGAAGAAGGCCCGGAGAACTACCAGGTCGTCGCGTCCGCGCTCTCCCTGTGCGAGCGCGTCGCGGGGGACACGGGCCGACCCGCGGTGCAAAAGGCTGCCATGAGGCTGCTCGGACCCCGCGCGGCGGCCCTCGGCTGGGACCCCCGAGCGAACGAAGGTGAGCGAGTCCCGACCCTCCGGGCGCTCCTCGTCGAGGCGCTCGGGACCATCGCCAAGACACCAGAGGTGCGCGCGGAAGCCGCTCGCCGCTTCGACGCCTGGCACGCCGGTGGGGAGACGATCGCCGCGGACATCGCATCAGCGGTCCTCGCCGTCGTCGCCGACCAGGCGCGCGAAGGTGACTACGACGCCGTGCTGGCGCGCTACCGGCACCCCGCCAACCCGCAGGACGAGCGGCGCCACCTCCTCGCGCTCGGGTCCTTCGCCGACGTCGACCTCTGCTACCGCACCTTCGACCTCGCGATGAGCGAGGTGCGGCGGCAGGACGGCCCGTTCCTCGTGCGAACCCTCCTCGCCAATCGCGTTGGCGGCCCGGCGGTCTGGGAGCGCGTGAAGGCGGACTGGCAGGCCCTTCTCGAGCGCTTCCCCGACGTCGCCCACCACTCCATGCTCGCGGCGGTGCGCACGCTCTGCGCGGACCCCGCGCTCGCCGACGACGTCACGCGTTTCCTCACCGACCATCCGCTCGACGTCGGCCAGCGGAGCGTGGTCCAGACGCTCGAGCAGCTCGCAGTGCACGTGCGCTTCGGCGAGCGCATGCGCGCCGAGGGACGACTCGCAGACGAGCTCGGGAAGGCCACGGCATACTGACCCGCGGGCTACCAACCGGGACCGGGCTCCGTTGAGCGCGGGCGTCGTCATCACGGTCTTCGCGCTCGTCGCAGCGGCAGAGCTGCCCGACAAGACGATGATCGCGACGGTCGTCATGGGCAGCCGGAACCGCCCGGTCCTCGTCTGGCTCGGTGCGGCCGGCGCCTTCCTCATCCACGTCGCGCTCGCGGTGGCGGCGGGACGCGCGATCGAGCTCCTTCCCCACGAGGCACTCGAGATCGTGGTGACCTCGCTCTTCTTCGTCGGTGCCGTGCTGCTCTTGGTGGTGCCCGAGCGACGCGCGAAGGCACGCGGCGAGAAGGAGGCCGACGAGCTGGATCCGGTCACGACCAAGCCGTGGAAGGTGGTCTCCGCGGCCTTCGGGGTGGTGCTCATCGGCGAGCTCGGCGATCTCACCGAGCTGCTCATTCTCGATCTCGAGGGCCGCTACCACGAACCGTGGGCCGTCTTCGTCGGTGCGTACGCGGGCCTTCTGGCCGCTTCCGCGGCCGGAGCCTTCGGTGGCCGCGCCTTGCTGCGCGTGCTCCCGCTCGACTGGATCCGGCGGGCAGGTGGGCTCGCTCTGCTCGGGTTCGCCGCCTACGGTATCTACGCTCTCGCAGCGTGACGGACCGATCCGACACGCTGCTCGCGCTCGCACGGGAGATCCGCGGCTTCATGCCAGAAGACGAGGGGGAGGCGCTCTACGCCGCCGCTCGGCGCGCGGGAGAGGCTGTGTCGGGCGAGCACCGGCGCGCCGGAAGGCGTCCCGTGTTCGTGGAGATCGGCGCCTGGTGCGGGAAGTCGACCATCTACCTGGGCGCGGCGGCAGAGGCAGCCGGTGCCGTCCTCTTCAGCGTCGACCACCACCGTGGCTCCGAGGAGAACCAGCCAGGATGGGAGCACCACGAGCCCGACCTCGTCGACCCCGTCGACGGGCGTATCGACACGTTGCCGCACTGGCGGCGCTCCATCGCCGCCGCACGGCTCGACGACGTCGTGATCGGCGTCGTCGGGGATTCGCCGACGGTTGCGTCCTGCTGGACCACGCCACTCGAGCTCTGCTTCATCGACGGCGGCCACGGCGAGGAGCCGGCGTGGGCCGACTATCGCGGTTGGGCGCCCCTCGTCACGCTGGGGGGCCTGCTCGCGATCCACGACGTGTTCCCGGACCCCGCGGACGGTGGCCGTCCGCCGTACGAGCTGTGGTGCCACGCCATGGGGTCCGGGGAGTGGACCGAGGACGCGTCGTGCGGGAGCCTCCGGGTCCTTCGCCGCGTGCGCTCTGCGGCTGACGGCTGCGGCTGACGGCTGCGGCTGACGGCTGCGGCTGCGGCTGACGGCTTGGCCGAGATCAGCGCCGGCGCACGTCGTCGGGGCCGAGCGGGCCCGACCCGACGATGCACCCGGGGTCACCGGGGTCACCGGGGTCACCAGGGTCACCCGTGCAGAACGGCTCGGAGAGATCGACCGCGGAAGGCAGGGTCTCGCCGAAGAACAGCCCCGAAGCTCCCGAGGCTCCCGAGAGGGCGTCCGCGGCCAGGACCATCGCCGCGGCCGTGTACGTCGTGCGCTCTCCTCCAGGGAACGTCGTGGCCTGCGGGAGCGCGATCCCCGTCCAGTAGGCGCCATCGGGAAGACGCAGCCCCTGGCCCCATGCGAGCAGCTCGAGGGCGCGCTGCTCCATGCCGGCCGCAGCACACGCCATGGCGCACTCGGCCGTCTCGGCGGCAGTGACCCAGTCACTCCCTGACACGCACCGCACGCCGGCACCCTCGATGACGAAGGTGCTCCATGTCGCCTCCAGCCGGTGCCGTGCCGCCTCACCGGTCAGTGCCCCCGACAGCGCCGGGTAGTACCAGTCCATTGCGAACTCGTCCTTCGGCACGAAGGCCTGGCGATGGTGGGCGACCGCGTGCCCGAGCCGCCCAGCCGCAAGCTCCCAGTCCGGGCGGGATCGGTCGAGTGCCTCGGCTGCCGCGACCGCACAGCGGACGCTGTGGAAGGCCGAGGACGACCCGGTGAGCAGCGCACCGCGCTCCGGACGCCCTGATGGATCGATCGACCAGTGCACCGAACCGTCGGGTCGCTGCCAGCGCAGCACGAAGTCGATGGCGCGCTCGAGCATCCGCCAATGCCGAGCGAGGAGGTCCGCGCTGCCCGTGGCCAGAGCGTGGTGCCACAGGCCGGCCGCGACGTAGGCGCACACGTTCGTGTCGATCCTCGTGTCCTCGACACCGTTCGTTCGGTAGTAGTTGAACCAGCTCCCGTCGGGAAGCTGGCGCGCCGCGAGCCACGCGAAGGCTGCCTCCGCCTCGGCGGTGAGACCGCACAACGTGAGGGCCATGGTCGCCTCGACGTGGTTCCATGGATCGCAGTGGCCTTCGGGGAACCACGGGATCATCCCGTCCCGGCACTGCACGGCAGCGATCGCACGACCACTTCGGTGCACCTGGGCAGCGCTCAGCACGCCGGGCACCTCGGGAACGAGCGTCACGGAGCTGCGACGCGCGCCCACGCTCATGCGGCCGCCTCCACCCGGGCGACGGGTATCGATCGGACGGGTCGCGTCGGCAGGGGGGGCTTCGAGAAGTACGCGACGAGGCTCTTGCCGATCAACGGGTCGAGCACCCGTGCCGCTGCACGCGTCACCCGCGGCCGCTTGACGATCTCCCAGACCAGCAGCCGGTGGTACGCGACGACCAGGGGGCTCGTGTCGTCATCGGGCCCGACCAGGCACCGCAACCACCAGTACGGGGTGTGCAGCCCATGGGCGTAGTGGTGCCCCATCGGCACGAGCCCGCTGGCCGCCAGCCGCTCGACCAGGGTCGAACGCCGGTAGATGCGCACGTGCCCTCCCGGCACGTCGTGGTAGGCGTCGGACAACAGCCAATTCACCATCTCGGGCCCGCACCGGGGCACGGTGACGGCCATCGTGCCGCCCGGCCGCAGGACCCTGGCGAGCTCTGCCATCGCCGCCGTGTCCTCGGGGATGTGCTCCAAGACCTCGGCGGCGATGACCCGGTCGAACACCCCGTCCTCGAAGGGCAAGCGACGCGCATCCCCACGCACGGCGCCTGCACCGCAGCACTCGGGGTCGAGCTCACCCGCGGCGAGCATCGCGACGAACGTCGCCCGTACCCCGCGTAGCTCCGCTTCCCCGGCGTCGAGCGCCACCACCCTGGCTCCACGCCGCGCGGCCTCGAAGGCGTGACGACCCGATCCGCACCCGAGATCGAGCACCCGCTCCCCGGGTCGCAGGCCGAGGCGGTCGTAATCGACCGTCAGCACGCGGACGCCCCGGTGAGCGGCGACGCGTCAACCGTCGAGGATGTCCCACGTGCCGGATCGCCTCCTCCAACCCTTCCCAGGACGCCGGGGCGTCGCTCCTCGAGCAGGGCGCGGTAGCACTCCGCCGTACCCTCGGCGGTCACCCGCCACGTGAAGCGCCGGAGCACCCGTTCCCTCCCTGCGGCCCCGAGGCGCGCGCGGGCGGCAGGGTCGTCGAGCAGCGCGCCGATCGCCGCGGCAAGGGCCCAGGGATCGTCGGGCGGCACGAGCACCGCGGTCTCGCCGTCGCGACCGACGACTTCGGGCAGCGCTCCCCCCGTCGTCGTCACGACCGGCACGCCGCACGCCATGGCCTCGACCGCCGGCAGCGAGAACCCCTCGTAGAGCGATGGCACGACGGCGATCTCGGCCTCTGCGTAGCAGCGGGCCAGCTCCTCGTCGGTGATCCCGCTGATGCAGCGCACGACGGCACGGAGCCCGAGCCGATCGAGCGCACGGTCCACGCGTCCACCCTTGCGCGGGCGGCCGACGACGACGAGCTCGACGTCGCGCGAGGCGCGCAGCCGTGCGACCGCCTCGAGCAGCGGTACGAGGCCCTTCATCGGCACGTCGCTCGACGAGGTGACCATGATGCGGCCAGCAACGGGCGCCACGTCCGCACGCGGCCGGAACACGTCGTGGTCCACGCCGACGGGGACGACCGTCATACGCTGCGCCTCGACCCCCATCTGCGCGGCGATGTCCGCGCGCGAGGAATGCGAGACGGTGACGATCCGAGGCAGTCGCCGAGCGACGCGCATCTGCATCCCGAGGAAGCCGAACCACCGTCGCGTCGTGTAGCGCTGCCAGGGTCCGGACGCATGGCTGAGCGCGAGCTGGCGGTCCACCGTGATGGGGTGGTGCAGGGTGGTGAGCAGCGGCCACCCGTCGGCGAGGATGCCGAGCATCCCGGTCCCGAGGCATTGGTTGTCGTGGACGAGGTCGAACGCCCCACGTCTGGCTCGTAGCACGCGCCTGGCACGCAAGGAGAAGGCGAGCGGCTCCCCGAAGCCGCCCGTGAGCATCACGCCCAGCTCCGCCACCGCCGCGAGGTCGCGGAGCTCGCGAGGATGGGGCAGGCGGAACGGGTCGGGGTCACGGTAGAGGTCGAGGCCGGGAACGGGGACGAAGCCCACCCCCTCGTCGAGCAGGGGCCACGGCTGCCCCGAGAACACCGTCACCGAGTGCCCGAGGGCGACCAGCTCACGCGTGAGATGGCGCGTGTAGACGCCCTGGCCCCCGCACTGCGGGTTCCCGCGGTACACGAGAAAGGCGATCCGCAAGCCGCCGTCGGCCGCGTCGGCCGCTGCGACCGGTGCGGGGACGACGATGCCCCGGGACCGCTCCCAGGACTCCTGCACGTCCCGCCAGGATCGGCGAAGACCGTCAGGCAACGGCCTGACCGCCGGCGTTCCCCCGTGACGTCACGGTCCGACAGCCTTCCCTGACGCGCACCCGAGGTGCAAGCCGTCTCTCGCCTCGTCCGTAGGAGCGCGTCCGGCCAACGAGGCACAGCTCACTTGTGCAGGCCGAGCTGGAAGGCCTTCACGAAGAGCAGCGCGACCGCCACCACCAGGTAGCCGCGCAGCGCGTACATGGCGACGAGGCGCCCTCTCGACCACACCGGGCGCTCCAGACGGTACAAGGGGGGCATCCTCCAGTGGTCCCGTCGGCTCCGCGGCATGGGTGGCTCTGGTGGGCGCTTGCGGAGCGCCCGCCAGTAGCCGGCACCGCCGACCGCGTAGACGAGGACGAGCGCTGCGCCCATCCCGAGCGCCAGGTCCCTCACGTCGAGGTGCGGGAAGACGGTGGTCGCCATCAGCACGAGCGACAGGACCAGGAGGATCGACACGATCCCGAAGCCGATCACGTTCAGCCAGGGACGGTTGACCCAGGGTCCGAGCACCTCCTTGTCGTTGCAGAGCAGGAGGAGGAACACCGTCGCGCTGGGGAGCAGCACGCCGGCGAGCGCCTGGACGCCCGTGGTGATGAGCCCGAGCAGGCGCCCTGTGGCCACGAGAACGATCGCAGCGGCGGCGATCACCATCAGCGTGAAGGACGCATAGAAGAATTTGGCTTCCCGCCAGGGGCGGTGGAGCGAGTGGTGCATCCCGAAGACATCGCCGAAGGCGTAGGAGGTGGCGAGCGTGACCGACGCGGCTCCGATGAGCGACGCGTTCAGGAGGACCACGGAGAAGATCGCTCCGGATGCATGGCCGACGTAGCGCGACAGGCCCCGGGCGACGGCCTCTGCGTTCGTGTAGTGGCCGAAGAGCGGGTGGCCGGAGAACGCCGCCGCGACCACCGCCATGATCAACGACGCCGCGAACACCGTCACGAGCGACCCGATGACGGTATCGGCTCTCTCGTAGGAGATCCATCGTGGCGTGATCCGCTTGTCCACCACGTTCGACTGCTGAAAGAAGAGCTGCCAAGGTGCGACGGTGGTGCCGACGATGGCGATGACGAGGAGCATCGAAGTCGAGGTGAAGCCGCCGTGCACCCCTGGCACGACGAAGTCGTGGAAGAACGACGACGCCCGCGGGTGGCTGAAGACCGCGAGCGGGATCACGAGGAAGTTGGCCGCGATGAAGACGAACATGAACCGCTCCCACCGCCGGAAGCTCCCGGTCGCGGTCATCGCCACCAGCGCGGCCGCGGCGATCGGGACGGAGACGTACGCGCTCACCCCGAAGTAGGCGAGGGCGAGGTTGACACCGATGAACTCGGTCGTGATCGTGAGGAAGTTGAGCACGAAGAGGTCGCCCACGGAGAAGGCGCCCCAGAACCTCCCGAAGCGCTCGTTGATCAGCCGGGCGTGCCCGACGCCGGTGACCGCTCCCAGACGGACGACCATCTCCTGGTTGACGATGAGCACCGGGATGAGCAGGGGCAGGGTCCAAAGAAGCGTGAGCCCGTAGTTCTGCGCGGCCTGGGCGTACGTCGACACCCCGCCCGCGTCGTTGTCCCCCACCATGACGATGATCCCCGGACCGAGGATCGCAAGAAGGGTGAGGAGCCGCCGCTTCCACGATCGCCGCGAGTCGGCGTCGAGCTCACGGATGGTGCCGAACGCGCCTTGGATGTCGCCCAGGTGCGCCTCGTCGAGCACCGCGGACTCGTGACCACCGAGCCCCTCTGCGTCGGCGGCGCCCGGAGCTCCGGGTGCCCGGAGCTCCGGGCGGTGGGCCCCCGTCCCGGTGTCTGCCATTGCTCACCTCCTTTCGCTGGGTCACGGTGGCGTGCTCGCACGCCGCCGGGCTCAGCGCGGAGCGTGAGCCCGCGCCGCTTCCAGAGGCGAGCGCACGGGCCGCCAGGGCGGCGGTCCGTCGGTCCTCTCGAGGATGCCGAGGGGCGCTGCCCGCCCCGGGCACCCGGTATGTGGGGGTTCCATCGATCTGTGCACGTTGGGTCAGTCCTCGGGCGACGTGGTCCCGAAGTCTCGGCGCCACCCGGTGGGCAGCATGAGCTCCAGCACGTCGTCCACCGTCACGATACCCAGGATGTGCCCGTGCTCGGAGTCGAGCACGGGGGCCACCATCAGGTTGAAGTCCGACATCTTGCGGACCGTCGCGCCGAGGTCCCAGTCGGGGTGCAGATGAGCCGCGATCGGGCGGACGACAGAGGCGAGCGTCGCACCGGGCTGAGCTCGGAGCAGCGTCACGACCGAAGCCGACCCGGCGACCGTCCCGTCCTCGTGGAGCGCGAAGACGACCTGCAGCGACTCGGGGGCCGCGGTGCTGTGGCGCACCGCCGAGAGGGCGTCGTCCACCGACGCGGACTCGGGCAGCGCGAGGAAGTCCGGGCTCATGAGCCCGCCCGCCGTCTCGGGGTTGTAGTTCAAGAGCAAGCGAACCTTTCGGCGCTGCGGCTGCGGCAGGGCTTCGAGGAGCCGAAGGCGCCGATCCTGGTCGGCCTCCATGATGAGGTCGGCAGCATCGTCGGGGGCCATCGAGGCGAGAAGGCGCGCCGCGTCATGGTCCGACCGCGACTCGAGGAATTCCATCTGGTGCTCCGGGTCGAGCTCCTCGAAGACGTCGGCCTCGAGCTCCCGGTCGGCGCCGACGGCCTCGATGATCTCCTCTCCTTCCTCGTGGGACGCCGCCTCGACGAGGTCCGCGATCTGGGCGGGATGCAGGCGGGCGAGCTTGCGATAGGGGATCCGCAGGCGCGCGGTCGGCACGTGGGAGACGAACGGCTCGATGCTCGCCCAGTCGACGACCCTGGTGGGTGGCCCTGCCGACACGAGGTGGCCTCGCAGGAGCCGCCGGAGCAGGTTCTTGCGGGACGGGTCGACGCCGATGACCTCCCAGGTCCCCTTCACGTCGGCGAGCTCGATCTCGTTCGCACGGATCAGACGACCGCCTGCGACGTTGATGAGGTGCCTGGCGAGCAGGTCGCGCCCGAGGAGCATCTCCCCCGGCCTGCGCTCGAAGCGACGCAGGTCCACTCGGCTCCCGGTGAACTGGAGCTCGTGCTCTCCGAGGCCGGCGATGTTGCGCACCGGGACGAAGAGGTCGCGCCCGCCGATGCGCACGACGGCGCCCACCACCGGGGGGTGGGAGGGCCCGAGGTGGACGACGAGGTCCTCCACTCGTCCGATGCGCTCGCGGGTCGGGTCGACCAGCGGACGTCGCACGACGTTCGAGAAGTGGACGATGCGCACGGCCGGGTCGGTCGCGGTCACCGCCGGAACCGTAGCGCGACGGCCGGCGCACCTGCGACAGCCTTCACGGCCTCCTGTCCCTGCAGATCCGGGGTGGGAAGGCTAGAAGCGAGGCACGTAGCCGCCGTGGCCGAGGGCGGCGCTCTCGAACGGGTCGATCGCCTCTGTGAGACCGCCGGTCACCTCGGTGACCCACGCCAGACGGTCCTTCAAGATCCGCTCGACGCCTCCTTGCAGCGTCGCCGAGCTGATCGCGCACGAGCTGCACGCCCCCTGGAGCTGGACCTCGACGACTCCGGACTCGACGTCGGCCGAGACCAGCACGAGGTCGCCCCCGTCCGCCTGGACCGCCGGCCGCATGAGGTCGATCAAGCCCTGCAGCTTGGAGAGCCGCTCGGCGCGCTCCCCGTCGGTGAGCGCCCCGCCGGTGAGCGCCCCGCCGGGGGGGGCCTCATGGTCCTCGCCGACCACGTGCTCGGCACGCTCGATGTGCACGGTTTGCCCGGCGTGCTCGGCGTGCACGGTTTGCTCGGCGTGCTCGGCGTGCACGGTTTGCTCGGCGTGCTCGGCGTGCGCTTCCACGCTGCCATTCTGCCGTGGGATCCGCAGGCGCCGTGCACCCCCTGCCTCCCAAGCAGGGCTCACCGCACGACCGGGGATGGGGACGGCGCCACCGGGGGTTCGCTGACGACCGTGTTCTCGAGCACGCCGACACGGTCGATCTCGATCCGCACCACGTCTCCCGCCTTCAGCCAGCGCGGCGGCTTCATCCCTGCACCCACGCCTGGCGGAGTGCCCGTCAACAGCACGTCGCCCGGTTCGAGCGGGAAGACCGTCGTGAGGTACTCGATCATCTCGTCCGGCCCGAAGATCATGTCGCCAGTCGTCGTGTCCTGGCGGAGCTCGCCGTTCACCCACGTCCGCAGTGAGAGGCTTCGGACGTCGCCCACTTCGTCGGGCGTCACGATCCACGGGCCGAGCGGGCAGTGCGTGTCGAAGGACTTGCCCATGGTGAAGGTCGGCGAATGCGCCTGCCAGTCGCGCACGCTCACGTCGTTCACCACGGTGAAGCCCGCGACCACCTCCAGCCAGCGTGCCGCGGGGATCGACTTCGCCCGTCGCCGGATCACCACCCCGAGCTCCCCTTCGTAGTCGAGCTGCTCGGACACCGCGGGGAGCACGATGTCGGCGGACGGCCCGGTCACCGACGTCCGCTGCTTGTTGAACCAGTACTGATGTGCGGTGAGCTCATGTCCCATCTCCTCGACATGCTTGCGATAGTTCGAGCCGATCGCGAGGATCTTGGGCGGCGAGGTGACCGGGGCGAGCAGCTGGACCTGCTCGAGCCTCCACCGTCGCGCCGACGTCGATGGAGCCCCCATCGCCCGCTCCCACGCCTCGTCGCCCAGGCCGAGGAGCGCGGTCATGTCGCCCGGCAGGCCGATGACGGGATCGGTCAGGTCGACGAGATCGCCACCTTCGACCACCCCCGTGTGCTGGCGTGTCGATGGACCCGCTGGCGTCTCGTCGGGAACAAGGAAGGTGGCAAGGCGCACACCCGGACCTTATCGAGCCGGCCTGCCGAGCGACGGCTCAGGCCTGTGGCAGCCTCTGCGCCTGTGCCGCGGCGTACTCCTCGAAGGCAGCGAACGCTCTCGGTCCGTACACGGTGCCTGGACCTCCGTTCATGAGGATGCAAACGCCGATGATCTCGGCGACTTCCTGCGCCGTGGCGCCTCTCCGGGCCGCGCCGCGGGCATGGGAGGCAATGCACCCGTCGCACTCCCGGGTGACCGCGATGGCGAGCGCGACGAGCTCTTTGGTCTTCGCCGACACCGCGCCCTCGGCCATCGCGCTGCGGTGCAGCGTGGCGTAGCCGGACACGACGTCGGGCACGACCTCCCGAAGCCTCGCGTACTGGTCCCGCAGCTCGTCCTGCACGTCGTGGTAGTGGCCCACCCGAGGCTCCCTTCGCAGATCCGGCCAAGACCGATCCGGCCAAGACCACCCTACGCACCGAGGCACATGCCTATCCAGATCGGGCGCGCACGAAGGCGCGCAGGGCCTTCAGCTGCTCGACCACGCGGTCGAGCCCGTAGGTGGCCTGGAGCCCGCTCGGATTGGGCAGGAGCCAGATCACCGCGTCGGCGAGGAGCTCGGGCTGCCGGCCGGCTCTCGCCCGAGGCTGGCGGAAGGCCACGCGGAACGCGCCCATTCCGAGGAACGCCACGCTCCTCGGGCGCAGCTGTCGGACCTTGCGCTCGAGCGCCACCGCGCCTTCTCGCAGCTCTGCCAGATCGAGGTCCGCTGCGCTCGCGGTCGTTCGGCGCACGAGGTTCGTGATGCCGATGCGCGCATCGAGCACGAGCCGCTCCTCTGCGGGGTCGAGCTGACGAGCGGTGAAGCCAGCGAGATGAAGCGCCTTCCAGAACCGGTTGCCCGGGTGGGCGAAGTGATGACCCACCGCACCGGACCAGCGGCCGGGATTGACCCCGCAGAAGAGCACGTCGAGGTCTGGGGCCACCACGTCGGGGACCTCCGCATGGCGGGCCACGGCCGCGACGAGGTCCCCCTCCGAGGGGCGGGGCGCTGGCCGGGACGTCAGGCGGGGCGCTGCTCGCCGTCGCGGACGGCTTGGACCATTCGGCGGCAACGCAGGCACCAGGCAGCAGGAGCGTCCTCGTCCGCGGGGTGCACGAGCGCCCCACATCCCGCACACCGCCAGATGGTGGGTGATTCCGACCCTGACTGGAAGGACATGTGCCTCCTCGTATCCCTTCGCGCTGATCCATGCGCGTCGCGGGCTCCGTGCCACCGGCCCGAGCACGCGTGGGGTCCCAACTATACGTGCGTGCCGCAAGGAGCTCACACTTCGTCTCCGGGTCGTCGGTCACGCCGCTCTCGCGGAGGTGGACGGGAATCGAACCCGCCGGACGGGGATCACCCGTCCCACCCGCTTTGAAGGCGGGGAGGCCCACCAGGCGCCTGGACACCTCCACGACGGAGCGTAGAGGCACCGGATGCCGGTGCGCACCCCCGTTCGGCCCGAGCACGTCCCCGGGCTCTTCACCGGCCTGCTCCGGCCGCCTTGCGCGAGTGGGGCCAGGATTGCCATGGTTTGGCTCCACGAGAGGCTGCGTCCCCAGCCGACGGCGGTTCCACACTGCAACCGTCTGGGCATCACGAGTGCCCCCCACGAAGGAGAACCGGATGCCTGCCCCGCTGAACGAGCCGCCAAAGGACCAGTCGCGCGAGGAGCCGCCCGCACGAGGTGGCACCCTCGACACGGACTCTCCAGAGCTGCCGACGGTCCTCGACGGCGGGCCCAGCTGCCAGGTCGACCTCGCCGGCGAAGGAAGGGCGTACCGGCTCGTAGGCGAGGTGGAGGTCGGCCTCGACCCCGAAGGGGTCGCCGTCCACCGCGCGACCGGTCGCATCTACGTCGCGTGCTCGAGGTCCAACGCCGTCGCCGTCGTCGACCCCGAGGAGCTGCGCGTCATCGAGATGATCCCCGTCGGAGGCGAGCCCATCGACATCGTGGTCGACGACCAGACCGGTCGAGTCTTCACCGCTGACGCGCGCTCCGACCAGCTCTCGGTGATCGACGCGGCGGCGGGCCAGGTGGTGGCCACCATCGAGGTGGGCTCCTACCCCGCGGGGCTGTGCATCGACACCGAGGGGCGGCGCATCTACTGCGGGGACGCCGCGGGCTCGACGATGAGCGTCGTCGACGTCGACCGTCTCGAGCGGATCGGCGTCGCCGAGGCGGAGCTCGGCGCGGGTGCCGTCGCGGTGGACCCGGACGCAGGGCGGGTCTACTGCGTGAACTTCGTCGCCTCTTCCTTGAGCGTCGTCGACGCGCAGACGCTCGAAGCCACTGCACGCCTGGGCCTGCCGGCCGGACCGTGCGCCATTGGTCTGCACCGGACGAGTGGCGACGTCTTCATCGCCGACTCGCTCGCCAGCACGATCACCCGCGTCGACGGCCGCAGAATCGAAAAGATCGCCGAGATGACGGTGCCGAACGCTCCTGTCGGGCTCATCGTCGGATCCCGCGATGACCGCCTCTACGTCGGCAACCGCGGCGACGGCACCGTGAGCGTCATGGGGCTCGACGGCACCGAGTGGTCGAGGATCCCTGTCGGTGCCGCACCCGGAGGCGTCTGCGAGGATCCGTTGCACCCTGGCCGCATCCTCGTCGCGAACGCGGGGTCCGGGACCCTCACGGTCGCTGACGACGTGCTCACCGGACCGCCGGCTGTGCCTGTCGCACGCGGGGAGCACCCGATGGTGGGCAGCAAGATGCCACGCCTCTCGCTGCCGGACCTCTGGACGAGGGAGCTGCGCGACCTGGGCGAGTGGGCTGGGCGCAAGTACGTCGTCAACGTGTTCGCCAGCTGGTGAGGCCCGTGCAATGCGGAAGCGCCGGTCATCGAAGACCTGCGTCGCCGTGCAGGCCGGTCTGGCCTGGAGATCATCCTCGTCGACGTGTGGGAGGGGACGAACGCGTTCACAGAGGCTCGGACATTCTGTGAGCTCTGGGGCGTCAAGGGCACCGTTCTCGTCGACGAACGAGGTGCGCTCGTCGAGAAGCTGGGGATTCGTGGAGTGCCCACCAACGTCTTCGTCGACGTCGACGGCACGGTGCGGGCGATCGGGGCGTCGACGCCTCGAGAGCTCGAGACCGCCGTGCGCGAGCTGTTGGGTCCCGACGCTCCTCTCGAAGAGGCGACCCCGTCAGGGAATTGGCACTGGGAGACCGATCCCGAGCGGATCGGCGAACAGCTCAGCCTCCGAGGAGAACGCCCGGGAGACGCCGGCCGCAGTGACGGCGCCGGCGGGGAGGCCGGCTCGGCGGGGAGCTGAGCTCCTTTCTCCGCCCCTGGTCATCGCCCTCAGGGTGCTCAGCCCGTGCCGCTCGAAGGCAGGAAGCCGTAGCTGGCCGCCGTGCCGACGCTTGCGACGGTTCGCACCAGCTCGGGAACGAACAGCGCAGCATCCACGGTGCCCAGCCCGGACGCGAGGTTGTACCCCGCCGACGCGTGGTAGCCGTCGACCGTGTGCTCGGTGCCACCCTGCTCGAACGACACCGTGGTGTCCCCCCTGGTCACCGGCACGATCCCAGGGTCGTGCATCCGCTTCATCGCGTACAGCGCCGGGTTGATCAGGCCGAGGCCATGATGGGCTTCTTGGTCCGCGAGCGCGACGATCCCTGCGAACAGCGGTGCCGACTCGCTCGTGCCACATACGTAGTACCAACCCGGCGGTGTCGGCCCCGGGAAGCTCTGGTAGGTGTCCACGAGACCCGAGCACGCGGCACTCATCGAGATGTCTGGGATGCCACGATGGTCGCCAACGACCTGGGCAACCCCTGCCTGGTACGACGGGCGCGAGAAGACCGACGAGAGCCCGCCCCCGCTCGCATCGGGATGGGGCTTCGCTGTGCCGAACACGAAATGGTTCGCCACGGGGTCATACGAGTCGTTCCACACCTGATCGGGAGCGGTTCGCCGACCTGCCGCGTTCAGGCTGAGCTGGGTGCCCCCGACAGCGGTGACGAGCGGGTCGCTCGCCGGCCATGTGACGGTCGGCACCGTCGAGAAGCTCTTGCCTGTCGCTGTCGAATCGTCGCTCACTCCTGTGTCACCCGTCGACGCGACCACCGTCACGCCTGCGGCTGCGGCCGCGACGAACGCGGTGCGCAGTGACTCGATTGTGCTCACAGAAGTGAAGGTCTTCTCGTTGGCTCCGAAGCTCTGGCTGATGACGTCACCCAGGTGATGGTCGATGACGTAGTTCTCCGCAGCCACGATCTGAGGGAACCCGGTTGCTCCCTCGGTCTCCGAGACGGGGGTCTCGACGAGGAGGAGGCTCGCCCCTGGTGCCACCGCATGAGCCCACTCCACATCGAGCGTGGTCTCCCCTGCCCAGCCGACCATTGTTGTTGTGGCGGAGTTGTAACGCGGGACAGCACCTGCCGGCTGGATGACGTCCAGGCTCGGAGGAGCGGGCAAGTGGAACCGGGCGTCGAACACGGCGAGGTCGGTTCGGACGGTCGGGGAGCCGAACGAGTCCACGATCGCGATCGTCTGGCCGCGTCCGTCGATGCCCTTGGAGAGGAGCGGCGCCTCGTCGTAGGCCGTCTGGATCTGGGCCGGGTCGTAACAGGGCATGCGGATGGAAGGTGCAGCGAGGCATTGCGCCTCGGTGAGGAGGCTCGTCCCCGGCGAACGACGATCCTGGAGCTGGCGGGGAGGAAATCCGTCTGCGTGGCCCGGTGGCCCGAGGGTCGTCCCGAGCGTCAGTCCGGCTGCGAGCGCGACGGCCACGAACAGGCTCAGCAGGGCGGCACCACGCGCCTTCATGCTGCTCCCCTCTCGACCGCGCCGCCGCCTGCCAGCCGATCCCGCGCCGACGAGCCGAGATGATCCGGCAGAAGGGAGGTGACCGCGCGCTCAGCCGCCGCGCCAACAGAGTCGGAGCGCCCCGCTTCGAGCAGGCCCACTTCGCGAACGTAGCGCGGCCCGGCGCGTCACGCATGTGGCACCGCGCGTGCCCCTCGTGCCCGTCGTCACGGAGCTGCTCAAGCAGCGCACGCGCCTCCAGGTTGAACCCGTCGACACCGCGGTAGCCGCGGCGAGGGTCTCTGCGCGCGGGCCGAGCGCACGACCCTCCGCGCCAGCGCCCGACCACCGCCGCATCCCCGGAGGTCTCGGCCTGCCGGACGAAGCGCCAGTAGCCCACCGACAGCAATGCCACGGCCACGGCGGTACACCGCCTCGGACCCCTTCTCGCCGCGCTCTGCCGATTGCCGCGAGGAGGCGTCCCTCGCGTCTCGTGGGAACGCGTCCATCGTCGCCGACCGGCGCCCTTTCTGTCCCGAGGCCAGCAGGTGCCGCGCAGAGAGCGTTGCCGAAACGCCCTCGCCGATGGTCAGCCGATCATGCCGCCAGCAGGTGCTCTGGGGGCGAGCCGTCCCACCTCCCACGTTCGTGCGAGCACGCCGTGGTTTGCTTGGAGTCCTGCCATGAGCGGGAACAGTCCGGTCACAGCAGGACAGCTCGCGTGGCCGACCATGCCGACGATCGCTGTCGTGCGCGCGGACACCGGCATGGCGCCCAGCCAAGCATTGCCGTGGCCCTCGGGACCGGTGGCATCGAAGGCCAAAAGCGCGCCTCGACCTCGTAGTTGCCGGCCGCAGCGCGGTCGCAGAGGTGAGATGGCCCGAGGTCACGCCCTGCCACTCGGTGCCAACCGCGCGGAACTCTGTGAGCCCAGGTACACCCGCGGTCGATGTCCCAGGGCGGATGACGGAGATGCCGGTCAGACCACGTGCTGGCGCTGTGGTGACGACGGCTCGGAACGTGGCCGGCTCCTCGACGCCGACTTGCACGGCGCTCGGGCTCACGCCCAGGCTCGGATGAGGACTGGGGACAGCGCCGGCGGGTACGACGCAGAGAGGGCCGGCGGCTGGCGCTCGGCTGAGTGCCAGATGGGGCGGTGCCTCGGCCCGTCACCGGTCATGGATCTCTCCACGATGACCCAGCGCGGCCACGATGACCAGGAGCACGTCGTCAGCAATGGTGTAGATGATCAGGTAGTCCCCGACGCGGACTCGAAACCCCGGTCGGCCCCGGAGCGCCCTGGCGGCCGGCGGTCGGGGGTCAGTGGCCAAAAGGGGCGATCGCCCCCTGAATGCGGGGGCGCATGTCGGGGTCCACCTCACGGAGCGCTCGCGCCACTGCTGGGCGGACCTCGATCCGGTAGCGGCTCACACCCAGCCGAGGTCGGACTTGACCTGTTCCCAGGGAATGCTCGGACCCTCCTCGGCCATGACGGCGTCGAAGGCTTCGACGTCTTCGAGGTCCTCCAGCGCCTCCATCAGCTCTTCGTACCGCTCGGGGCTGACCAGGACCGCCGCAGGCTGGCCGTAGCGCTCGAGGACCACTGCCTCGCTGTGAGTGGTCTCCACCGCTTCGGCCAGTCGCTTCCGAGCCTCCCTGCCGATCAATCCGCCCGAGGCCTGGAAAATGCAACTTGTGTGACGATTGTTCGGCGCCCCGGCCTCCCAGAATGCGAACCTCGATCCGCTGGTGGAGGGGCCGGCCATCACCCTGGCCACCCGGCACACCAAAGTGCGCAGTGAGGGCTACGCCAAGTGAGGGCGTCAGAGAAGCGCGAAGAACTCCGCGGGCGTGAGACCGGCCTGTCTGAGCACCGAGCGGAGGGTGCCGGTCGCAAGCTCCCGATGCATCGGCACGATGACCGTTCGATCGCCGCCTCGGAGCTTGACGTGGCTGCCTCGCTGACTCACCTGCACGAAACCGGCCTTGGACAAGGCGGCGATGACGTCGGCACCACCGACGACCGGCAGTGCCGGGCTCACGCCGACAGCTGCACCGTCGCGATGATGGGAGGTTCGACGACCTCGGGCATGGTCTCGTCCTCGAAGTACAGCTCGAGCGCTTCCCGCAAGTTCGCCAAGGCCTCGTCGACCGTCCGACCCTGGCTGGTCACCTCGACCTCCAGGGCGCGCGCGACGTACCACCCACCCTCGTGCGTGACCGCTGCCGTGAACTGCACGAGAACCACTCTACGGCGTAGTGGTTCGCGCCGTGGAAGGTCCAACCTGATCAAGACGCTGGTAGCGGATGTGGCGCCCCCGGCAGGAGCCGGCCCAGTCCTCCGACCGGTGGTGCGGCTGAGCCGGCGGCTGGTGCTCGAATGAGCTCCGGGCTGTCGGACCCGGCCGATACGATTTCCCCGTGCCCACCTCGACCCTCACTGCGCCCGCGTTCGGGACCGGGATCTACAGCTTCCCTGAGGCTGCCCGGATCCTCGGCCTGCGGGCCGCGGACGTACGGGCCGGCACCCTTCGCCGCTGGGTTGCCGGGCTGACTCCGCCGAGCGTCGGTAGCGGCCCCGACGAGCCGCGCCTGCTCTCGTTCCACGACCTCGTCAGCTTGGAGGTCGTCCGGCGCTTCCGCCGGTCAGGGGTGAGCCTCCAAAAGCTCCGCAAGCTCGAAGCCGCGCTGGCCGAGTCGCTGCCGGGCGTGGCCCGTCCTTTCGCGCAGCGGCTCTTCTTCACTGACGGCGCCGCGATCTGGGCCGACCTGGCGTCGGCTGGCGCAGAGCCGCAGGTCATCGAGCTGGTCGGCAGAGGGGCCGGCCACTACGTGTGGCTGCCCGTCATCGAGACGTTCGCCGAGGAGATCCGCTTCGGCGCTGTGAACGAGGCGGTTGCCTGGGAGCTGACCGACCGTGTCGAGATCGATCCGAACATCCAGTTCGGCGAGCCCGTCGTGAAGGGCACGCGCCTCCCTATCGCCGTCATCGCGAGGGAGCTGGTTTCCCACAGCGTCGAGCAGATCGCCGACTGGCACGCCATCGACGTGGAGGACGTGCAAGGGGTCCAGGACCTCCTTGCCAGCTGAGCCTCGATTCCTGTTGGACGAGAACTTCAGTCATTGGCTGGGGGAGTTGCTTCCTCGCTTCGAGTACACCGTGCAGCAGGTCCAGCGAATCGCCGAGCTCGGCGAGCCGCATCCGAGGGTCCAGGGGCTTCGGCACAAGGCGAGCGACGCGGAGATCGCCGACTGGTGCGCAAAGGAGGATCGGATCCTCGTCACGTCCGACCAGGACTTCCGGAGCCGGGAGCTTCGCGTCCGTGCGTACCTCCGCCGAGGGGTGGACGTGATCCTCTGCACTCGCCAACCGTCAGGCCTCCGCGAGCAGCTCGAACTCATCGTCTTGAACTACCCACGCTGGCTGGAGGTGATCGCGGGCTCGTCGCGGCACCCGCAACTGTGGCTCCAGCACCGGCGAGGCGGCCTCAAGGTCGGCCGAACCTGAACATGATGGTGTCCGGGCGTTACCGTCGCAAGGCGATGAGCGGCGAGAATCTGCAATGAGTCCACGAGCGCCACGCTCGGGGCCTGAGGAGCTCGACGTCCTGATCGAGAAGCTCGACCCCGAGGACCTCCGCGGGATCGTCGGCAAGGCCGCAGAGCACCACGAGGACGTCGCTCGGGCGGTCCGTCTGACGGCAACCCGGGGGTCGGGGGATCTCTCCCAGCTGAAGGCGGAGATCGACCGCGGGTTGCGGACCACCCAGTACCTCGGCTACCGGGAGAGCGGCGGCTGGGCGATGCGGGCGAGGCCCGTCGTGGAGGCGATCGGCGAGGCGGTCGACTCGTCGCCCACGGCCGAGCTGGTGCTGCTGATCGAGCGGGCGATCGGGCACGTCGTCAAGGTCATCCTCAAGGCGGACGACTCCGACGGGCTGATCGGCGACCTGGCGCGTGAGCTGCTCGACCTGCACGCCCGGGCATGCGACGCCGGCAATGCGGATCCGATCAAGCTGGCCCGCTGGATGGTCCGGTTCCGCTTCGACGACCAGGACTTCTTCGAGGCGGACCCGGTCCGCTACGCCGAAGCCCTGGGCGATCTCGGGCTCGCGGCGTACCGGCGCGAGGTCAAGCAGCGGGTCGAAGCACGTGGTGGCGACTCGTTCGCCGCCAACTACGCCCAAGAGCGTCTGGCCGTGCTCGACGGCGACACGGAAGCGCTCGTCGGGCTGCTGGGCGGTGACCTGAGCCGGCCGTACCAGTTCATCAGGGTCGCCGAGGCCATGGCGGAGCTGGGGCGCGACGACGACGTCCTGTCCTGGGCCACCCGCGGGATCGCCGAGACGAGCGGCTGGCAGGTCGCCCAGCTCTACGACCTGGCCGCCGGGGTCCACGCCCGCCGGGACGAGGACCAGGAGGTGCTCCGGCTCCGCCGGGAGCAGCACCAGGCGATGCCCTCGTCGTCGACGTACGGCCTCCTGCGCGCTGCGGCCGAGGCCGGTGGGGTGTGGTCGGCCGAGCGCCCAGCGGCCCGGGCGGTGCTGGCGGAGCGCGACCCCGGTGGCCTCGTCGACGTGCTGCTTACCGACGGAGAGCCCGAAGCTGCCTGGCAGGTGCCCGGAGCCCATCCTGGCTGGGATCCGGGACCGCAGCGGTGGGTGCGCCTGGCCGAGGCCCGTGAAGCGTCTGCGCCGGGCGATGCGCTCGACGTGTACCTGCGCCTGGCCGACCTCCAGCTCGAGACGACCGGAAAGGCGGCCTACGTGCGAGCGGTGGCGATCCTGAAGAAGGCGGCGCAGGCTGCCCGAGCGGCGGATCGCCAGGGTGAGTTCGCCGCGCACCTGGCGGCGTTGCGGGAGACGCACCGGCGGCGGCCGACGTTCATCGCCGTCCTCGACAAGGCCCGGCTGGGGTGAGGTGGTTGGAGAGGATCGTCGGGGTGACAGCTGTTGCGGATGCAGGCGTGGCCGACTCAGGTGACGATGACGAAGCGGGCCCGTTCGGCACGGCGCATCTCGAATGGCGTGACGTAGCGGACGCCCACGCCGACGCAGGCGTTGGGGACCTTGATCTTCTTCGTGGCGACTTCGTGGGTGACCACCACGTGATGGTGGGCATGTGTGTGGGCAACCAGGTAGAAGGAGAGGTGACCCTCCGGCACAACGGCCGCCTCCACCACATCGGGGTTGGCGCGCCCTACAAGGGCTGGAGGGTGATCATGTTCGTCGCCGGCCTCGGCATCCGGATCGTCGGGCTCGACGGATCACCGCTTCGCCACTTGAAGTTCGACCCGACAAAGGACTACCAGCCGATCGGGTGAGGCCAGGTAGGACCCCACACGGGTGTCTACGATGTCTTGACACACGTGTCTCCGATGTCTCGCGACATCACATGGCTCTACGCGCCCCCGGCAGGAGCCGGGCCAGTCCTCCGACAGGTTGTGCGGCTGAGCCGACGGCTGGAGCTGGCATGACGGGGCCCGGGCGGTTGGGCACCGAAGGAAATCGTACCCACATGGCGATGATGTGAGTAGGATTTCCTGCGATGAGGACCGTCGAGACCCCGGGTCTCCGAGAGCAGCTGGGTGACACGTTCACCTACGGCGAGGCCAAGCGGGCCGGCGTCGGCGACAGGCGGCTGTACACCCTGCGCGACAGCGGGAAGATCCTCGCGCTCGGTGGCGGCGTCTACCGCTGGGCCGATGCCCCACCCGCCGACTCCGACCTGATCGAGATCGCTGAGCGGGTCCCGCACGCCACGCTGTGCCTGGAGACCGCGCTCGCGCGCCACGGCCTGATCGACGCCATCCCCACCGCCATCGACATCGCCATCCCCCGGGGAAGCACTCGACCGTCCCTGAAGGCGCCGTCCCGCATCCACCAGTTCGACCCCCGCACCTTCGACCTGGGACGCGACGAGCTCGAGGTCGGGGCCCGCCGGCCCATCGGCCTGTACTCAGCCGAGCGGTCCCTCATCGACGTCGTCCGCCTCCGCCACCTCGAAGGGAGCGAGGTCGCATGGGAGGCACTACGACGCTGGCTCAACCGCCCAGGCTGGAGTCCTGCTCAACTGATCGAGCTCGCCCGGGAGTTCCCCCGGGCCGAGCCCGCGCTGCGCCAGGCGCTGGAAGTCCTCTTATGACCGCTCCTACTCGGGCCACCCGGGCGGGTCAGGCCTACCTCGACCTGCGGACCAAGGCTCGCGGCGATCGCCGCCCGGTCGACGAACTCCTGCAGCTCTACGTCCTCGAGTCGTTCCTCGCTCGCCTGGCCGAGTCCCGTTTCGCTGACCAGCTCGTCTTGAAAGGCGGGGTGCTCCTGGCTGCCTTCGGTGAACGCCGCCCGACCCGCGATATCGATCTACAGGCCCAGGCGCTCGACAACGATGCCGAGATCATCCGAGCGGCCATCTGCGAAGTCGCGGCGCTTCGCCTCGACGACGGCGCGGTGTTCGACGTGGACGGCGCTGCGGCAGCCGTGATCCGAGACGAGGACGCCTACAGCGGCGTGCGGGTCACGATGAAGGCCGAGCTGGCGACGGCCCGCCCGCACTTCCACGTCGATGTCAACGTGGGTGACCCGATCGTTCCTGCACCCGAGGATCTGCACCTTCCGCGCCTGCTCGGCGGTGCGGTCGTCGTGCGGGGCTACCCGCTCGTGATGGTGCACGCCGAGAAGATCGTGACCGCTGTCGCACGCGGGACGATCAACACCCGCTGGCGGGACTTCGCCGACATCTACCTTCTGAGCCGCCGTCATTCGCTGGCCGGGGCGGGTCTCACCGCGTCGGTCCGCCAGGTGGCGCGCCACCGGCAGGTCGAGCTCGTCCCTCTCGCCCGGGCCCTCGACGGCTACGGGGAGATCGGACAGGCGCGCTGGGCAGCGTGGAGGAGAAAGCAACAACTGGAAGACCGCGTCCCCGATCAGTTCGCGGAGGTGGTCTCGGCGGTCGTCGCCTTCGCCGACCCTGCCGTTTCGGGGAACGTGAGAGGACTGTCCTGGGAGCCGAGTGCCGGATCGTGGTCGTGAGCGAGCAGCCGGCTCGGGGGGTCGTTGTCCGTTGACCACCGAAGTCCCCGGGACCGCACTGAAGGCGTCTATGGTCGTCCCGAGTCGCTCGAAGGAGGAGGTCGCCGCACGGTGAGCGAGTACCAGTACTACGAGTTCCTCGCCATCGACCGGCCACTCGATGCTCGCCAGCAACGGGAGCTGCGGGCGCTGTCCACCCGGGCTCGGATCACTTCGACGCGCCTTGTCAACACCTACCACTGGGGTGCCTTCAAGGGTGACCCCCGGCTGCTGATGTCCCGGTACTTCGACGCGTTCTTGTACCTCGCCAACTGGGGGACCCGCCAGCTCATGCTCCGGCTGCCGACGTCGCTGCTCGGCGTCGAGGTTGCGTCTCGTTACGCAGCGACGGACTCGGCATGTGCATGGTCGGCTGGGGACCAGGTGATCGTGGAGCTGACGAGCGAGAAGGAGGATGAGTACTGGGAGGAAGGCGCCGAGGACTCGCTCAGCTCGATCATCCCGGTGCGCTCCGAGCTGGCCGGGGGTGACCGGAGGCTCCTGTACCTGGCGTGGCTGGTTTCCGTGGATGCAGGCGAGTTGGGGGAGAACGAGCTGGAGCCGGCCGTCCCGCCGGGTCTCGCGACCGTAAGCCCGGCGCTGCAGAGCTTCGTCGAGTTCCTGCGCCTCGACGAGGACCTGCTGTCGGTGGCGGCCGAGGCGAGCAAGCCGCTGGAACCGATCGAGCCCTCCGCCGCCGAGCTGACCGGCTGGGTAACCCGCTTGCCCGCAGAAGAGAAGGATGCGTTGCTCGCTCGTCTTGCCAGCGGCGACCCGCACCTCGGCATGGAGGTGGCGCGCCGGTTCCGCGGCGAAGGCGACGACTGCGGGGAGGAGAAGGGACGCCGCACGGCGGCCGAGCTGCAGGACGCGGCGCGGCGACACCGCGAGCAGCGAGCGCGCCTTGCTGCTGAGCGCCGGGCGCAGGAGCAGGCCCGGCGAGAGCACGCCCGAGCAGCTGCCCGCGAGCGGCACCTGGCTGCCCTGGCGGGGCGTCAGGAACAAGCCTGGGAGCAGGTGTACGCCGCCATCGGCACGCGCCAGCCTGCTCGCTACGACGAAGCCGTCGAACTTCTCGGGGACTTGCGGATGGTCAGCGAGCGCGAGCGGTGCCTGGAGGCGTTCGATCGGCGCCTCGTGGAGCTGCGCCAGCAGCACTCGAAGAAGCAGGGCCTCCTGCAACGCCTGGAGCGTGCCGGCCTCGGAGCCGGTCCAAGCAACGTGCGAGGGGAACAACGATGAGCCTCGTGGGCAGGTGGCGGATCGTCGAGATGGAGCTCTGGGCGCAACAAGACGTCGACCTGGTCGGGCCTGGCTTCATCGAGTTCGGCCGAGACCACACGGGCAGCCTTGGCTTCATCGCTGTCGAGGGCGGCGTCGACTGGCGGGAGGCTTCTCGCGACGGGCACCCCGGTGTCGAGTTCTCGTGGGAGGGTCACGACGACTGCGATCATGCAAGCGGCCGTGGCTGGGCGGTGCGCGAAGACGACGGCTCGCTGCGCGGTCACGTCTACTTCCACCTGGGCGACGACTCCGGCTTCCGTGCGGAGCCGGTCGACGAGGCGCGACCGAAGGAAAAGAACGCCCGCGGCGTTTCACGGGTCCGACGGTGACCAAGAAGGTCGCCCGCGGGTCACGTGACCCGCTCGAACGGGAGATCGAGGCGGCGCTCGACCCGGGTCGCTTCGTCGGCGACCGCTCGTGCTTCTCCTTCGTGAGCGACCTCGAGGAGGTCGAGCGCGATATCGCACCACTCCTCGAGAGCGCACCCGATCGGGCGGTCGCGCTCTACGAGGCGTTTCTTGCCGGCTGCTACGAGAAGGTGGAGGAGCTCGACGATTCGAGCGGCGCTTTCGGCATGTTCGTCGAGGAGCTGTTTTGTGGCTGGGTTAAGGCTCGCCAGGCGGCCGGTGCGGCGCCAGAGGAGACGGCGGCTCGGCTCCTTGGATGGATGGACGACGACCCTTATGGCTTCTGCTACGGCCTGGAGACCAAGGTGGCGTCGGTGCTCGACAAGGCGGGGTTGGCTGCCCTCGTGGCGCAAGTCCGCGAGCGGTTCACCAGCTCCAAGCAGCGACGCTGGGCTGAGGTGCTGCGTGCGCTGCACATCGGGCAGAAGGACATTGCGGCCTACGTCACGCTCGCGCAACAGACAGGCCTGAGCGCGAAGGACTGCCATGCCGTCGCCAGAATGCTCATCGCGAAGCGCAAACCGGAAGAGGCCCTTTCGTGGGTCGAGCGGGGCATCGAGATCGTGGCGAAGGACCCTCGGGGCTCGTCATCCGACTACGAGCTCCAGAACCTGAGACGCGAGCTGCTGCGCAAGCTCGGCCGTGAGCAGGAGGCCCTCGCGTCGGCCTGGGCCGAGTTCCGCGAGCATCCGAGCAAGTACACCTACGACGACGTGATGAAGTTCGCCCCCAAACAAGACCGCGCGTCCTGGCACGCCAAGGCGATGGAGGCAGCGGCCGGAGCAGATCTGTACTCCTTGATCGGCCTCTTCGTCGAGACCAAGGAGACCGGGCGCCTTTCAGAGCTGGTGAAGAAAAGTACCGATGAGGAGCTCGAAGCCGTGAGCCACTACGCGTTGGAACCCGCCGCACGAAGGCTCGAAAAGGCCCATCCCGCAGAAGCCGCTCGACTCTGGCGAGCGATGGGAATGCGCGTCGTCAACGCGAAGAAGAGCAAGTACTACGGTGCTGCACTTGGGAACTTCGAACAGGCCAAGCGGTGCTACGTGAAGGCAGGTCTCGGCGCGGACTGGGATCGGGTGGTGCGCGAGGTGCGCGAGGTGCATCAACGCAAGACTGGGTTCATGCCGGGCTTCGAAGACGTCGTCAAAGGAGCTGGGCCGAGCACGGAGCCGCCGTTCCTGGAGCGGGCAAAGGCCCGTTGGGGTTCAAAGACCGGACCGTAGACTTCGTCGGGGTCGGCCCCACGATGATCGGGAGTTGCCCCGCCTCTCCGCCCGCTCGAGGTCCGCTGCCGAGGGTGAGCGCGCCGACGACGTCATCGAGGCTGAACGCCGGCTTGACCCGGGTTGGCGGGTCGTTCTCGTCGTCATGCCGACGGCGCCGGGCGCTCCCGCCGCGTCGGCCAGGAATGGAGGCTCTTCGCTGCTCAGCGAGCGGTGCGCGGCGCGCCCGGGCTCAGCGCGGCGGGGCCGAGCCCGGCCAGGCCGGCACGAGACCCCGTCGTCGTGCGTCGTCCTGGAGCGGCTGGGGCAGGGCGCGAACGTCCACGACGAAGCCGTCGATCTCGACCAGCCACGCGTAGGGATGGCTGGCGAGCAGCTCTCGGCGGCACAGCTCTGGATCGAGCGGCCCGAGCTGCAACGTCCGGCGGATCAGGGCCGCCTTGTTGGCCATGGTGGACTTCGCCACCCCGGTGGCCATGGCGAGCTCGTCGGCCCGCAGGTGCGGCTCCTGGCTCGGGTCGAACAGGAAATTGATGCTGCCCACGGTGTAGAGGGCAGCCGCCGCCCAGACGCGCCGCTCGCCGCGCACCAGTGGAGACGGACGCTTTCGAGCCAGCTTGGCGAGCAGGCGAAGACACAGCGAGCCGTACTCGTCGTCGAGGTGCTCGACGCACACCTCGTCGACGAGGGCCGCGATCTCGGCCACGTCGGCCCGTAGCGCCTTCGGCACCCGCAGGCTCGAGAGGTCGTCGCTCGGCATCGGGGTTCCGGGCGCCTCGGTCATGGCCGTGACCCCGCGGCCCTGCCGGCTCCACCAGAATCCGGCGTGGCGACGCGCGCGGCGCGTCTGGAGGCTGCACCTGGGCCGCTCGCGACGGGAGTGGCCGGTCGCCAGGCCCGCACGGCCCGATTGGCGTCGGCGCGCGCACGCCGGAGCGCCGCGTCCGGCCCGTCGAGCTCGCAGAGCCGATCGAGCGCGGACCGACGGACGCTGCCGACGCTGCAGCGCAGCCCGCGCCGCACCAGCCGGCGGCGGTCGGCTTCCTCCAGGGCATCCGCGGCGTCGAGCAGGCCGTGGAGCGCCGCGTCGCGGTGGCGCGGCGGGAAAGGGCCGGTCGAGGTCAGCAAGTCGTCGAGCCTCCCGGAGTCGCTCCGAAGCGCTCGGGCGGCAGCCCAGCGGCGCAGCGGCGGCTCGGGGCGACGACGGGTCTGGGCCATCGTGTCCTCGTCGACGACGAAGCCAGCCGCCTCGTCGGAAGAACCGAGGTCGAGCCCTCGAGGGCACACCCAGAGGAAGGGGTACTCGATGACCACCTCCTCGCCGAGGAACGATCCGGCCAGCTCGTCGAGGTCGGCGCTGGTGAGGATCCCTGATCCTTCGACGGCACCGATCAGCTTGGCCGTGACCCGACCCCACCGGTCGCAGGTGCAGAGGAGCATGGCGAGAAACGCATCGGGGAGGGTGCCGGTGCCGTGCACGCTGGCGAGGAGGTCGACCGCCTCTGCACAACGGGAGCTGTGCCCCCATCCCCACGGTGACTCGAGCAGGCGCCGGCAGAGCTCGTCAGCCTCCTCGATTGCCGACAGCTCGGCGAGGGCAGGGTCGTCTGGCGCCGGCTCCCCATACCACGGTGGCTCTGTCCACATGGCTCCCACCGTAGGCGAGGCGCACACTGCGGCGCGGGACTGGGGCGAGGTTCGCCGAGGCGTGCTCGCTCAGGAGGGCCAGGGTGCCTGCCAGCTCGCCAGGATGCGCTGAACTTCGGCGCCCACCTGCTCGCGCGCTGCGGTTCGAGGAACGCCCGACATGAGCAGTTCGTCGTAGCCGGTGTCCTCGTGGCGCACGGAGGCGGCCACGGCGAGGGTCACCGCTCGCGCGTCGAGCGCACGACCCGCCGCGCTACGCCCGACACGGCCACTTCCCCGGGCGCCGGCGTGGTGGGCGATTGCCTCGGCGCGTACGGCGGTGCAGCCGGGGAACAGCCGGACGATCTCGGCCGCCATCTCCGCCTGGAATGCGAGATCCTGGTCGGCCCGGCGGACCTCCTCGCGCTCGCGGCGACGGGCCCGCACCTCCTCGTCGGCCAGGCACTCCCGCTCGGCTTCGTCGAGAGCAGCCTCCTCGACGAGGATCCCCTGGCGTTCGTAGCGCTTCCTCGAGCGGCTGAAGCGGACCACCACCGCGGCGAGCCCGCTCGCCTTCTTGGCGCGGCGGGTGAGCGCGGCGTCCCCCGAGGGCAGGTAGACGAGATGGTCCATGTCCGCGCAGGCCAAGCACAGCGGTCCCGGGCTGTCCATGATCAGCAGGTCCCCGGTGCCCGAGCACTCCACGCAGGTCCACTCCTTGAGCGGCATGACCACCACCAGGTCGGCGGGCCGGCTCTGGCGCTCGGTCAACCGGCGGCGCTTCGCCTCGGACAGCGCCGGCGAGACCCAGTGCGTCCGGTAGGCGCGCTCGATGTCGGGGTTGGCGCTCTTCGAGAACCGCAGGGCCCGGCGGTCGCGGGTGCGCGCGACGTAGACGGTCTCGCTCGGCACCAGCCCCTGGCCCGTCGCCCAGGCGCGGAGGATCTTCATGGCGGCCGAGAGCTTGGCGAGGTTGGCCTGGGTCACCCGCTCCAGGTACTCGACGCGTCCTTGGCGCCACTCCTCGACGTGCGCCGGAGCGAGCCAGCCGATGCCCACCAACACGTCGATCGCGCTGACGAACTGCCGGTCCGCGAGGGCGGCTTCGGCCGCTCGAACGACGCGCTGCTCGAGCTTGGCCCCGTTCTCCTGCCTCGTCGCTGCCGCTGACACGCTCATCACCTGGGCCTATGGTCGCGCACTCGGCAGGCTGGCTCGAAGTCGGCGATGCGCAGCCTCGAGCCCGCCTCGGGGTGTCGTAGGTTCGGATCGCCTGCTCGTGAGCAATGAGCCCGAAGCCTCCCACAGCCGACCTGAACACCACCGTGACCAGGATCTTCGCCGTCGCAGTACCTGTCGAGTTCGACG
>JAKAQM010000100.1:5080-10321 GCA_021822565.1 Actinomycetes bacterium | reverse complement strand
CGCTGCTCGTCGCCGAGGATCTTGATGGTGTTCTTGTTGGCGCCGACCGTCCCGTCCGACCCCAGCCCGAAGAAGACCGCCCGGAGCGTCCCCGGCGGCTCGATGTCGACCGGTTCGCCGCTGGCCACGCTCGTGCCCGACACGTCGTCGTCGATGCCGACCGTGAAGCGCTGCCGGGGACGAGGCCGGGCGAGCTCGTCGAGGACCCCGGCGACCATCGCAGGGGTGAGCTCCTTCGAGCTCAGCCCGTACCGCCCGCCCGTCACGAGCGGCATGGCCTCCCGGCGGCCGAGCGCGTGCCCCTCGGCGAGGGCGGCGAGCACGTCGAGGAACAAGGGCTCCCCGAAGGACCCGGGCTCCTTGGTCCGGTCCAGGACCGCGACCTGACGGACCGATGCCGGCAGCGCTCCGCAGAGCGCGTCCGCGGGGAAGGGGCGGTACAGGCGCACCGTGAGGGCGCCCACCCGCTCGCCGCGATCGGCGAGGCGGGCGACCGTCTCGCGGGCGGTCTCCGCACCCGAGCCCATGGCCACCACCACCCGTTCGGCCTCGGGATGCCCGGCGTAGTCGACGAGCCCGTAGCGCCGGCCGGTGCGCGCCGCCAGGGCCTCCATGGAGTGCTCCACGAGCTCGGGCACCCGCGCGTAGAACGGGTTCACGGTCTCCCGAGCCTGGAAGTACACGTCGGGGTTCTGCGAGGTCCCCCGCACGAACGCGTGCTCCGGGGACATCGCCCTGGCCCGGTGCGCCCGGACGAGCTCCGTGGGCGCCAGGGCGAGGAGGTCGGCGTCGGAGAGCAGCTCGATCGTGTTGAGCTCGTGGCTGGTGCGGAACCCGTCGAAGAAGTGGACGAAGGGGACGCGCGCCTCCAGCGTGGTGGCCTGGGCCACCGCGGCGAGGTCGTGGGCCTCTTGGACGCAGGACGAGGAGAGCAGGGCGAAGCCGGTCTGGCGGACCGCCATCACGTCCTGGTGGTCCCCGAAGATGGACAGGCCTTGGGCCGCAAGCGAGCGCGACGCCACGTGGAACACCGCCGGCGTGAGCTCGCCCGCGATCTTGTACATGTCGGGGATCATGAGCAGGAGCCCCTGGGAGGCGGTGAACGTCGTCGACAGCGCGCCTGCCTGCAGGGCGCCGTGGAGCGCGCCGGCGGCACCGGCTTCGCTCTGCATCTCCACCACCACCGGGACGCTGCCGTAGATGTTGCTGCGGCCCCTCGCCGACCACTCGTCGGCAAGCTCGGCCATCGGCGACGCCGGCGTGATGGGAAAGATGGCGCAGACCTCGCTCATGCGGTACGCGACCGACACCGCCGCCTCGTTGCCGTCGACCGTCGCGCGCATCATCCCTCCCCCGCCGCGACCGCCGGGCCCTCCCCCGCGGGACCGGCCTCGGGGACCATCTCGATCGCGTGGACCGGGCACTGCTCGAAGCAGGCCGCGCACCCGGTGCAGCGCTCGTAGTCGAACCGGTAGCGCTGGCCGACCCCGAGCTTGATCACCGCGTCCTCCGGGCACGCGCCGAGGCAGCCGTCGCACTCGAAGCAGTTCCCGCACGACAGGCAACGGGCCGCCTCGTAGACGGCCTCCCGGGCGGTGAGACCCCCGCGCACCTCGGAGAAGTCCGCCACCCGCTCGCTCGGCGCGAGCTCGGGCTGGCGCCGGCGGGAGAAGTCGCCGAAGTACCACAGGTGCAGCCCCTCGAAGGGCGCCAGGTCGTGGCGGGGGCCGGTGGGGGCTTCGGCGCCCGAGAGCCAGGCATCGATGTTCCGGGCGGCCTTCTTGCCGTGGCCCACCCCGACGGTCACCGTGCGCTCGGCGGGCACCATGTCGCCGCCGGCGAAGACGCCCGGGCAGCCGGTCATCATCGTCGGGGAGACCTTCACGGTGCCGTCGCCGGAGAGCTCCACCCCGGGCACCGCTCGGAGGAAGTCGGTGTCGGCATCCTGGCCGACGGCGAGGATCAGGCTGTCGGCCGGGAGCGTCTCGAAGCGCCCGGTCGGGTGGGGCACCCCGTGGTCGTCGAGCTCCATCACCTCGACCCTCAGCTCCGGCCCCTCGAACGCGCTGATGGTGCGCAGCCAGTTGATCCGCACGCCCTCGGCCTCGGCCTCCTCGGCCTCCTCCTCGTGGGCCGGCATCTGGGCGCGCGTGCGCCGGTAGACGATGAGGGTCTCTTCTGCGCCGAGCCGCCGCGCCGTGCGCGCCGCGTCCATGGCGGTGTTGCCGCCGCCGTAGACGGCGACCCGGCGCCCGATCGCCGGCCGCTCGCCGGCTGCCACCCGCTCGAGGAACCCGACGGCGTCGACGATCCGGGTCGCGTCGGTCGCGGGGATGTCGACCCGCTTGGAGAGGTGCGCGCCCACCGCGACGAACACGGCGTCGAAGCGCCCCTCTTCCCGCTCGGCCGCGAGGTCCTCGACGTGGTGGTCGAGGGTGATCGTCACCCCGAGCGCAGCGATCCGCTCCATCTCGGCGGACAGCACGTCGCGCGGCAGGCGGTAGGCGGGGATGCCGTAGCGCATCATCCCCCCGGGCTCGGCGCCGCGGTCGCGGATCTCGACGTCGTGGCCGCGCCTCGCCAGGTGGTAGGCGGCCGACAGCCCGCTCGGCCCCGCGCCCACCACGAGGACGCGCTTGCCGCTGCGGGCCGGCGCCCGCTCGAAGGCCCAGCCCTTCTCGAGGGCCAGGTCGCCCAGGAACCGCTCCACCGCGTGGATCGACACCGCCTCGTCCAGCTCGGCGCGGTTGCACGAGCTCTCGCAGGGGTGGTAGCAGACGCGGCCGTGCACGGCCGGCAGCGGGTTGTCGGCGACGAGCGTGCGCCATGCCTGCTCGTGACGCCCTGCCTCGACCTCGGCCAGATAGGCCTGGATGTTCTCCCCCGCCGGGCACGCATCGTTGCACGGCGGGAGCAGGTCCACGTAGACGGGCCTGCGGCTCCGGACGGGGCCTGCCCGAGCGGTCTCGCTCAGCAGGTCGGGCAGCGCGGTGAGATCACGCCGGCTCATCGCGGCTCCCGAGCGGCGAGGTCGCTCAACTGGCGCTCGCCGTCGTGATGGCTTCCTTCTTCTTCTCCGACGTGCTCACCTCGATGCGCCGGGCCTTGGCCTGCTCGGCGACAGGGATCCTCAGCCGCAGCACCCCGTCCTCGTAGGAGGCGGCGATCCTGTCGGTGTCGAGGTTCTCGCCCAAGAACAGCTCCCTCGTGAACGTGCCGACGGGCCGCTCGCACACCACGGTCTCGACGCCTTCGGTCTTCCACTGGCGCTCCGCCTTCACGCTGAGCACGTTCTTCTCCACCGTCACCTCGATCGAGCCAGGCTGCACGCCCGGAAGGTCGAGGTCGACGTGGAAGACGTCACCGATCCGGTAGGCGTCGAGGGGCATGGAGCGCGTCCGCCTGGCGTCCCGCATCTGGTCGGCCAAGTCGTCGAGCCCCCGGAATGGATCGAACCTCATCAACACGGCGTTCTCCTCTCGTGTCGTGGCTCCTGCGCGCTGGTTTTCCTCCGCTTCGCCAGCCTCTCCCACTCGTGGGCTCCTCGCCAGGGCCGAACGTCCCGAGAGCCCGGCCGCGCTCATCCGTCATGCCCTGCGCACAGTCCTCGCTCATTCGTCGTGCTCAGGCGGCACGTCGTGGGGCAGCTCCTCCACCGGAGGCATGTGACGGAAGAAGCCCCAGTACATCGCGGCGTTGACGAGCTGGAGGAGGCCGGCGATCTCGAAGGGGAGGCTGAGGCTCACGTCGTCGAGGAGGTAGCCCGAGGCGAGGGGGCTCAGCCCCATGACCACCTGGCTCGGCACGTTCGAGAGCGCCGCGACCGACGACCGCTCCTCGGGATCGGCCATCGCGACGACGTAGGACTGGCGCAGCGGCATGCCGGCGCGCTGGACGACCATGCGCAGCGTGTAGGCCACGCCCGCGAGGACGAAGCTCGGCGCCAGCACGAGCGGCAGGATCAGCACCGCGGTGAGCGCCCGGACCACGGCGACGGTGCGCACCAGGCCCCACCTCCTGGCGAGGCCCGACGCAGACAGGGCCGAGCTCATGCTCACCGCGTTCACCACCGCGTACAACAGGCCGATCTCCCCGGAGCCGGCCCCGTAGCGACGGTAGAACCAGTACGTGAGGAACGGGCCGATCATGCCGACGGCCAGTCCGTTGACCGAGTTGGTCGCCGCCAGCCTCACGAGCAGGGTCCGGGACTTGACCGGCAGCCGCAGACGCCTCCCGGAGCGTGCCGGGCGCTCCGGGTGCGCCGGCTCGGTCATCCACAGTGCGAGCACCCCGGCCGCCAGCGAGACCACTGCGATCGCGACGAACGCGGGCCTGAAGGTGGCCAGCGCGACTTCGGGGCGTACGTGGCGGCTCCCGGCGAGGAGTGCGAGCAGCGACCCCGCCAGCGCGCCCAGCGACGCACCGAACTGCAGGCGCCCGAACGCGCTGTTGCGCCACTCGGGCGGCGCGATCTCGGTCACGAGGGCGGACTCTGCCGGCTGGTACGGGCCGACCGCGCCCGCGCCCGCGCCCGATCCGCGCCCGAAGCTGCCCAGGGCGGCCGCCACGAAGAGCACCGGCACCGAGTGGACGGTGGCGAAGACCACCGCCGCAGCCGCGGTGAGCATCGGGAACACGACGAGGAACGGCTTGCGCCCGACGCGGTCCGAGAGCAGCCCCACGCCCGCGGAGAGCACCGCGGATGCCAGCGCGACCCCGACGAAGAGCTCTCCGAGCTCCAGCCCGCCGAAGCCAAGCGCCGCGAGGTAGAGCGGCGCCACCACGCCGGCGAGCGCCCGCCCGGCGCTCATCGACACCCTGGCGGACCAGACCAGGGTGAGCGTCCGGCTCACCCACGGGGGTCGGACGATCCCACGCAGCGTGCCGGCACCAGAGCCCATGGGGCACTATCGCGCCACCGCACGTCGATGTCGGCGCTCAGCCCCCTGTCGACGTGGGGCCGATCCCCGCAGCCCTCAGCATCCTGCGGAGGTCGACCACCTGCTGCGCGTCGATGTCGTGATGGCGCGGGCTGTCGAAGGTCTCGGTCTCGGACCCGAGGGTGACCGTGTAGCGGTCACGTGCGTCTTCGGTGACCGTGGCGACGCTCTGGAGGAGGGACAGGACGTCGTGCCACTGGATGTTGTGCCCTGCCGGATGGGCGAAGATCTTCTCCACCGTGGCCCGATGGTGTGCGTCGAGCTGGGTGATCTTCGTCACCTTCGACGTCGCTCCGCTCTC
>JAKAQM010000100.1:0-4980 GCA_021822565.1 Actinomycetes bacterium | reverse complement strand
CTGCTCTCGGGCACTGGGCTCTCCTCGGCCCCGGGTTCGTCGAATTCGTCGTCGGCGTCGTCCGAGGGCACGATGGGCGCGTCGAGGTCCCAGCCCTCTTCCTCATCCTCGCGCCGGGCGAGCGTGTGGCTGGAGGGCTCGCCCAGCCCGTCGGGGTCGTCATTGCCACCCTCGAGGGTCACGATCGCTTCTGGGTCGTCGAGCTCGGCCCCGACCTCCTCGAGCTCACGTTCGTCCACCTGGAGCGCCGGATCGAGGGACGGATCGTTCTCGACGGCTTCGACCAGGTCCGGGTCGGTCCTCGTGCTCTCGTCGAGCGCCTCGTCGCCCGGCTCGAACGCCTCGGCCCCCAACGGCTCGTCGGGGGACCACTCGTCGTTCTGGTGCATGCTGTCCTTCTCCGTTGCCGGGGGCAAGGCTCCCTCTGTCGAGCCAAGCCCCATCGATCGTAGGGCCACGCTGGCGCTCACAGGCCGCGCTGGCGCCCACGAGCGACAGCGGTCCGATGGGGGCGGCACGGCGTGGACGATCATCCGGTCGTCCAGCATGGAGAGCGCCAGCGAGAAGAGCAGGAAGCCGACGCCCCACAAGGCGTACCCGGTGAACACGGAAATCGCAGGTCGCAGGCACGCACCGGTTCAACGTTCGAAAGGTCGGCCTCGCGGTCGAGGTCATCAGCGCGACCGGGATCAAGTACACCTTCGCCGGGATCCCCGAGGGAATGGCCTGACCGATCGGCTTGCAGGTGGCCAGCACCACCTTCAAGGCCACCTTCAAGGCGCAGGAGGTGGCCTCCTCGACCCCGTTCTTCTGCTCGGGGATGTGATGGTCGTGACGGCTTCCTGCCCATCGCATGACGGCGTTCATGCCCTCGCAGGACTCGCCACCACCTCGGTCCGCTACGCGGCGAGCTTCTGGATCTTCGCCGTCGTCGTCTTCGTGGCCGTCGCGGCCCTGCTCGCCTACGTCTCCGTCCGCTGCCTGCTCGCATCGTCTCGATCTGCCGGTGCGTCGGCTGCGCCGCCGAGCTCGTCGCCGGTGTCGGCGCCGTGTGCCGAGCGAGACGGGGGCGCAACGCCGCAGGGGGCGCGTCCGCCGAGAACGGGGTGAAGATCGCCGCCTACTGCTACCTCTCGGATCGCGTCACACGAGGAGCGCCCTGGCGACGTGGAGAAGTTCCTTGGGCACCATTTTGATCCCCGAGGTGGCCTCGTCGAGACCGACGAAGCGGATCGCGTCGCCCGCGAGCGCCGCCATGACCCCGGCCGCCCCATCGTGCACCGCGTCGACGGCAGCGACCCCGAAGCGCGTCGCGAGCAGGCGGTCCGCCGGCGTGGGCGACCCTCCGCGCTGGACGTGCCCGAGCACCACCAGCCGGCTCTCGAACCCGGTCCTGCTCGCCAGCTCCGAACGCACCCGCTCTCCGATGGCGCCTGCGGTGATGGTGCCCGTGGGACCCTCGACCGGAGCGAAGTCCAAGGTGCCGGGCACGGGAACGGCGCCTTCCGCGACGACCACGATCGAGAAGCTCTCCCGCTGGTGGCGATGGCGCAGCGACGCGGCGACCTCTCCGATGTCGAAGGGCTCCTCGGGGGCAAGGATGACATGCGCGCCCCCGGCGACCCCCGCCCCGACGGCCAGCCACCCGGACCGGTGCCCCATGACCTCGACGACCATGAGCCGGTCGTGGCTCTCGGCGGTGGTATGGACCCGGTCCACCGCCTCGGTGGCGATCCACAGCGCCGTGTCGAAGCCGACGCTGCGCTCGGTCATCAGCACGTCGTTGTCGATCGTCTTCGGGATCCCGATCAAGCGTGCGCCCCGCCCGGCGATGGGCCGCGACGCCCCGAGCGTCCCGTCCCCGCCGACGACGAGCAGAGCGCCGATCCGGTCTCTTTCCAGCGTGTCGACGACGCGATCGGTCGCCCCCTCGTGGGACGCCGGGTGGTAGCGGGAGGTTCCGAGCATGGTGCCGCCGGTGTCGAGGACCGCATGGGTCGACGCGCCGGTCAGCTCGATGCTGTCGCCTTCGGCCACTCCGTGCCAGCCGTGGCGGTAGCCGATGACGGTGTCGCCGTAGCAGCCCTCGGCGCTGCGCACGACCGCCCGGATCACGGCGTTCAGCCCCGGGCAGTCGCCTCCACCGGTCAAGATCCCGAGACGCACCTGCTGCCTCCTCCCACCCCACGCGCCCCAGCGTGAGCCGTGCCGGGGTCCCGGAGCAGGGCTGTTGGTCGCTCCCGCCGGCACCGGACCCGGCACCAGGATCATGGTGACAGGCTCGAGCCAGCAGGTCGAATCCCCATAGGAGGTCGTGCGATGACTCAGGGCTCTTCTGCAATGCTGTCGGCCGCCTTGCGCCAGCTGATCGACGAGGCGCGGGAACGTGCTGCCGCGGCCGGGAACGGCTCGCCGGAGCGGGACTTCTACGCCGGCGTGGTCAAGGCCGCAGAAGCCCACCTCCATGGCGCTTCCCTAGCCGAATCCGAATCCGACAACGGCCGGCTCGATCTGGAATCCGCAGCGTTCCGAGAGGGATATCTCGAGACCACGACCATGATCTCCGCCGCCGCGAGCGCGCCCCTCCGTCTGCCGCTCCCTGCGTTCCATCGGCCCCCGACGATCGGCACACCGAGCGCTGACGGCGACCAGCGCTGAGCGCGGGACCGCACGGCTGGGACCCCGAGGCTGAGGCTGCGCTCTCGCCGCCCGGAACCGCGCCGGTTCCCGAAGCGAGCGGTACGCCGGCACCATGCGGGCCTGGCAGGAGCATCCGACCCGGACGTCGTGGTCGACCCGTCCGAGCACGTGGTCGAGCAGCTCGACGTGCCCGTCGGCGGCAGCGCTCGACGCGCCGCCACCGGGCGCGGTGCCCAGGACCACCAGGTCGCAGTGCTCGCCTGCGGCCATCGGGCCCTTTTGCGCCATACATTCTCGCGGTTCCCACCCGGCGATACCGTCGCTTGGGGCCCGCGCGCACGAAGGACCATCGGCCCTGGACTACTGCTGCGTGGGAGCAGAGACTCGCCGTCAGCCCGGGCGGTCGGCGCTTGCGTCGGGAGCTCCTCCGGGCTCGGCAATGGACGAGACGTCAGCGAGGTGGATACGAAGACCCTGCAGGCCCCCGCGCACCCGAACGTCTTCGCCATCGGCGACGCGGCCGATCTCGCCACGTCCAAGACCGGGTCGTTGGCGCAATTCGAGGGCGAGGTCGTCGTCCACAACATCCGACGGTTCCTCGCCGGTGAGCCGCCCGACGCCTACGATGACGGCCACGGCACCGCCTTGATCGAGACGGGCTTGCACAAGGCGATGCTGCTCGACTCCAACGACACCACTCAGCCCCTCCCCAGGGCGCGACATCCCGGGGCGCGGCTCGCCCATGCCCACGCGTGGGAAGGCCAGCGTCGCAGACATCGACGCGGTGCCTTCCTCGCCGAGCACGCCCGCGTGACGGTCGTGCTACGGCACGGCTGAGGGTCGAGCACGGTGGCTTCCCCGACGGCCGGAGGTGCCGGCACGGTCCCGGCGCGTCGAATCGTGCTCTTCGCGCGCCCAGGGGCGGGCAAGAGCACCCAAGCCGCGCTGCTCGCCACGCGACTCGGCGTCCCCCACCTCTCCACCGGCGCGGTGCTGCGGGACGAGGTCGCCTCGGGGTCGGCGCTCGGGCAGCTGATCGCCCCAGTGCTCGAGCGCGGCGACCTCGTGGCAGACGAGCTCGTGGTCCCCGTCGTTGCCCAGCGCCTCGGCGCTGCGGTTGTCGCAGGGGGCTACGTCCTCGACGGCTTCCCTCGTGACCTCGCCCAGGACACCGCGCTCGCCGCGCAGTTCCCTGACGCTGTGCAGCCTCAGGCCGCGGTCCTCCTCGACGTGCCGGCCGAAGAGTGCCGCCGGCGCCTCCTGGCCCGGGCGTCCTCGGAGGGGCGAAGCGACGACACGCCCCAGACGATCGACCACCGGCTCGCCCTCTTCGACACCGACCTGATGCCGGTCATCGAGCGCTACGAGCAGCGGGGGCTCCTCGCACGCGTCGACGGAGAGGCGGACCGTCGCGTGGTCACCGAGCGGATCCTCGACCGTCTGGGCACGCCGTGACCGTTCACGGTCCGGCGCCTGCCTGGCGGCGCTGCCCTCTTCGACGCCGTGGAGGCCGCGCATGCCGACGGCCTGGTGCAAGTCGTGCACCTCGACCGGTCGAAGCGCCGCGTCCATCACGGCCCTCCTGCGCCGCCGGCTGCGCTGAGGGCGCCTCGCTCAGCGCTTCACCCTGCGCAGGACGAGCTCGAGGCCCTCGGTGGCCAGGTCCGGGGGAAGGTGGCCCTTCGTGTGGAAGTAGTAGCTGTCGAAGGTCCACTTCATGAGGTGCGCGGCTGCGCCGTCGAGGGTGAGGTCGGTCGTGCCGCCGAAGAGCGTGTCCGAGTAGATGAGCGTCGCGTCGTGACCGCCGCGGTTGGCGATGCAGAAGACCTCGGGCCGGTGCGGCGGGAGGTCGCCTTTCCCGGTCAGGTCGCGGCGGATGGCCGCGGCGGCGACGTCGGCTTCCATGACGGCGATGTGGCCGAGCTTGGGCATCGACAGCGACGCCCCGTCGCCGGCCGCGTAGACGCGCGCTGCGTCGAGGTGGCGCATGGCGGTGTCGGTCGGGACGAAGCCCTGCTCGTCGCCGAGCCCCGAAGAGGCCCGCACCACGGGGTTCCCGGCATAGGGAGGGAGCACGATCGACAGGGCGCTCTCCCAGGCCGTGCCATCCGCGAAGTGCACCTTGCCCGCGCTCAGGTGGTCGAGCACCTTGCCGGTCTCGACCTCGATGCCCTGGCGGGTGGTGAGCTGTGCGATCCCGGTGCGGACCTTCTCACCGACGTCTTCGAAGAAGACGTTTCCGGGGCTGAACACCCGGATGGAAGAGCGGTCGCGCAGGCCCCGGCGGCGCAGCTCGTGGTCGACCATGAACATGATCTCGGCGACCGGGCCCTCGCAGGG
>JAKAQM010000099.1 GCA_021822565.1 Actinomycetes bacterium | reverse complement strand
CGCTTGCGAGGGACGCACCGGGTGGACAGCTTCGGTTTTCGTCTTCCATGCAGGATCATCGAATAGGTCCACCGTCCGCTTTCCCATGGGGTGCAGGTCGCACATCCATGTGCTCTCGATCCTGCCGTCCGCACCGATTGCCGCAGGTCGAGCACCCTTGCGAAGCGACTGCATCAAGATCCCTCTGGAGAAGCTTGTAGTCGACCGGGGGCCCCCGGAACATGGCCATCGCGGCCTCCGTGCGGACGAACCGATGTCTGCGCAAGGGCGTCGGCTCTCCGACCGGGGTGCCGTTGCGCATGACGACGTACGTCTCACCCTCGTCGAGTCCGCGCATGATCTCTCCGCTGTCGTTGCGAAGCTGGCGCTGATCGATCTCCTTCATTCGACCCATCGTAGCACCAGGTGCTACGCATTCGAATGTCGCTGGGCGCCCCCCATCGGCACCGCCCCCATCGGTACCGTCCCGATCGGCATCGTCCCTATCTCCTGGACGACGGAGCTCCACGTAGCGCAGGCGCCGTCGACGCTGGGGCCTGTGGTGAGGACTGTCTCTTGTCGTTGGGGGTTCAGCGTTCGTCCGGGGCACGGATGGTGACTACGTGCGAGCGCGCGATGGGGTGGTACGGGTTCGTCTCACCCATGGAAACGGTCGGCCCATGCGAGCGGACTGACACCGGCCGTGGTCGGCGTGTGGCACCGCCGCGCGGGGTCCGGGGGCGGGCCGCGGACCACCGGTGAACCGGGGGGCGGACCCTGCAGCGGAGCCTGGGAGCGCAAGGTCGAAGTGAGGAGCCAGATGCCCGGCCGGCCCGGTGGGCCCGCCGGAGCTCCCGCCGCCAAGGGGGCCCTCGCGGTCGCAGACGAGCTGGCTCGTACACGGTAAGGTGACCGGCAGCGGTGCTCCACCGGAGCCTCGACCAGTAGAGCAGGAGGTCGATGATGTCACGCCACTACGCCCGTCTGACGCAGCCGCTGGTCCGGGACGCCGGAACGCTTCGTCCCGCGTCGTGGCAGGAGGCGCTCGATCGGGCGGCGTCCGGCTTCGCTCCACGCCGCGGCAGCGAGTTCGGCATGTTCAGCTGCTCCAAGGCGAGCAACGAGGTGAACTTCCTCGCTCAGAAGTTCACCCGTCAGGTGATGGGATCGAACAACATCGACTCCTGCAACCGCACCTGACACGCACCGAGCGTCGCCGGTCTGGCGGCAGTGTTCGGTGCGGGGGGCGGAACCAGCTCCTACGAGGAGATCGAGCACACCGATCTCGTCATCTTGTGGGGATCGAACGCCCGTGAGGCGCACCCCATCTTCTTCCACCACCTCTTGAAGGGTCTTCGCCACGGGGCGAAGATGTACGTCGTCGACCCCCGGAGGACGACGTCGGCACAGTGGGCGGACGTGTGGCTCGGCATCGATGTCGGGTCCGATATCGCTCTGGCGAACGCGGTCGGACGGGAGATCATCCGGTCGGGTCTCGTCGACACCGAGTTCGTCGCCCGGGCGACGACCGGGTTCGACGCCTACGCGGAGTCCGTGGAGCCGTTCTCCCTCGAGGAGGGGGAGCGCCTCACCGGCGTCCCTGCCGAGATCATCGCCGGCCTCGCACACGACTACGCGCGGGCAGACCGGGCCCAGCTGTGCTGGACGCTCGGGATCACCGAGCACCACACCGCCACCGACAATGTGCTTGCCCTGTGCAACCTCGCCCTCTTGACCGGCCATGTGGGCCGATACGGCTCGGGCCTCGTGCCCCTGCGAGGGCAGAACAACGTCCAGGGCGGAGGGGACATGGGCGCGCTGCCCAACAAGCTGCCCGGCTTCCAGGACGTCGAGGACGATGCCATTCGTGCTCGGTTCGAGGCCCGCTGGGGCGGGGCCGTGCCGGCGAAGCACGGCTGGCATCTCTCCCAGATGTTCGACGCGATGGCGAGCGGCGAGCTGCGCGCGCTGTACGTGCTCGGAGAGAACCCGGCCCAGTCGGAAGCCGACAACCATCGCGCCGTGCGCCTGCTCGAAGGGCTGGACCATCTCGTCGTCCAGGACATCTTCCTCACCAAGACCGCGGAGCTGGCCGATGTCGTGCTCCCCGCCGCGGTCGGGGCCTTCGAGACCGAGGGGACCGTCACCTCGAGCGAGCGCCGCGTCCAGCTGCTGCGCCCGGCGCTCAGGCCACCCGACGGCGCCCGCGACGACATCGAGATCGTCTGCGAGCTGGCCCGGCGGCTCGGTTACGACTGGGGCCACCCGAGCGCCGAAGAGGTGTGGGACGAGCTGCGGAGCCTCTCCCCGATGCACGCGGGCATGCGCTACGACCGGCTGGAGGCGCTCGGAGGCATCCAGTGGCCGTGCCCCGACGAGGACCATCCCGGCACGCCGTTCCTCCACGCCCGGCTGTGGGAGGAGGATCCCGCGCGCCGTGGGATGCTGGCTCCCTTCAGCCCGGTGACGTTCGAGCCCCCGCTCGATGTGCTGGACGAGGAGTTCCCCGTCCGCCTGACCACCGGGCGCCGGCTGGACTCGTTCAACACGGGCGTCCAGAGTGGCCGCTACCGCTCGCCGTTGCGGAGGCCCGAGACCCTCGACCTCTCCCCCGAGGACATGGACGGGCTCGGGCTGGCCGAGGGAGACCGTGTCCGGGTGAGCTCGCGGCGCGGCGCCGTCACCGCACCGGTCCATCGCGACCCGACCCTGCGGCCGGGCCTCGCGTTCATGACGTTGCACTTCCCCGACGACGCCGAGACGAACGCCCTCACGCTCGACTCGTGGGATCCGAAGTCGGGAACGGCGGAGTTCAAGGCCACGGCGATACGGATCGAACGGATGCCCGGAGCCGCGACGGAGACCACGCGAGCGGAGGCCGCCTCAGCGAGGGCCGAGCCCGCAGGGACGAGCGTGGGGGCACAGTGATGAGGGAGCAAGGCTGATGGACCTGCGGGTGACCGAGGCGCCGGCGAGCGCGGTGGAGCGCGAGGCCGTCGAGTCGGTGCTGGGTCCTCCGGAGTCCGGCTGGTCCGGCGGCGCCCGCACGCTGCTCGACGGGCACGTGGCGATCGGCGGACTGGCCCGGGCGAGGGACCGGCGCCGCCTGCTCCTGCCCGTGCTGCACGCGCTGCAGGACCGGGTGGGGTGGATCAGCAGCGGTGCCCTCGGGTACCTGTGCGAGCGGCTCGACGTCGCGCCGGCCGAGGTCTACGGGGTCGCGAGCGCCTACGTGCTCTTCCGGTACGAGCCCGGGCCGCCCGTCGTGGTCCACGTGTGCGACGACGTGGCGTGCCGAGCGGCGTGCGGCGGCGACCCGACCGAGCCGATCGCCGCGAGGTTCGGGCCTGCGGGCTCCGCTCTCGGGCGCGTGGACGGACGAGCGGCGGTCACCTGGCGGCCGTCCCCCTGCCTCGGCCACTGCGAGCACGGCTCGGCCGCGCTCGTCCAGCAGGCGGGAGAGCGCGGGGGGCGGGCGACGCTCGCACCCTTCACCGCCGACGACCTCGACCACCTGGTGTCCCTCTCGGCTCCGGAGCGTCCGGGTGCGCCGGGCGGGTGGGACGGATCCGACGACCTGGGCGGTCTTTTGGACCTCGGTTCGCTGGCGACCCCCCTCGCGCTCGTGCCGCAGGTCGGCGCCGAGGACCTCGGGACTGCGGGCGGACAGGGCGCCACGGCGTGGGTCGAAGAGGCCGGTCCACGCCTGCTGCGCCGTGTGGGACGCGTGGACCCCATGTCGCTCGACGCCTACCGCGCGGCCGGCGGCTACGAGCCGCTTCGCCGGGCGATCGAGCTCGGACCGGTCGGCGTGATCGCCGAGCTGAAGGACGCGAAGCTCTTGGGCAGGGGAGGGGCGGCCTTCCCCACCGGAGCGAAATGGGAGGCGGTCGCGCGGAACCCGCTGCGTCCGCACTACTTCGTGGCCAATGCGGACGAGTCCGAGCCGGGCACGTTCAAGGACCGCGTGTTCCTCGACCACGATCCCTACGCGCTCGTCGAGGCGCTCACGATCGCGGGGATCACCACGGGTGCCGAGCAGGGCTTCATCTACGTGCGCGGCGAGTACCCGCTCGGAGCGTCGAGGCTCGAGCACGCAGCCGAGGAGGCGCGCGCCAGGGGGCTCCTGGGCAGCGACGTCATGGGTTCGGGGCTGGCCTTCGACCTCGAGATCCGGCGTGGCGCCGGCGCGTACATCGCCGGCGAGGAGACGGCGTTGTTCAACTCGATCGAAGGTCGTCGCCCCGAGCCGCGCAACAAGCCCCCCTTCCCGGTGGACCGGGGGCTGTTCGACCGGCCGACCGGCGTGAACAACGTGGAGACGTTGCTCGCCGTTCTCGAGGTGCTGAGGATCGGCGGCCTCGCCTACTCCGCCGTGGGGACGCCCGGATCGACCGGGACCCGGTTGTTCTGCCTCTCGGGTCGTGTGGCGCGTCCGGGGCTCTACGAGGTGCCCATGGGCACCACCCTAGGGTCGCTGCTCTCGCTCGCCGGGGGCGTGGCGGACGGGCGCCCGCTGCAGGCGGTGCTGCTCGGTGGGGCGGCAGGGACGTTGGTCGGGCCGGAGGACCTCGACCTCCCGCTCTCGTTCGAGGGCGCGAGATCGGCCGGCACCACGCTCGGGTCGGGCGTGGTGGTGGTGCTGGACGACACGGTGGACGTCGCCGGGCTTCTCTCGAGGGTGACCCGGTTCTTCCGCGACGAGTCCTGCGGACAATGCGTGCCGTGCAGGGTGGGCACCCAGCGCCAAGAGGAGGTCCTCGGGCGCCTGGCCGCCGGCCGCCCGCTCGAGTCGGTGGACGCGGAGCTTGCGCTGCTGGCGGACCTCGACACGGTCATGCGGGACGCATCGATCTGCGGTCTCGGGCAGACCGCCACGAGCCTGGTGACCTCCGCCTTGCGGCGGGGGCTCGTCGCCGGGGTCCCGGGTGACGGATCGCGGGCAGGCGGGTCCGGCACGGAGGGAGAGCAGGAGAAGAAGGAGGACGGCGCATGACGACCGTTGCGCCGGGAGCCCCCGGGGCCCCCGTGACGCTCCGCCGGCAGGTGGAGCTCACGATCGACGGGCAGGCGGTCACCGTCCCCGAGGGGTCGACGATCCTCGAAGCCTGCCGGTCCGTCGGCACCGAGGTCCCCACCCTGTGCTACCTGGAGACCTTGACGCCGGTGAACGTGTGCCGGGTGTGCGTGGTCGAGGTGGAGGGCTCTCGAACCCTGGTGCCCGCCTGCTCCCGCCCAGTGTCCGGCGGCATGGAGGTGCGGACCGACTCCGAGCGCGTGCGAACCAGCCGGCGGATGGTGCTGGAGCTCCTGGCGTCCTCGGTCGACCTGTCGACGGCCGGTGGCGACGTCCACCGCTGGATCGAGACGTACGGCGCACGGCCGGAGCGCCACGGCCCGCCAGCCCCCCGGGCCGAGCGCGATCGGGCGCTCACGGGCGAGCACGAGCCGGTCCGAGTCGGCGCCGCGAGCACCGTTTCCCAGGAAGTGAAGCGGGACAACGACCAGTACGTTCGCGACTACTCGAAGTGCATCCTCTGCTACAAGTGCGTCCAGGCGTGCGGCGAGGAAGCCCAGGACACGTTCGCCATCGCCGTGGCGGGTCGCGGGTTCGATGCCCGCATCTCGACCGAGATGGACGTCCCCCTCCCCGACTCGGCGTGCGTGTACTGCGGCAACTGCATCGCCGTCTGCCCTACCGGCGCCCTCATGTTCGTGACCGAGCACGACCTTCGAGCGCGCGGTGAATGGGACGAGGCGCGCCAGGAGGTCACGCGCACCATCTGCCCGTATTGCGGGGTCGGGTGCAACCTCGACCTCCATGTCCAAGACGACCGCATCGTCAAGGTGACCTCGCCCCTCGACCACGACGTGACCCGGGGGAACCTCTGTGTGAAGGGGCGGTTCGGCTTCGAGTTCGCGCAGACGTTCGGCAGCGAGGAGTAGGGGGCCGGCCGGGCGGCGGAGGACGGGGCGGCAGCACGTCTGGCAGCGGTGTCCATGGTGGACAGCCGGCAAAGGAGGAAGCATGTCATTACTGGCCGCAGTGACGTTGCATCCATCGACATTCCCGCCCCTCGCGGTCGGGTTCATGGGGCTGGGCACCGGGTACCTCATCTACGGCCCTCAGGCCGGGCTTCCGCAGATGGTAGGCAGGCGATCGGCGAAAAGTAGCCTGTGAGCAGGAGCTTCAGGCGCGACGACCGAAGAGCTCGTGTTACTACAGAGCTGGAAACGCCCTGGTCAGGGCGCTGGCGCCGGGTCCTCGTCGGGTGCCGGGGTGAAGTCGAAGAAGCGCGGCGGCTCCGGTAGCTCAAGGCGCCCAAGGATGTGTCGCTGGCCGGGCGTGAGCTCGCTTCGCTGGGAGACGGTGCCCTTCGAGGTCGCCATCGTGACGAGGTGCATCCGGTCGAGCTCGCTGCGGATGTTGCGCCAGGTGTCGCCGACCTCGATCTCGGCGACGCGCAGCACGAGGAGGGCCAGCCAGCACAGCTGGACATGGGCGCGGATGCGGTCCTCGCGCCGGTGGTAGACGGGACGGATGTTCACCGTCGTCCTCTTCAGGTCGCGCCATCCTCGCTCGGCTTCGTAGAGCGACTTGTAGCCGAGGGCTATGTCCTCTGCCGACATGCTCTCGTCGTCGGTGCGCAACAGGAACTTGCCGTCAAGATGCGCCTCGTGGGTGATCGCCGCCTTGTCGATGCGCAGCTTGCCGGTGGTGGTGCGACGCAAGAAGCGCTTGAAGACGGCCTTGGTCGAGAGCTTCCCGTAGAGCTCTGCGCGCCGGGTCGCGCTCAGCGTGTCGGAACCGGCAATGCGCGAGGAGAGCTCGGCAACGATGTTCGCCCGGACCGCGGCGTCGTGGGTGGCCCGCTCGGGGTTGTGGCAGATGACGAAGCGGTCGCGCATGACGCCGTCGTCGACGCGCACCTCCTTCACGCGCAGGTTGCCCGCCACGAGGCGGTAGCGGCCCTGGCGAGAGAGGGCGGCCTTCGCCTCTACCTGATCCGAGCGGAGCTTCTCGCCGACGATGTAGTGCCCGCCGGCACGGGTGAGGTAGCGCCGGTTGTCAGCGGAGTTGAACCCACGGTCCAGACACCAGATGACCCGGTGCAAGCCCCAGGCGCCGAGATCGTCCTTCACCTTCTTGATGATGTCCTGGTCGGAGGTGGTCCCCGGAAAGGTCCACATCCGCACCGGGATGCCCTCCCTCGTCACCGCGAGGCCGAGCACGACTTGGGGCAGGTCGCGACGGTGATCTTTCGAGTGCGAGGAGAACCGGCGGATCCCGGCCTCTTCGAGCGGCTCGTCCACTTCCTCCTCGGTCTCGCTATCACCATCGTCCTCTTCGTCACCTGCGAGCTCGTCTTCGAGGCGTTCGGTCTCGAAGTACGTGGACGACGTGTCGAAGAACAAGAGGTCGACCTCGAGGTTCATGAGGTTCGCCACCGAGAAGAAGACGTTCTCTTGGAGCTCGGGTAGCGCCTCGAGGAGGAAGTCCATCGCCCGGTAGCACTGGTCGTCGGTGACCTCGGCCAGGTTGTCGACGAAGGCCCGCTTGGCCACCCACGAACAGCCGGCAAGCTTCGAGAGCGGCTTCACCGAGAGGCGGTTCGCGACCATGGAGAAGATCACCCGCTCGACCGCCTCGGCCTCGAGTCGCCTGCCGGCCGCGACCTGGAAGATCGCCCGGCCGATCCCGAGGCGCTCCCAGAGCCGATCCGCCACCCATGCCGGCCCCATCGGCCGCGAGTCGAGGACCTCGATCTCCCCGTCCGAAGCAGACGTCGCCTGAAGCGCCTCGGCCGGATCGAGGAACCGGCTGATCGAGCGCACGAGACGCGCCAGGGCCTCTTTGTCGACGGTGTCGGCCCGCCCGAAGTTGTGGATGATCTTCGCCTTGGGGATGCCAGTCTCAGGGTCCCGCTCGTTGTGGGCGAGCGCGAGGTACGAGACCACGCTGCCGTCCCCGTTGCGTCGCCGCGTCTCTCGCAGGTACATCCTGCCTACAACGATACCTCATCATCGCAGTCTACGGCAAGTATCTAGCCGCTAGTCGTGTGTCTACGGGTTCGCGGCCCTTGGAAGCCGTCTTCCCTGGTCAGCGACCTGCAGGCACGCCGACATGCCTACGAGCCGCGGAAGCCCGGTCAGGAGCTGCTCGGCTATCCCAAGCGGAGCAAGGAGGTCGACTGGCCCACCGGGCTGTGGGGCATCGCCCTGCCGGGGTTCATGCAGTTCTTCACGGGCGCCTACATCTTCCTCGGACTGGTGCTCGGGACCTTCACCGCCAAGCCCCTGTACATGGCTGGACTGGCGTTCACCGCATATGGCGTCCACTGGTTCGTCATCGGGTGGAACCGCCTCCACGGGGCAGACGGCCGAGCCAGCCTGGGCATGACGGTGGGCTTCCTCCTGATCTCGATCCTCGGGATCATCGTGTTCTTCGGTGCCCACGACGATCCGGTCGGCGGGCTGTTCATCGGCCTCACCGGCGTCTACGTGAGCGACGTCTTCGCCACCGTGAAGGCCGACCTCCCGGAGAGGCTGGGGAGCTTCGCGGAGCGGTCCCTGGGCTTCTTCCACCTCGGGACGGGCCTATGGCTCATCTACCTGATGTTCGCCGTGGCACTGAACTTCGTGCTCGCGTACAACCTCCCGCTCTGAGGGGCCGGACGCTCTCGGGCGTCTCGGGGGTCTCGGGCGTCTCGGGCGTCTCGGGCGTCTCGGGCCCAGAAGGGCACGGCTTACCTAACAGATGGAGTTAGGGTACCCTTCAGTCGGTGCGCTCTGGGATCTGGACCGACGGTGCCGGCGGCGTGTCGTGGCAGGTCAAGGCGGCACTCGCCGGCATCGGGATCCTGGTCGGCAGCTACGACCTGGGCGCCATCTCGGTCGCGTTCGCACCGCTGCGCGACCAGTGCCACCTCTCGAGCGCGGTGGTGACGACCCTCGGCACGGCCACCCTCGTGGGGATGCTGGTGGGCTCCCTCGTGACCGGGGTCCTCGCCGACCGGTTCGGACGCAGGCAGCTCCTCCTGCTGGACTTCGTGCTCTTCGGGCTGACCAGCGCAGCGTCGGCGCTCGCCCCCGACTTCGGCGTCCTGGCCGCCAGCCGCCTCCTGACCGGCGTGGCCATCGGCATGGACTTCTCGGTCGTGTTCCCCTACGTCGCGGAGCAGGCGCCCCTCGAGCGACGTGGGAGGACCATGGCCTGGATCATGTGGGCGGCGAATTTCGGGACGCTCGGGGCCTATGGCCTCGGTGCCGTCTTCCTCCACGTCGCCCCGGTCGACGGCTGGCGGCTCTCGCTCGGGCTCGGTGTGGCGCTCGCCTTCCCGGTGCTCCTGCTGCGCAGGAAGCTCGACGAGTCCTCGGAATGGGATGTCGCCCGGCTGCCGGACGTCCGAGCGATCATCCGGATGACCCGTCGCCAGCTGCGCCCGAACCGCCTCGCCGCGAGGGCTGCGGCGACGTTCCTCTACCAGGTGGGGGATCAAGGTCTGGGCCTCGTCCTTCCGCTTCTCATCACGACGGTGCTCACCACCAGCGCCGCGACCGGTGCCGCCAGCGCGACCGCGGTGAAGGCGATCACGATCCCGGCCGCGACCCTCACGGTGATCGGGATCGACTCGATCGGGCGCCGCCGGCTCCAGGTGATCGGCTTCGCGGCCCGGGCGGTTGCATTCGGCGTGCTCGGCCTCCTTCTCTTGGTCGTCGGCAAGGGCACAGCGATGGTCGTCGGCGGCCTCCTCGCCGCGGGCTATTTCTTCGGTGCTGCCGGGCCCGACAAGACCACGGTGATCGTCCCGGCCGAGTCCGCGCCGACGGAGGTGCGCAGCACGAGCCAGGGGGTCAGCCAGGCCTCGGGTCGCCTGGGGGGCATCGTGGGCGTCACGCTGTACGGCGTGCTGGCCGCCCTGGCTGGTCCCGGTGCCGGGGTGCTGCTCTTCGCGGGGGCGGCGGTCCTGGGCGTCGTCGTCTCCGCAGCGCCGTCCCGAAGCGGCGCGCTCCACGCGCGCTCGGCGTGAGCGCGCCGCTCCGTGCCACCACGGGGGCGGCTGGCGGCGACCGGCGCCCGGCACGTGGCGCCGCTACGCTCGATGCAGGCCGACCGCGACGAGCCCGGGCGCCCCGGCACGGACGGCCCAGCCTTCCTCGAGTACCGCCCACCGCGCCCTTCATGCACTCGAGATGTACCTGAAACTTGCCGAGCAGACCTTTCTGGGGGAGCAGATGACTTCTGAGTACGAGACCCACACCGTGGAATTCCAAGGCGACGGCTGGGGCGACCAGCTGAGCGAGCGCGCACGGCGGCACCTGTGGATGCACTTCACGCGCATGGGGTCCT
>JAKAQM010000098.1 GCA_021822565.1 Actinomycetes bacterium | reverse complement strand
GATGCCGCCGGCCGACACCTGATCTGTCGCCGCGGTCCTTCACCGCTTGATCTGCATCATCGCTGTCGCAACGCGCCACGACGCACCTCGTGGTCCGCAGCGTCGCCGGTGAGGGGTGAATGGTTACTGTCCAACTGACGCAGGATCGCGACTGCCTGGGAGGTGCGCTTGTCCGAATAAGAGGAAATGCCGACGTAGAGCGCCCTTCCGGAGGTGACAGCCGTATGAAGAGCACCCACTGATTCCTCGAGGGGCGTGTTCGGATCAAAACGATGATGATAGAAGATGTCGACGTAGTCGACGCCGAGTCGACGCAAGCTCTGATCCAGGCTGGCGAGAAGATACTTTCGAGACCCGAGGTCGCCGTAGGGGCCCGGCCACATGTCCCAACCCGCTTTGGTCGAGATGATGAGCTCGTCGCGATGGTCCCGAAAGTCCTCGCGCAGGATCCGCCCGAAATTGGTCTCGGCACTCCCGTATGGACAAATGGGTGATGCCAAGGTCGAATGCTCGCCTCACGACGGAGCGCTGAGTCTCGAGCGGTCGGTCGTCGCCGAAATTCTGCCAAAGCCCGAGCGATATGGCGGGGAGAAGCAGACCGCTGCGCCCACAACGGCGGTAGGTCATGGACCCGTAGCGATCCTCAGCGGGATTGTAGACAGTCACCGTCACCCCCATATTCGTCGAATGATTTGGCTAGCGAGCCGGGCTGGAAACTCGCCACGGTCGATCCATTCACGCTGGCCTCGTGCCAGGGTGATCCGAACGGGTCATCCGTTTGAGCATTCATCGCGCTTTCGGTTTCTCGGTGGAGCTCATGGGCTTTCGTCGCGAGACATTCGCTGCCTCCAACGCCCCCTTCAGCCAGGTAGTCGTAATCAGTTTCAGTCGATCTCGTCCGCGTCGGTTTCTCGTAGAAGGTTCGGCGACCCAGTTGGTCGGCATGTGTTGCGAGCTGCAAACGAACGGCTTGTGGCGACCAACATACCCTGGTCTTCGGCGATCGCCAGGACGAGATCTGCGCCTGCGACCATGGTGGCGATGTGGGGCTCCGGCGACCGGCATCAGCAGCCGAGCCCGTCACCTTCGCGCCGAGCCTGCCAAGGTCCCGCGAAGCATCCTTGATCACGATTCCAGACGATGGTCGAGATACCGGCCACGAAATGCGCGACGCCGTGACCTGGGTCGGAGCCGCAGAAGGACGGCACCGTTCTCGGGGGCGGTCGGTCAGTGTCGGCTGCCGGAGCGCTGGCGGTGTCAGGGCCCGTCGTGCTTCGAGGTGGACCTGGGCTTGGCGCCGAGCGGATGGGTCTATCCGGCGAGGTGGGAGCCTTGGTCGAGCCCACGAAGGGCGTCACGGCGCCTGCGCACGTCGCTACGTAGTGAAGGGCCGGAGCGCAGGATTGCTTGGAGATGTGGTCGTCCGAGGACGTGACCGATCGTGTCTACGACGTCGAGATTGCTTCGTCGCCTGTTCATGTGCTTCTTCATCCGTCGCGGAAGCCGGCAGGTCTTCCTCGCGTGCATGAGGACCAATCCCACCTGGGCCTGGGTCACTCAGTGCCACGAGGCCTCGGTCCCAGCGCAGCGGGATCGCCAGTTGGGCGAAGAGGTGCCCGAGGCGCCGGCGGGGAAGCAGCCCTGCGACGGCGAGAGATGAGGTTGATCGGCTCATGGATCGGCTCTTCGGCACGCGCACCCCCGTTGACCAGCCCGGCCGGGATATCGGGGACAGCAGGGACTGTCAGGTGGTCGGGGATCCTCAGCCGACGAGAGCCCTCGCTGCCTTTCCGATGCCCTCTGCTGCGGTGGGGTGCTGGTCGGCGAAACGGGCCAGGTCGTAGGCCGTGAGACCTGCTGCGGCCGCCTCTCCGATCTGGCCGATGAGCTGGGCGGCGTCGATCCCGACGACCCACCCTCCGAGGAGACGGAGGCTCTCGGCGTCGCAGAACAGCCGGATCTCGCCGTAGGTCTCGCCGAGGATCTGCGCCCGCGAGTCGCCCTTCAGCGCATAGGCGCCTTCCGCGACGGCCAGATGCCGTTTCGCGGCGGACGCCCGGGTGATGCCGACGTAGGCGCCTTCGGGTGCGGTGAAGATCGTCGCCGGCACGGCATCGAAGTCCATCCGGTCGACCACATGGTCGCCAGCCAGGATGTTGTGCGCGGCCACGAGGGACTGGCGCACTGCTGAGTGGAAGAGCATCGAGCGGCCGTTCACGTCGCCGGGGGCGTAGAGGTGCGGGTGGCCGGGGACCTGCATCGATGGCTCCACCGCCAGGCCGTGGCCCTCCATGGGAAGCCCGAGGTCGGTCGCGCCGTCGGGGATCACCGGCCTGCGACCGACCGCCATGAGGACGAGGTCCGCGTCGACCGCATCCTCGGTGGCGTCGCCGCGCACGTGCACGGTGAACCCGCCACCGGCCCGCTCGGTGACACCGGTGACCGCAGAGGAGAGGCGGATGGTGATCGAAGGGTCGATCCCCGCGGCGAGGAGGGAGACGAAGTCGGGGTCCATGCCCGAGAGCAGCTCGGGAAGGGCCTCGATCACCGTGACCTCGCTGCCGAATGCATGGAGCATGCAGGCGACCTCGAGGCCGATGTAGCCGCCTCCGATGACCGCAAGACGCTCGGGGAGGGCGGTGACCACCGGGTGGAGGGCGAACAGGTCCCTACTGGTCACGCACAGCTCTGCCCCGGGGATGGGCGGGACGAACACGTCGGCTCCGGTCGCGATCACGATCTGGTCTGCGTGGAAGGTCTCCGACGAGCCGTCGGTGGACACCTCGACGCTGTGCGCGTCGAGCAGGCGCCCGGACCCGCGCACGAGCCGCAGGCGCTCGGCGGCGCGCTCGAGCTCAGCCGCGTGCTGGCGGTAGCGGTTCTCCTGTACCTCGTCCTTCCAGGTGACGATCCCGGCGTAGTCGACCGATGTCCCGAGCGCCCCGAGCGCACGCTCGACCGGTGCGGCTGCCATCCGACGCCGCAGCTCCGCCATCTCGTAGACAGCCTTGGACGGCACGCAACCCTCGGCCAGGCAGTTGCCGCTCATCACCCCCTTCGTGTCCACCATCACCACGCGGCGGCCGGCATCGGCCAAGGCGAATGCGCCAGGGTACGCGCCGCCACCCGCTCCGATCGTGACGACGTCGACGTGCTCGACACCGTGTCGTGTGCTCATGGGCTTTCACTCCCTGGCAATGAAGGGAACGGGTACAGTTCGATGGCGATGTCGCCAACCACCGAAGGCGCTGTCCGCGTCGTGGTCCACGTCGACGACGCGAGCCCGGACCGCCAGCGCCTGGCCCTCGGCAACGTGGCGAACCTGCTCGACGATGTCGGCGCGGCCCTTGTGGAGGTAGAGATCGTGTTCAACGGTCCCGCGATCTCCGCGTTGGCGTCGCGCTCGGACCTGCGGACAGACCTCGCTGCCCTGCAGGCGCGAGGAGTCGTGCTCCTCGCCTGCAACAATTCGATGGTTGCAGCCGGCATCTCACGCGAGGACCTTACCCCCGGGGTCGACGTCATCTCCTCGGGGATCTCCCACCTCGTACGGCGCCAGCACGATGGCTGGGCCTATGTTCGACCCTGACCGCACCGAGGGCAGGTGATGGTCGGCGTCGCCACTGGGATCGCGCGCGAGAAGGATTGCCGGCCCCGCCCGACATGAGCTAGCGAGCGACCAGCACGTGTTCTGGGACGGGGTCGCCCAAGATGTCATCGCCGATCTTCTGACCGCGGCAGCACTCGGCTCGGTGACGGTCGGCACGGCGTACTGGCGGTTCTCCGGGCACTTCGACCGTCTGCGCCAGCTCCTGCACCCGGTCCTGCCGACCAGCCAAGTCGTGGTGGCAGCCGGAGCAGGCTTCGACACGACCGATCCCCATCTGAACGATCCGTCGCCATTTCGCTCGCCGATCACTTCCGCCGAACGCGACCGTCTGGTCGACTTCTACCAACGCCTGAGCCTCACGACCACGTGGAACGGCCGCGTGGTACGGCTCGACCGGCTCGAACCGAGGCTCGAGGTCTCCGTGGTCGAGTTCTGGGACCTGGTCGCGACCAACCTCACCGCCTATTTCTCGAGCACGAGCGTCCTGTCACTTCCAGCGAGCCTGTCCGCCATGTACCAGTGGGTACGGCTCCGACCGCTCATCAACAAAGTCGTCGCCGCGGCGCGCCCGACCAGGCGGCACCTGCCGTCGGCAGCGACACTGCTCGCCAACTCCCATCTGGCCAACGTCGCGGGTGTCGCCGTCATGCTTCGCGATCCGAGGAACCGTTGCCTCGTCACCCAGCACCAGCGGAACCGCATGACCGCGCGCGGCGCATGGTTCCCTACTGCGATCGGGACGGTCGAGCACGCCGACCTCGACGCGCACGACCCATTCCGTCATGCCGCCATTCGGGTTCTCGATCACCACGCCCATCTCGCGCCCACGCAGCTCACATTTCAGGCGGTCGTCCTTCCGTATCGCAACCTGCAGCCATATTTCTGCTTCTCGGGCACCGTAGACCGGACATTCGAGGATCTCGTCCCGGATCTTGGTTCGAGGGCTGGGGGGCCTCCGAACCCTGCCACATCGCCAGGTACCGCGCGTTACCAATTGCTGGACATCGCTGATCCCTCGAGGATCGTGCGGTTCTGCCGGACCCCCCAGCAGAGCCAGACCGCCGCCTACCTCCTCTGGCAAGCCTCCAGCGACGTCGTCGGTGAACCCGCGCTGCTCCGGGCATGGCGCCATCGCTTCCTGCGTGCCGTGGACCCACGTTGGATCTTTGCCAGCTGAGTCGCTCGGGTTCTGGGCACGACGAAGGGTTGCCCGGACCACCAGTCCGCCCGGGGAGGTCAGGTGCGTGGTGCCGCAGCCGTTGGAGAGATTCGGTCGGGACCCGCCCTCAGCGGAAGACGACCGTGCGCCGCCCGTCGAGAAAGACGCGGCGCTGCACGTGCCACCGGACCGCGCGCGCCAGGGCGAGGCACTCGGTGTCACGCCCAAGGGCGGCGACGTCGGCAGCCGACATGCTGTGGTCGATCCGTGCGGTCGCTTGCTCGATGATCGGACCCTCGTCCAGGTCCGAGGTGACGTAGTGGGCCGTCGCCCCGATGACCTTGACCCCGCGTTCGCGGGCTCGTTCGTAGGGTCGGGCCCCCTTGAAGCTCGGCAGCATCGAGTGATGGATGTTGATCGCGCGCGCCTCCAGCTGCTTGCAGGCGTCGTCGGAGAGGATCTGCATGTACCGGGCCAGCACGACGAGGTCGACGTGCAGGGTGTGCACGAGCTCCAAGAGGCGCGCTTCCGCATGGAACTTGGTCTCGGTGGTGACCGGGATGTGGTGGAACGGGACGCCGTAGCTGCTCGCCATCTCGGCCAGGTCGAGATGGTTCCCGACGACGGCCACGACCTCGACGTTGAGCCATCCGGTGCTGGCACGGAAAAGCAGGTCGTTGAGACAGTGGCCGAGCTTGCTCACCATGATGAGCACCCGTTGCCCGTCGGACGCCCGACCGAGGTGCCACGCCATCGAGAACGAGCCCGCGACCGCGGCGAACGCACCTCGCAGCCTTTCGAGGCTTACGGGGTCGTCACCCGCTCGCGCTTCGTCGCACGCGCCCATGGTGGCCGCGACCGGGACGAATCCGATCCGCATGAAGAAGAGGCCGGTCTCCTGGTCGCCGAATTGCTGGCTCTCGACGATGGTGCACCCGTACTCCACCAAGAACTTGGAAACCGCATGGACGATTCCAGGCCGGTCTGGGCACGACAGGCTCAGGACGTAGGTGCCACCATGCTCCGAGCTCGCCGCCGCATCCCGATCGTTCATGGTGCCATCCTCGCCTTCGAGCAGATCGTGGCAGGACTGTAGCGATGTCCTCCGGGAGAGGGGCGACGCCGCTCCTCTCCCGGGTCGTGTGTCGCAGATCGCCCCGCGGCCCGAGCCGTCCGCGCCGCTGCGCGACAGGGCCGGCCGAAGTGACAGGATCATGCCCTATGGCACGCCTGGGCGCCCTGGAGGACATCGACGATCGTGCGAGCTACGACCGCGCCGTGGCGCGCTTCCGGGACCGCCGGATCGTCCTGCCCACCTTCTCCGAGCTGGCCGACCCGGCGTCGATGCCCGACCACGTCAGGAACGTCCTGCACGGGGTCGATCCCGACGACGCACATCCGCTCAACCTGTTTCGGGTCCACTGGTACAACGGCGCGGACCGGGCGAGCACCACCACCGTCCCTGCGCACCTCGTGCTTCCCGAAGCCCTCACCGGGACCCCCGCTCGCATCGTCGTTGCCCTCGCCGACCGGTTCCCGATGATCCGTGCCCACAAGGTCCTTGCAAGCTACGGCTGTCTCGCCCCCCGCATCGTCACCGGGCACTTCGACCCAACCCACCACCGGGCCGTCTGGCCTTCGACGGGCAACTACTGCCGGGGCGGCGTCGCGATCTCTCGCCTGATGGGTTGCCGGGGCGTCGCCGTGCTGCCCGAGGGGATGAGCGCGGAGCGCTTCGAGTGGCTCGAGTCGTGGGTCGAGGACCCCTCGGACGTCGTCCGCACCCCTGGCACCGAGAGCAACGTCAAGGAAATCTACGACGAGTGCAAGCGTCTCGCCGAGGACGACACCAACGTGATCTTCAACCAGTTCTCCGAGATGGGCAACCACCTCGTGCACTACCACGTGACCGGACCGGCGCTCGACGCCGTGGCGGCAGCGTCGGGCGCGCACCCCGGCGGCAGGCTGACGCTGCGAGCCTTCGTCTCTGCGACCGGCTCCGCAGGCACCATTGCGGCCGGCGAGTACCTGAAGGAGCGCCACGGCTCCGAGATCGTTGCCGTCGAGGCGCTCGAGTGCCCGACCTTGCTCTACAACGGCTTCGGCGAGCACAACATCCAAGGCATCGGCGACAAGCACGTGCCGCTCATCCACAACGTCATGGAGACCGACGTCGTCGCGGCCGTCACCGATCGCGCGACGGACCAGCTCAACGTGCTGTTCAACACCGACACTGGGCGCCGCCACCTCGTCGAACGGCGGGGCGTGGACCCGAACCTGGTCGCCGCGCTGTCGTCCTTCGGGCTCTCCAGCATCTGCAACGTCCTGGCGTCCATCAAGTACGCGAAGTACCACGGGCTCTCCGAACGCGACGCGGTCGTCACGGTCGCCACCGATGGGGCGTCGATGTACGGGAGCGAGCGCGACCGCGTCCTTCGGCGAGACTTTCCGCACGGGTTCGACGAGCTCGCCGCCGCAGAGGTCTTCGCGGAGCACGTCCTCGGGGCCACGACCGACCATCTCCGTGAGCTCGATCGGCGTGAGCGCGAAAAGATCTTCAACCTCGGCTACTTCACTTGGGTGGAGCAGCAGGGCGTCTCCATCGACGAATTCAGCGCCCGCAAGTCGCAGACGTTCTGGCGAGACGCCCGCGCCGTGATGCCCACCCTCGACGAGCGGATCCGAGAATTCAACGAGCGCACCGGGGTGACGGCCGGGTGACGGCCGGCTGACGCCGTGCGCGAGGTCCTACGGGCCCGAACGCCGTTCGGCGCGGGTTCGAAGGTCGACGATCGGCCTGGCGGACGCCGTCGGCTCGAGGGCGTGACGGTCGTGGTCGATGAGCGCCTGGAGGCCTGCGAGCAACGTGTGGTAGAGGTCCTCGCCGAGAGCATCGATGAGATCCAGTTCGGCGCTCTCGGCCCGCTGGGCGACCGCGACCGCGCGCCGAGCCCCGAGCTCGGTTGGGTACAGGGGCCGGCGGCGGGAGTCGCCGGGGTCGTGGCGTGCCTCGCAGAGACCTGCGGTGATGAGGGACTCGGCGACACGTTGGACGTTCATGGGGTCGGTTCCGAGCCCGCGGGCGAGCTGGCGGACGCCTTGGCCGGGCTCGGCCGTGATGAGCCGCAGGAGCGCTGCTTGCGGCGCGGTCACGTGGAGGTCGGCGAGATCCGCCTCCCAGGCTCGGCGGTGTGCCCGGTGCGCCACGCCCAGAAGGAAGCCCAGAAGGAAGCCCAGACCTGTGGGTGCCACGTCGGCGCCGGCGCGTGGGACGCCCTGATGGCCAGAGGCGTGCGACCTCGGGGTGCTCACTGCGCCTCGCCGGCGTCCGCCGCCGCGCCGGCTCGACGAGCACCTGGCTCGGCATCCCCCTTCGACGCAGCCGGTGTCTCGAGGAGCTCGGAGATGATCTCGACAGCCAGCGCGTAGGCGGGCATCCCCGAGGTGACGAGCGAGGTCTCGGCCACGCCGACGAGGTCGGCGGGCGTGGCACCGGCACGAAGCGCACCTCTGGCATGGAGGCGGGCGGGCCCGTCGCGCCCCAGGGCGACGAGCTGGGCGAAGTGGACCAGCTGCTGGGTGCGAGCCCCGAGGGGGTTGTCGGCCAGCAGCACCCGGCGCAGCTGCTCGATCGTCTCCACCGACCCGAGACGCCCCGTCGCCTCGGCGACCGCGAGGCGGGCCTCGATGCCCGGGGGCACCGTGGCGAAGACCTGGCGGTAGCGGTCGCGGATCGCCTCGGCCCGCCCCAGGGACGAACCGGCCGTCATGACCGTACCCGCGCCATCGACGCCCGTACCGCGTCGAGGGCGCCGGCGGGGAAGTCGACCGCCCCGCCGATCGCCGCCGCCGCCAGCTCGGCCTCGGCCGCCTCCTCGATGGCGACCACCAGGCGCGCGGCGCCGATGAGGTCGGCAGCGAAGGCCAGCAGCCCGTGGTTGGCGAGCAGCACCGCAGAGGTCGTCGGGTGCTCGTCGAGGGCGGCGGCGATGCCGCGCACCGAGACATCGGATCCCCGAGGGCCCCACGCGACCACAGGGACCGGCTCGGCCTGGCCGAAGCGCAGCAGCGGCTCGGCCCGACATGGCAGCTCGCGGTTGGCGAGCGCGAAGGCGGTGGCAGACGGCGAGTGGGTGTGGATGATCCCTCCCACGTCACCCCGGGCCTTGTAGACGACCGAGTGCATGGCGATGATCTCGGCATTCTCGGGACCGAGCAATCCTTCGAGCACGTCACCGTCGAGGTTCAGGGTCGCCAGCTGGTCGCGGCGAAGTTCGCGGACCATCCCGGTGGTGGTGAGCGCGAACCGCTCGGCATCGAGCCGCACGCTCAGGTTGGCGTGTCCGGAATGCGACATGACGCCCGCGTCGAAGAGATGGCGCACGGCTGCCACCACCAGATCGCCGGCGCTCGTCGTCTGCGTCGTCGTCTGCGTCGTCTGCGTCGTCGTCTGCGTCGTCATGGGAACCTCCACGGTCTCGGGTCGTCAGAACAAGACAAACGTTCATGAACGTAGACACCGCTACGAATATTCCCCGGGAACGCCGCCCGTCCATCGTGAGCTGCGACGATCGAACGGCCAATACAGTGACACGCGTGTCCACGTCCACCAATGACGCGTCCACCAATGACGCGTCCACGAATGAGACGTCCACGAACGCGCTGCCACCCGGAGTTGCTCTGCGTGAGGCGGAGATGGCGGACATTCCGGCGCTGGTGGAGCTGGCGCGGGCGTTCTACGACGAGGATGGGTTCACGACGAGCGACGAGATGCTGCACGAGAACTTCGCGGTGCTCGTCCCCTCGACGACCTCTCGCGTCATGATGGTGCTCGAGCACGGGCAGGTCTGCGGCTTCGCCTTGTCCACGACCGATTTCACGCTGGAGTCCGGGACCATCGCGGAGCTCCAGGATCTGTACGTGCGTCCGGAGCATCGTCGGAGAGGACTGGCCGCGCTCCTGATCGAGGATGCCGTGGAGTGGGCGCGACGCGCTTCCGCTTCCCTGATCGATCTCGTGGTCGCGCCGAACGGCCGTGAGGTGGGCCACCTCTTCAGGTACTACGAACAGCGCGGGTTTCGAGATGACGGCAGGCGGATCCTGAGTCGACCGCTCTCGTAGCTCCAGGCCCGACTGCTTCCAGCCCGACGTCCACCTCCAGCGTGAGAGAAGTGTGACCTTCGGCCCTGTCACCGGCCAAGGCGTCGCCGGAGCATGGATCTCGTGCTCTCTGCGGCGGCGGCCGACGCGGAAGACTTCGACCGGGAGGCGCGATGGCGTTGGAGCTGAGTGCCGTCCCGATCGAGATGGCCGACGAGGCCAGCGTGATCATCGGGCAGGCACACTTCATCAAGACCGTGGAGGACCTGCACGAGGCGCTGGCAGGTGCGGGCCCGCATCTGCGCTTCGGCGTCGCGTTCTCCGAGGCGTCCGGGCCATGCCTGATCCGCCGGTCAGGGAACGACGCGGAGCTCGTGGACCTGGCGACGAGGAATGCCGAAGCCATCGCGGCCGGGCACGTGTTCGTCATCTACCTGCGCGGCGGGTTCCCGATCAACGTGCTGAACGCGATCAAGCTCGTTGCCGAGGTCGTGACGGTCTTCTGCG
>JAKAQM010000097.1 GCA_021822565.1 Actinomycetes bacterium | reverse complement strand
CGGTGACCGCGCTCTCGAGAGCGGCTTGCACCTCCTCGCCCTCGAACGCCGCGAGCGCGACCACCGCCCGGCGGCGCACCGTGGGTCGGTCTCCGAGCGCGTCGAGCACTGCAGGCAGGCCTCGGGGATCGCCGATGCTCCCGATCGCCGCGATCGCGGCTTCGCGCGCCCTGGCGTCGGGGTGCGCCCTCGCCGTGCGGACGAGCGCTTCTACCGGCGCGTACGGCGACTCCCCGAGGGCCCAGCAGGCCGCCTCGACGACCAGCGCGTCGGGGTCGGCGAGCGCAGTGATGACCATCGAGAGGAGTGACCGCGAGGAGGGGAACTTCGCTGCGAGGTCGCACGCGCGACGGCGAACCCCGGCATCGGGGTCCTCGCACAGCACGCGTTCGAGCGTCTCGGGGTCGAGGTCTCCGGTCCGTGAGAGCGCGCCGAGGGCGACCTCTCGGAGCCGGGGATCCTCCGAGCCAAGGGCACGCCGGGCGGTCCCGGCATCCCCGCGGTGCCCGGCGGCGACGACGTCGACGGGGCGAAGAGAGCCGTCCGTGGCAGGATCATTGCCCACCGACCGAGTATGTCTGCACACGATCCCCACCGCACACAGCCCGACACCATCCAAGGCTCGGAGCCCGTCGGGCCGGGGGGCCCTCCCTCCGCCCCCGTCTCCTCGGTGGTCCGCTCAGGGGGACCCGGCGGTCGGAGGCGCGCGCCGCGGTGGGCACGGATCGTCGCCGTGGTCGTCGTGGCGCTCGTCGTGGCCGCCGTCGTCGCCGACCATGTGGACCTCGACTACTACGTCATCACTCCGGGAGTGGCCCAGCCGGTCGCGCCGCTCGTGCACGTCTCGAAGCAGCGTGCTCACCGTCTGCACGGCAGCGTGCTGCTCACCGACGTCTACCTCACACGGGTGACTGCACTCAGCTATCTCTACGACTCGCTGCGCGCCAACGCTCGGATCCTGCCGGCGGCCACAGTGCTCGGACCGGCCACGCCGCCGACGCAGCTCGTGGCCCAGGGCTACCTCGAGATGGAGCAGTCGCAGTCCGCCGCGAAGGCCGCCGCGCTCACCCGGCTCGGCTATCACGTCGGCGTCCGAGACATCGGCGTGGTCGTCTTCGCGGTCGTCCCGGGCTCCCCGGCCGCCGATGCGCTTTCCGTGGGGCAGGTCGTCACCGCGGTGGAGGGTCACCGAACGCCCGACGCGTGTGCATTCGCGCGAGCTCTGGCGTCTCGCCACGCCGGGGCCGTCGTGCACTTGACGGTCGAACGCTCGCACGTCGGCGTGCACGCCGACCTCGTGCCCGGCCCCTCGGTTGGTGAGACGGTTCGACTCGGTCGCTGGCCGTCGTCCATCCCGCACCCGACGGGGACACGCCTGTGCCCAGGGACCGGCTGGCACGGGCAGGGGTTCCTCGGCGTCGAGGCCCAGACGCAGTCGGTGTTCAGGCTGCCTTTCCCGGTGGGGCTGCGGACCACATCGATCGGCGGGCCCTCCGCCGGGCTGGCGATGACCCTCGGGATCATCGACACGCTCTGGGACGGCGACCTCACTGGCGGCAAGGCGGTGGCCGCGACCGGGACGATCACACCCACAGGCGCCGTGGGCGAGGTCGGCGGTGTTCCGGAGAAGACGGTCGCCGTGGAGCGGGCGGGTGCGACGGTGTTCTTCGTGCCGGCGGCCCAGGTGAGGACAGCGAGATCGAAGGCGACCCCCTCCCTCAGGGTCTACGGCGTCAGCTCCCTCGCACAGGTGCTGGCCGACCTCCATCACCTCGGAGGCTCGGTCCCGCCGACCCCGCGACGCCAGGGGTCATAGGCTTTACGCGGTGGCTGACGACCATCCGACCATCTCCACCTCCCGCATCGACGCGGGCGACGTCGCGCGGCGCACGTTCAGCACCGTGCGCCGCGGCCTCGATCCCGATGAGGTCCGCACCTACCTCGAGCTGGTCGCCAAGGCTCTCGAGCACGCAGACCGGCGAGAGCAGGAGCTCCTCCACGAGCTGCGCGAGGCCGAGGAGCGGGCTCGGCATCCGGTCATCGACGAGAGCGTGCTCACGAGCTCCCTCGGACAGCGCAGCGCCGCGGTGCTCCGTGGTGCCCACGAGGAGGCTGCCCGGATCCTCTCGCAAGCCGAGGAAACGGCCGCCGCGATGGTGCGCGATGCGCAGCAGCAGTCGACGGACATCCAGGTGAACGCCGAGTCGTCGGCAGCCGAGCGCATCGCCGAAGCCGAGCTGGAAGCCAACTCCCTCCGTCACCAGGCTCGCGAGGAGGCATCTGCAGTTCTCGAGACGGCGCGGGTCGAAGGCGAGGCGGTCGTCGACCGGGCGCGAGAGCACGGCAGGGCAATGCTCGACCAGGCTCAGGAGGCACGCCGCCGGGTGCTCGCCGACCTGGCCCACCGCCGTCGGCTCGTCACCGAGCAGATCGAGCTCTTCCGGGCCGCACGTGACGAGATCGCAGGGTCGGTCGTCGGGGTTCGTCGATCCCTCGACCGGATCGTGGAGGACCTCTCGCACGCCGAGGATTCCGCGCGGGCGTCCGCTGCGGGAGCGGCGAGACCACACGGTCCCGACGTGCCGGAGTCAGTGCTGGTCGACGAGGGTGAGCGTGCGATCGCCGAACTAGGTGAGCTCAGTGAAGAGCAGAGGTTCCCCCCCTCTCGGGAAGAGCAGAAGGGGCGCGGGGAGCAGCGTCGTCAAGAGGAGGGGCGCCCTGAACATGGGGAACGGCCCGCGGCGCTGCACGGGGATCTTGCTGGATCCGATCCCGAGAAGACTTCGTCGCACCCCGGGGCCCTGGCGCCGGAGGCCCCACGGTATGGCGCCCCTCGCGTCGAGAACCGCCCCGCAGACGCACGAGGACCCGCCGACGAACGAGGACCCGCCGACGAACGAGGACCCGCCGACGAACGGGAACGAGCGATGCGGGAGCTCGATTCCCACGCAGCGACGAAGCTGCTGCGGTTCGACGACATCGCCACGGTGGTGGCCGAGCCCGCCCACGTCGCTTCCGGCCGGGTGTCGGCGTCGAGCAGCGCGCAAGAGCCGGTGCCGCATCCCGCTGACCTCACGGCTCCCCCCGCAGACGAGGCGGCAGCGGATCCTCTCGTGCGCGACCGGCGCAGCGAGCCTGCTGAGGCCGGCCCTGGCACGGTCTCGCGACCCGCGGCCATGGCGCCGATCGAGCTCGCCTCTCCGGTCCCTGCCATTTCGAGCCTCGCTACGGAGGAAGGCGTGGGCGGTGCCGATGTCGACGGCCTGTTCGCGCGCCTGCGTGCCCGGCATGCCGCCGACCGCCCGCGGGACGACGAGGCCAAGGACGGCACCGGCCCGTCGTCCCTCATCGTCGCCAGCGATCCGGTCGCTGCTGAGGATGCCGATGAGGACGCCGGCAGAGCGAGAAAAGCTGTCGTAGATGACGAGAGGGAAGCCGTCGCAGAGGACGCGAGGGAAGCCGTCGCAGAGGGCGAGGAGGGCACCGAGGCGCGAGGCCACGGCTCAGTCGACTCCGCCATGTTCGCCCGGCGGGCAGAAGCCCTGGATCCGGTGGCGGCGACTCTGGCGCGGCGCTTGAAGCGAGCACTCCAGGACGACCAGAACGGGCTCCTCGATCGCCTGCGGAAGGGGACGGGCGAATGGAGCAGCGAGCTCCTCCTCGACGAGGTGTCGCAGCAGGCGTTCTACGTGAAAGCGGCGACGGCGTCATTGCGCGACGCGATCGCCCTGGGCGCGGCCTTCGCGCGTTCGGTCGCGGGCGGGCGGCAGCCCAAGGCGGCGAGCCCGGACGAGGCTGCCGTGCACGACGTGACCGCGCAGCTGGCGTCGACCATCGTGACGTTGCTTCGGCGTCGTCTCGATGCGGGGGAGATCTCCGACGCGGCGGAGCGCATCGGCGCCGCGTATCGAGAATGGCGCGGTGAGCGGATCGAGCGCCTCGCACAAGACAGTGCCGTCGAGGCGTTCTCCAAGGGCGTGCTCGTCGGCGCGGGCACCCGCAACGTCCGCTGGAGCCGGAGCGAGGTCGGGCCTGGGTGCGCCGACTGCGAAGACAACGGGCTCGCGGGGGCCGTCGCGCCGGGTGATGCGTTCCCGACCGGTCATCGGCATCCTCCGGCGCATGCAGGTTGCCGGTGCCTGGTTCTGCCGACCCCTCGTTGAGCGTGGGCGGGTTTTAGGCTTTCCTGCGTGAGAACGCCGCCTGACGTCCCCTCCCGTGTCGCAAGACCGCGGGCTCGCCACGCACGGCGTTGGATCATCGGTGGCGTCGTCGTCCTGATCGTCCTGCTCGGCTCACTTCGGTCGCTCGCCGGGCTCTACACCGACAGCCTCTGGTTCTCCTCGGTGGGATTCCACGGCGTGTGGTCGACTCTCCTCGCGGTCAAGGTCGGGCTCTTCGCGAGCTTCGGCGCGGCGTTCTTCGTCCTCCTGTGGGTGAACCTGGTGATCTGTGACCGGATCGCCGCCCACGCGGCGGCCCTCGAGCCCGAGGACGAGCTCGTCCGCCGCTACCAGCGAACGGTGCGGCCGTACGCAGGGCGCGTGTACGCCGTCCTTGCCCTGGTCGCCGCACTCATCGCCGCCTCCACGGCCGTCGGGCAATGGAACAGCTGGCTGCTCTTCACCCATGCCATGCCGTTCCCCCACTCCGACCCGCAATTCGGTCTCAACGACGGCTTCTTCGTCTTCGCCCTACCCTTCCTGCAGTTCCTCGTTGACTGGACCCTCGCATCGCTCGCCGTGGTGCTCGTCCTCACGGCGCTCTTCCACTATCTGAACGGCGGAATTCGGTTTCACGCGATGCCGCGCGTGAGGCCCGTCGTGAAGGTCCACCTCTCCGTCCTCCTCGCGCTCGTTGCACTGGTGAAAGCTGGTGGGTACGAGCTCTCGCGCTATTCCCTGGACCTCTCCACGAGCGGCTACGTGGAGGGTGCGACGTACACCGATGTGCACGCGAGGCTGCCAGCCCTCGACGTTCTCTTCTTCGTCTCGTTGTTCGCTGCAGCGATCCTCCTCTACAACGTTCGGCGCCAGGGGTGGACGCTGCCCGTCCTGGCTGTCGGCCTGTGGGGGTTCGTCGCGCTCGTGATCGGCGTGATCTATCCGGCGGTTCTGCAGGCGCTGAAGGTCAATCCTGCGCAGAGCAAGCTCGAGCAGCCCTACATCGCCCGCAACATCGCAGCCACGCGCTATGCCTACGGTCTCGATCACGTGAAGGTCACGACGAATTACCCGGATCGCACAGTGCCACCGACCTCTACAATCGATGCCAGCCTCACAACGCTCAACAACATCCGCCTCTGGGACCCGAGCACAAAGATCTCGCTGGCAGACTTCCAGGTCAAGCAGGCGATCAGTGGGTACTACACGTTCCAGACCGTCCAGGTCGAGGGGTACACAACACACGGGACCATCCGTCCCGCGATCGTCGGCGTTCGTCAGATCGACCCGACAAACCTTCCCTCTGCCAGTTGGGTCAACCTGCACCTGCAGTACACGCATGGAGAAGGTCTGGTATTGGCAGAAGCGAACCATGCGACCGCGAAGGGGAACCCGGTCTTCGCGATCAGTGACGTGCCTGCCAAGTCTGCACGGGGCTTCCCGAAGCTGCGTCAGCCGGCCATCTACTTCGGCGTGAACCAGCCAGGCTACGTGATCGCCGACACCCGTCAGCCAGAGCTCGACGGCCAGCGTCCGACAGGTGCTGATATCGAGGGCCATTATCAGGGAAGTGGCGGCGTACGGATCGGCTCGTTTCTCACCAGGGCTGCCTTCGCGCTCAGGTTCGGTGATCTCAATCTCCTGCTCTCCAATCTCGTCACGTCGCAATCGAAGATCATGTTCGTCCGGGACGTGCAGACGATGGCGAAGAAGGCAGCGCCGTTCCTGAGCTTTGACTCCAAGCCGTACCCGGTCCTCGTCGATGGGCACGTCGACTGGATCCTGAACGGGTACACGACCACTGCGAACTATCCGTACTCGCAGAACGCAGACACTCAGAACCTCCCGAGCACCTCGGGACTGCCCGCGAGCTTCAACTACGTGCGCAATTCGGTCGTCGCAGTGATCAACGCGTACAGCGGGAAGATGACCTTCTACGCGATGGGCGAAGATCCGATCCTCGAGGCGTACAAGGCCGCGTTTCCCGGGATGTTCACGCCCGCTTCCGACATGCCGCCGTCGATCCGCTCTCAGCTCCGATATGGGAACGACCTCTTCGCGGTGCAGGCGGCGATCTACGGCAGATACCACATCACGACACCCTCACAGTTCTACAGTGCGGGCGACGCGTGGCTCGTCTCTCCGACGACGGGCGTGGGATCGCCGACACACGCTCTCAACTACAGGTACGTGGTGAACCAGCAGGGGCAGGTCGTCGGCGGCTCCTACCAGCCGATGACACCCGTCTATCAGGTGGAGTCCCTGCCCGGGCAGACGACACAGTCGCTCACGGTCACCGATGCCTACGTCCCTGCCGGCTCCGGAGACAGTGACAGCCAGCTGCTGCGCGCGCTGCTCGTGGGCGACTCCAGCCCCACCCAGTTCGGCCAGCTGCACGTGTACGAGACGCCCCCGGGCGCGAGCAGGATCGGACCGGTGATCGCAGGCAACGAGATCGAGACGACAACGACAGTGTCGAGCAAGATCACGCTTCTCAACAAAGAGGGCTCCAACGTCCTTCTCGGCAACGTCCTTCCCGTGCTGGTCGGTGGCTCCGTGATCTATGTACGGCCGCTCTACGTCGAGTCCAAGACGATCCCGCAGCCTCAGCTCAAGTACGTGATCGCCGTGCTCGGGCAGCAGGTGCGCATGGAGCCCACACTCGGCTCGACGTTGAATGCCCTGCTCGGAACGTCGCTCAAGAGCACAGGTGGGTACCTCACCACAACACCGAGCTCTCCGACCGTCGCCCCGCCGACGATAGGCAAGGCGACATCGTCCGACATCGCGAAGGCCCGAGCGCTCCTCGCGCAGGCTGCTGCGGACTTCTCCAAGGCCAAGGCCGACCTCAAGGCCTCTGACCTTGGCGGCTACCAAAGGGAGGTTGCCGCGGCGCAGGACGCCACGGCACAGGCATCCGCGCTCCTCGACGAAGCTTCGAAGGCGCCTGCGCGCAGCCATGGAGCAAGAGCATCCCCCACGTCGTCGTCGCCGGCATCGGTTGGCTCGTCGACTGCAGGATCGAAGGGTTCTTCTTCGCTGCCTTCGATTTCGACAGGGTCTCCGACCTCGACGACGTCCGAGAGCCCCTCGGTAACGGGGCGTTCCAACGCAGGGCTGAGCGGGGGTGCGGGAGGCTCCGGCGGATCCTCGGTCAACGCGTCAGGATCCCATGTCTCGACGTCCACCGCCCAACCGAACGAGACTTGACACAGGGGGAATGCTGACCGCTGGCGAGCCTCCACGACCGGGTATTCGCGGGCCCCGGGTGGGAATGATCCCGGCCGGTACAAGCCTCCTCGGCCGGCGAGCGGCTTTCCGTCTGGCACAAGCCTCTCCGGCCGGCACGAGAACCGCATGTGCAGTGAGACGAGTGGAAAGGTGAGCCATGGGTTTGCTCGACAAGGTGAAGACGCAAGCCGCGAGCGCGACGGCTGTCGCGAAGGACGCGGCACAGCGAGGCCAGGCCAAGCTCGATGCCATCCAGGCCAGGCGGGCGGCCGACATCCTGCTTCGCAACCTCGGGGCTGTGGTCTACGCACAGCGCTCAGGACGGGGCGCTCCAACCGCAGATGCAGACGCGGAAAGGATCGTGGCGTCGCTCGAGGCTCATGAGGCGGAACATGGCCCCATCGACTTGGGTGCGGAGTCTGTGGATGCCGCGGCCTCCGGTGCGCCCGAGGGCTCTGGTGCGCCCGAGGGCTCCTCGTCGAGCTGAAGAGCGAGGGGCGGTAGCAGCAGTCAGCGCGTCCTGGTATCCTGAGTGCTCCGCCGCGGGGTGGAGCAGTCTGGTAGCTCGTCGGGCTCATAACCCGAAGGTCGCGGGTTCAAATCCCGCCCCCGCCACCAAGACGGCTGGTTGAGCGCGCACCTCGTGCAGGGGTGCAGGCGCCTGACCAGCGGTTTCGCGTTCGGGCCGGCGTCGGAGATGCGGGTTTCTCGGGTGGATTTCTCGGGGCCTGCTCAACGCAGCGTACGCATGTCGATGCAGGGTGTGCGCAGCGCGATGTAGCCGGTGAGCTGCGCTTTCGTGCCGGATGGCCGCCGGGCGGCGCCCACCGCGGCCCGCTTGCGTGTGCACGCCTAGGGCATGCGTACGCACTGCACTGATCAACAAGATCTCGACGGGGACCGCGCCCGAAGTCGTCTTCAGGCTCCTGCCGCCGCATCGCGTCCGGCGATCTGGGCGCGCGTTCGGCGCTCCCGGTGCCATTCGCGGTCCTGCGCCGTGCGATCCAGAGCCGTCGTTCGGGTGCCACCAACCCGCTCCAGCATCTCGCGGCGGCCGGCGCCAGAAGGATCGTTCTGCGCAGCCGGGCACCGCCCATTTCCTTCCCTATCCGCATGCCCGGTCAGATACTGGTACGGTATCTGCATGACCACGCAGATAGATGAGCTGCCACCGGAGGAGTGGTTCGCCACGGCGACCGGCCTGTTGAAGGCGCTGGCCGTGGAGTCGCGGCTGCGGATCCTGTGGGCGCTACTGCACGGCGAGCACTCCGTGAACGAGCTTGCTGACCATGTGGGTGCGAGCCCGTCTGCTGTGTCTCAACACCTCCGTCAGCTACGGCGACTGGGTTTGGTCACGACGCGTCGGCAGGGCAACTTCATCTTCTACTCCTGTGACCACGTGCACGTGCGTGCGCTGGTCACCGAGGCACTCTCACACGCTCAGCACGTCACGGGTGACGAGAGGCTCGGGCATGGGAGCCTGACCGGCAAGGCGAGCGCATGAGCGGCCGCGGCCATGGCGAAGCCCACGGGAGCGAAGGCCATTCTCACCACGCCAGCCACAGCGACGAGCACCATGACGGGCACGAGCACCGTCGTCGGCGCGGCCCGGTCGGCTTCGTCATCGGACTGGTCGGTGCTCACAGCCAGGATCACGCGGAGTCTGTGGACGACTCGCTCATGGCCAGTAGAGCCGGGATGCGTGCGCTGACCATCAGCTTGGCTGGCTTGCTGGTGACTGCTGTGCTCGAGCTGATCGTGTTCTCGATTAGCGATTCGGTCGGGCTGCTGGCCGATACGATCCACAACTTCGCGGACGCGTTCACGGCGGTACCGATCGGTGTGGCGCTGCTGATAGCCAGGCGGCCCGCGACCAGGCGCTACACCTATGGGTTCGGGCGCTCGGAGGACCTCGCGGGCCTGGCCGTGGTGCTGGTCATCGCTGCTTCAGCGGTCATCGCCGCCTGGGAGGCGGTCAGCCGGTTCGTCCATCCCCAGCAGGTGAGCAACCTCGGCTGGGTCGCGGCGGCCGGGACGATCGGCTTCATCGGCAACGAGGTTGCCGCCCGGTACCGGATCCGCGTCGGCCGGAAGATCGGCTCGGCGGCGCTCGTGGCCGATGGACACCATGCCCGCACCGACGGGTTCACCAGCCTTGCTGTCGTCGCCGGTGCGATCGGGGTGGCCCTCGGTTGGCGCCTAGCGGACCCGATCGTCGGAATGGCGATCACCGTGGCGATCCTCGGTGTCCTTCGAGGCGCTGCACGTGACGTCTATCGGAGGTTGATGGACGCCGTCGATCCGGCCCTTGTCGACCAAGTGGAGCACCAGGCGGCCGGCGTGGAGGGAGTGCGCCGGGTCGACGACGTGCGGGTCCGATGGATCGGCCACGAACTACGAGCCGAGCTCAACCTCACTGTCGACGGCAACCTGCCCGTGTCGCAAGCTCACGACATAGCCGAGCACGTCCGTCACCGGCTCCTCCACCACGTCCACAGGCTCGGCGATGCAACCATCCACACCGACCCGGCGATCGGCGGGCACGATCCCCACGGACTGACTGCGCACCACTACGACCGTTGAGCCAGCATCGAACCTGCCCTGCTGCGCAATGCCAACAGGTCTCCGAGCCAGGAGACAGCTCCAGTATCGACGACACGGTTGCACCCTGAGGCAACAGGAGCTGACGCTGTTGCACGCTGGGCAGCCACGCGAACAGGCTCGCAGCAGGCTACGGGTCGACCTGACTTTCGGGTTCCTCGACGCTCCAGCTGACAGCGGACACCGACGGCTCCAGGCTGAGACGTGTAGGGTGTAGGGTCCAAAAAGCTGATGGAACGCCTGAGCTGCGCAAATGGAACCGAGCCGGAAACAAATCATACGGGTGCGGCGCTCCAGGAGTGACAGTCGGGAATCCCGTGACCAGGCGATCTCTTGTCGATGCTCCCAGTGGCGCCTCCCCAGCAGCCTGGATACCGGGCGGTTCCCGCCGAG
>JAKAQM010000096.1 GCA_021822565.1 Actinomycetes bacterium | reverse complement strand
CGATCTCCGACGGTGTCCAGCTTCATCAACGCCTTCGAGACGGCGCACTACAACCCGAAGGCGCTGATCTTCACCTCCGGCTCCGACATGGGCAAGACATTCTTGCCGGCTGTGGGGACAAAGAACGCGATCGGGGTCATGAACCCGAACGGCTGGTACCCCGGAATCAAGAACTCGCTGAGCAAGGCCATGGTCAAGGCCTACTTGAAGAAGTACGGCGGCAGGGCAGCCACAATCAACGCCACAACGGCCGAGGCCTACTCGGTCGGCGAGGTGCTGACCCAGGCGGTGAAGGCGACCCACAGCTTCACAAACAAGAAGATCCTGAAGTTCCTGCACAGCGGCAAGACGATGACCTCGGTCCAGGGAGCGGTGAAGTTCAACAAGGTGGGGGAGAATGTGAAGGGATTGGTCTTCGCCTTCCAGTGGCAGACAAAGACAGGGAAGCCGACACTCGAGCAGGTCCTTCCTCTGCACGCCGCGGGCTCGGTGGCGCCGCTCTATCCGAAACCGGTGTGGGGTAGCTGATCCGATTGAGTACCCAGCTCATCGAAGCCATCATCGACGGGGTGCTGACCGGCGGCCTCTACGCTCTCACCCTCATCTTCGGCATGCTCGAAGTGATCAACATCGCCCAGGGGATCTTCGTGGTGCTCGGGTCGTACCTGAGCTACGCATTGTGGGTCCACGCCGGGATCGACCCGTTCCTCGGGCTGCTCATCACCATCCCTGCGCTGTTCGTCGTGGGGATCGGCACGGAGTGGGCGTTCCTGCGGCGCATCGGCGACAGGGACCGGGTGGCGATGTCCATCCTCATCACCTACGCCGTCTCCCTGTTGATCGAGGGCGCCCTCGACATCGGGTTCGGCACCACATTCGTGCAGCTGCGAGTCCCGTACTTCTCCGACACCTGGCACGTCTTCGGCTTCTACCTCGAGTACATCTACGTGTTCGGGTTCATCATGGCTGCCGTCCTGCTCGCAGGGCTCTACGCGCTCATGTACCGCACGCGCTTCGGAGCGAGCCTGCGGGCGGCGCTGCAGGACCGCACCGCCGCAGCCCTCATCGGCGTCAACGTGAAGCGCGTCTCGACGATCAGCTTCGGCATCGGAGTCGCTGTCACCGCAGCCGGCGGAATGGTGTTCGGCGCGACCAGCGGGTTCGACGCGAGCAGCAGCCTGGACCTGATCTCGCGTCTTCTCACCATCGTCGTGCTCGGCGGCCTCGGGAGCATCGGCGGAGCGATGGGCGCCGCGCTGTTCATGCTGGTGCTCGAAGACATCGTGGCGGTCGTCTGGTCACCGGTCTGGTCTCCGGTGATCTACTTCCTCATGCTGCTGATCGTGCTCTCCGTGCGCCCGCAGGGGCTCTTCGGGAAGCTCGCCACGAGGGCGCAATGACGCCCGACGCGTTCTCCCCCGCCCCCGCGCCTGTCCCCAGCAGCAGCACCGCGGCGCGGTGGACGAAAGCCGGAGCGTGGGTCGCCGCAGGGATCGTGCTCATCGCGTTCCCGCTCGTCTTCTCGACACCCGCCGTGACCTCGATCGCGGTCTTCACCGTCATCTTCATGGCGGCTGCGACCGCGTGGAACAGCTTCTCTGGGTACTCGGGCTACATCAGCATCGGTCACGCGGTCTTCTTCGGCAGCGGCGCCTACACGATCGCGTTGATCGCCCTGCACCTGCATCTGGCGGGCGGGTACGGGATCTTCTGGTACGTGCCGCTCGCCGGCGTAGTGGCCATGGTGATCGCGGTGCCCGTGGGCCTGATCGCGCTGCGGACCCGGCGTCACACGTTCGTGGTGATCACCATCGCCTTCTTCTTCATCTTCCAGCTGCTCGCCTACAATCTCTCCTCGCTGACCAAGGGATCCGCCGGGATCCTCCTTCCCACACCACCATGGACAGGGGTAGGGTTCAACCAGCACTTCTACTACGCGGCGCTGGTCGTGCTCGTGGTCGCGGTGCTGCTGTCGGCCGGGGTCCGGCACTCACGCTTCGGCTTGCAGCTCCTCGCGATCAGGGACGACGAGGACCGGGCGGCAGGGCTCGGCGTGAAGACCACGCGCGTGAAGCTCATCGCCTACGTCATCTCGGCCTTCTCGGTCGGGATGGCGGGCGCCGTCTGGGCGTACTTCCTGGGTGACATCCATCCTCAGTTCGCCTTCACACCGCTGTTCGACCTCGCCGTCGCCATCATGGCGTTCCTCGGCGGTCTCGGTACGATCTCGGGCCCGCTGTTCGGCGCGGCGCTGCTCGAGTCGCTCCAGCAGTACTTCACGCTCCAGTACTCGGCGGGCGACCTGTACCTCTTCGCGTACGGCGCACTGTTCCTCGTGGTGATCGTGGCGCTCCCGAAGGGGGTGATCCCGACGGTCGCCGACGGCTACCGGCGCTGGCACGAACGACGGACCCAAGCGATGGTCGACAAGACGGGGCGGATGTCGGGCGCGGCGCCACCATTGGCGCCGAACCTGCGCACGGCGATGGAGACCGGACCAGGAGTGAAGCGGTGAGCGCCCTGCTCGAGGTCGACAGCGTGTCGCGAGCCTTCGGCGGGCTGGTGGCGCTCGACGGCTGCTCGCTGCGTGTCGAAGAAGGGAAGGTCGCCGGGCTGATCGGTCCGAACGGCTCGGGCAAGACGACGCTCTTCAACGTCGTGACGGGGTACGTGCGGCCCGATGCCGGAAAGGTGAGGCTCGACGGAGTGGACGTGACGGGCGCCTCTCCGGCCAGGGTGTTCGGTCTGGGACTTGGCCGGACCTTCCAGCTCACGCGGATCTTCGCCCGTCTGAGCGTGCTCGAGAACATGCTCGTCGCCACCCAGCGTCGAGAAGGCTGGCTGCGCAGCGTGGTGAAGGGCCAGTCGTCACCGGCGGAGCGTGCACGCGCGATGGAGCTGCTGGAGTTCGTCGGGCTCGAGCGCCTCGCCCGCTCACCGGCCGGCATCCTGTCGTACGGCCAGCGCAAGCTCCTCGAGCTTGCCTACGTGCTCGTCGCCGATCCCGTGATCATCCTGCTCGACGAGCCCGCAGGCGGGGTCAACCCGTCGCTCATCAACATGATCGCGGACCGGATCCGCGCGCTGAACGCGGAAGGCAAGACCTTCCTCGTCGTCGAGCACAACATGGAGTTCGTGATGAACCTGTGCGATCAGGTGACGGTGATGAGCCAGGGCACGGTGATCGTGTCGGGGACTCCCGACGTGATCCGCAAGGACGCTCGGGTCCTCGACGCGTACCTCGGCGGATCCGATGAGGACGATCTCGCCGACGTCGTCGCCGGGGACGGGTCGGAGGTGGGGCATGGTGTCGCAGGCGGTTGAGCGCGAAGGCGGCAACGCGACGCTGAGCGAGCCGGCTCCACGGCCTCTGCTCGCCTTCCGAGAGGTGTGTGCCGGCTACGGAGGAGCCGACATCTTGCACGACGTCAGCTTCGAGGTTCCCGAGGGGGGGCTCACGTGCGTCGTCGGTCCGAACGGAGCGGGAAAGTCGACCCTCCTCGGCACGGTGAGCGGCATCGTCCGGACCCGCCGGGGGGAGCTCCTGTTCCGAGGTGAGCCTCTCAGGAAAGCCAATCCTCGGGATCGTCTCGATCGCGGGATCGTCCAGGTTCCCCAGAACCACAGTCTCTTCCGCGAGATGACGGTGCGCGAGAACGTCGAGCTGGGCGGCTTCGTCCTGAGGGATCGCGCGCTCGTGCGGCAGCGTTACGAGCAGATCGCGGAGACGATGCCGGTTGTCGCGCAGCGTGCCAAGGACAAGGCGGGCAGCCTGTCTGGCGGTCAGCAGCGGCTCATCGAGTTCGCTCGGTGCCTGATGCTGGACCCGGTCCTCGTCGTCCTCGACGAGCCTTCGATGGGCCTCGACCCGCGCACCCGAAAGACGGTGTTCGACACGGTCCGGACGCTGCACAAGAGCGGGCGCACGGTCCTCCTCGTCGAGCAGAACGCCCGCGCGGGGCTCCGCCTCGCGACCCACGGCGTGGTGCTGGAGAACGGACGCGTGCGACTCGAGGGCTCGGGTCGTGAGGTGCTCGAGCACCCCGAGATCGGAGCGCTCTTCCTCGGAGGTGAGGTGCCGCGCAACGTGGGACCCTCGGGCGGCAACGACGATGCCTAGGCGCCCCCGGCCGCGGGGGCGCGTGAACCGAGGTGGTCGGCCATCCAGTCGGCCAGAAGGGACCGTGAGGCGAATGCGTGGTTCGTCACGCCATGGTTGCCGTCGGTGACCATGACGAGCTGCGCGCCGGGGGCCTCCGCAGCGAGCCGTTCAGCATGAGCGGGACCGACGATCCGGTCCTCGTGCCCGTGGACCACGAGCATCGGGGACGTGATGCGAGCCGCGGCGCTCTCGAGCGTCAGGCGCCCCGCGAAGGCGCGGGCTGCCTGGTCGTCGGCCGAGCGGGAACGATGACGAAGCGTCTCGCGCGTCATGGGGGGGAGATCGCCCCAGTCCAGGTCGAAGCGGTACGGGCCGGCGAGCACGACCCCAGCTCGAAACCGCTCTTCGAACGCCATGGCCCGAGCCGCGTAGTATCCGCCGAGGCTGATCCCGAACATGCCGGCGCGTGCAACGTCGACATCGGATCGCCCCGACAAGAAGTCGAGCGCGGCGCTCGCGACGTGCTCGTAGGCAGGTTCGATCGGGAGCTCGTACTCGCTCTCGCCCTGTCCCGGACCGTCGAGTGCGAGCGTCGCCATGCCGCGGGCGCAGAAGTACCCGGCGGTCTCCTGCAGCTCTTCTTTCACCGAGTCCAGGCCTGGAGCCATGACCACGATCGGCGGGGCGATCGCCGTGCGCGGCACCCGGAGGAAGGCTGGGAGGTGCGTGCCGTCATAGGGGACGAGGACCCGCTCGGCTGGAGGTTCGAGGCCTGCGGCACCCCTCGCGTACGCAGCCACGGCGCGCTCGTGCGCCGCACGCTGCTGGGCCGGGTCGATCACGAACACGAACTTCGCCCAGTGCCACGCGAGCCCGGCCTGGCCCCACGCGGCCATGGCCGTGAGGTCGTGGCCAGCCGCTTCCGCGCGCGTCGCGAGGGCCTCGTACTCCTCTGCAGTCCGTCCCCACTCTCGGCACCAGTCCTCCCACCGCGAGATGCGGGCCACGGTCCGGGTGAAGTCCAGGTCGTCCGTCCCGTTGTGCGCGAACCGCGGTCCCCAGTGTGCGGCCGCGGCCGACACCCGTGGGTCGACGGGGTGGTCCTCCATGGGTCCAAGCACCTCCTGGGGCACCGTCCGCGCCCCGAGATGGGTTCAGTACCACGAGTGGAACCGTGATGTCAACGGAGCACGAGGCCAGGCGGGGACAGGCGTCGGGCGAAGACGGCGCGGGACCCGAGCAGCCGGGCGAGCGCGCACCCTGCGTTGTCGACGTGCATGCACACGTCGTGGTCGACGCGATGGTGGACGGACCCGACGCCGTGGATGCCGACCATGCGACCTCCCGCATCGTCGAGGGCAGCCGCCGTCTGTTCGTGGGCGGGAAGGAGCTCGGGTCGGTCGTCGGCGAATTCTTCGATCCTGCGGTGATGCTGGCGCAAGCGCGTCTGGCAGGGATCGACCGTCTCGTCCTGTCGCCGTGGGTGCAGCTGCTACCTGGGGAGATGAGCGCTCGCTCGGCGTCCCGACAGTGCGAGGTGCAGAACGCCTCGCTTGCTGCGATGGTGGCCTCGGACCCGCTGCGCCTGAGCGCGCTCGGCGCCGTGCCCATCGCGCATCCCCGCGAGGCGACGCGTGTGCTCGACGAGGCGTGCGACGCGGGCCTCTGCGGTCTCGAGCTGCCTGCCAGTGCGGCGGGCTATCTCGGCGACCCCTCACTGGAGCCGTTCTGGGCCCGGGCCGAGGCGCGTCAAGCGGTGCTGTTCGTCCACCCCTCGACGCATGGCGTCGGCGTTCCGGCGCTGGAGCACCACTACCTGTGGAACACGGTCGGGAACCCGATGGAGACCGCGATCGCCGCTGCGACCCTCGCGTTGGGTGGCGTCTTGGAGCGTCACCCCGATCTGGTGGTCGTGCTCGCGCACGCAGGAGGTGCCCTCCCGGCGCTCGCCGGGCGCCTCGGGCACGGGCAACGAGCGGTCGCAGCCGCCAGCGGACGCTTGACCGAGCCGATTCGCGCATCACTCGCGCGCTTCTACGTGGACACGATCACCCACGATCCGCGGCTGCTCCGCCACGTCGTCGAGGACTTCGGCGCGGAGCATGTGCTGTGCGGTTCCGACCGGCCGTTCGACATGGGGGATCCCGATCCAGTCGGCACCGTGCGCAGTGCTGGGCTCGACCCTGCCGACGAGGCCGCGGTGCTCGGAGGGAACGCACTGCGCCTGATCACCCGTGCCACGGGCTCGACGCCGGCGGCCGCGCGTTGAGAGCGTCGAGCCGGTGCACGTGGACGGCGCGCCGACGCGCGGCCGCGACAGCGGCACGGGGAGATGTGGGGAGCCTAGGAAGATCGTTTCTGGCTACAGTCGAAAGGTGATGTGGCGATGACGGAATTACAGGACCGGCAGCCCGCTGGTGACCCGGTCGGAGCGATCGCGGCCCCGCTCGAGGTGCGCACGGCGATCTACAAGATGATGGTGGAGATGCGTGGCTTCGAGAAGCGCGCGTACGACCTCTTCCTCCAGGGGCTCGTGAAGGGGACCAGCCACCTCGGGCTGGGCCAGGAGGCGGTGGCTGCCGGGTTCGGAGCCGCGATGCTGCCGTCGGACTACACGTTCGCGACGTACCGAGGTCACAATCACACGCTCGCGCGTGGCGCTCCAATGGCGGCGGTGATGGCGGAGCTGATGGGGCGTCAGGCGGGGCTCATGGCCGGCAAGGGCGGCTCCATGCACCTGACGAGCGTCGAGCACCGCATGATGGGCTCGTACGCGATCGTGGGCGCGCATCTTACGATCGCCAACGGGGCTGCGTGGTCGTCGAAGCTTCGGCATGCCGGAGAGGTGGCGGTGTGCTTCTTCGGTGACGGGACGACGAACATCGGGGCCTTCCACGAGGCGCTGAACCTGGCGGCGGTGTGGAAGCTGCCGGTGGTCTTCGTCTGCGAGAACAACCGCTGGATGGAGTACACCCCGATCTCCTCGGTGACGGCGGTCGAGCATCCCGCTGCCGACCGCGCACGTGCCTACGGGCTCGATCCCGTGCTCGTCGACGGCAACGACGCCGACCAGACCTACGGGGCAGCACGCGCTGCGATCGAGCACGCCCGCTCCGGCGGCGGTCCGGCCCTGGTCGAGGCGGAGACCTACCGGCATGGTGGCCACTCGAGGGCGGATCCGGGCAAGTACCGACCCGACGAGGAAGTCGAGGCGTGGCTCGGGCGCGATCCCATCCCTCGATATCGCACCCGGCTTCTCGGAGCAGGGGTGGACGAGGCGGTCCTCGTGCGCATCGAGGAGGAGGCGCAGGCCGCTGTCGACGCGGCGGCGAGGGAGGCGGAGGCGAGCCCGCCGCCGGACCTCTCGCTGGTCGGGGCGGACCTCTGGGCGGACGGGGGGTCGTCGTGGCGGAGCTGACCTACCGAGACGCGGTCGCGCGCGGGATCGCTCAGGAGATGGAGCGTGACCCTTCCGTGGTCTTCCTCGGAGAGGATGTGGGCGCGGCCGGAGGGGTGTTCAAGGCGACGGTCGGACTGCTCGACCGGTTCGGCCCGCAGCGGGTGGCGGACACGCCGATCTCCGAGCAGGCGATCCTCGGTGCGGCGATGGGCGCGGCGATGACCGGACTACGCCCCATCGCCGAGATCATGTTCTCCGATTTCTTCGCAGTGTGCTGGGACCTCGTGGCCAACGAGATCGCGAAGACGCGCTACATGACCAACGGTCAGGTGTCCCTTCCCCTCGTGATCCGCTCGGCGAACGGAGGCGGTGTCCGCTTCGGCGCCCAGCACTCCCAGAGCGTGGAGAACTGGGCGATGGCGGTGCCCGGGCTGAAGGTGGTCGCCCCCTCGACCCCGCGTGACGTCGTGGGGCTCCTCGCGGCTGCCGTGAGGGACCCGGATCCCGTGCTCTTCTTCGAGCAGAAGTCGCTGTACCCCACCAAGGGCGAGGTGCCGGACGGCGAGATCGTCGACACGCTCGGCACGGCCGCCGTTCGCCGGCACGGCAGGGATGCGACCATCGTGGCGTTGGCCGCGATGGTGCCTCGCGCCCTCGATGCCGCCGACGCGCTCTCCAGAGAGGGCGTGGAGGTGACGGTGATCGATCTGCGGTCCCTCGTCCCGCTCGACGTGACGACCGTGGCGACGTCCGTGGTCGAGACGGGCCACCTCGTGACCGTCGAGGAGAACCCCCGGCTGTGCGGCTGGGGGGCGGAGGTCGCGTCGATCATCGCTGAAGAGCGCCTGTTCGATCTCGACGGCCCGATCGTGCGGGTGACGACGCCGCACGTGCCGCTGCCCGCTGCAGACGCGCTCGAGGACGCGGCGCTGCCGTCTGTGGCGCGCATCGTCGACGGCGTCCGTCGCGCTCTCCAGTAGCGCGGCGCGGCCCGGCGCTCGTTCCCGGCGGCCCCAGCACCAGGGAACCGGCCCCCTCGTCAAGAGGGGGCCGGCGGCTGCCTCCCCCATCTTCCGAAGTGGAGCCGGGCGTCGTCATGGCGGGGGCGGTCGAGCGAGGGCGAGCGCACGTCGTCACCTGCGGGGTAGCCGAGGAGGACGGTGCCGAAGAGCCGCCAGCCCGGCGGCACGTCGAGCACGTCGAGCACGGCGTGCTCCGATCGGAAGTTGCCGAGGAAACAGGCCCCCAGCCCTTCCGACGCAGCGCCCAGGAGCAGGGACATCACGCTGAAGGCCGCATCGCCGAACCAGTAGGGGACCGGCCATGCACGCTCCGAGCTGCCAAGGCCGAGGTCGGACGCGCCCTGGACCTTGTCCGGCTCGGCGTAACGGGCGACGTAGGCCGCTGGGGAGGCCAGAGCGACCGCCACGACGGGCGCGCGGCAAAGCCCTGGCCATCGCCGGGCACGACTTCGCCACGAAGCGGTCGTCGCAGCTTCCCAGTAGCGCCGCGTCTCGTCGGGGCCGGTGAGCACGACCCATGCCGTCCCATCCGTGTTGCCCGCAGTCGGAGCGTGCAGCGCGTCGCCGAGCAGCCGCCCGAGGAGCTTCGGCGACACGGTGCGCTCGGAGAAGCTCCGCACCATCCGGCGCGCTCGCAGGGCCTCGTGCACGTCCACGGGGACAGTCTCGTGCACGTCCACGGGGACCCGTGACCGTCCCCGTGGAAGCGGGGAGTCGTCAATTGTTGACTGGACTGGTAGGGTATTCGGGTATGACGACGACCCGCGAGCTTCTGGCCCAGGCGAAGGCCGCCATCTCCGAGGTGGACACGGAGGAGGCGCACCGTCGCCTGGGCTCCGCCATCTTCCTGGACGTGCGGGAGCCTGACGAGTACGAGCAAGGGGCGATCCCTGGCGCCGTCCACCTGCCTCGAGGGAACCTCGAGTTCACGGTGGAGGGAAGGATCCCCGACAAGGCCCGTACGGTGGTCGTCTACTGCGCCGGTGGCGCGAGGTCGATCTTCGCCGCCAGGACGCTTGTCGACCTCGGCTACGAAGACGTGGTGTCGATGGCCGGCGGGTTCAACCGGTGGAAGGACGAGGGCCGCGATTGGAGCGCGCCGCGTACCCTCACGAGCGACCAGCGGAACCGCTACCACCGCCACCTCCTCCTCCCCGAGGTGGGCCAGCAGGGCCAGCAGGCGCTGCTCGACTCCAAGGTGCTGCTCCTCGGGGCCGGCGGTCTCGGCTCCCCGGCTGCGCTGTACCTGGCTGCGGCCGGCGTGGGCACGATCGGCATCATCGACATGGACGTGGTGGACGCGTCGAACCTCCAGCGTCAGATCTTGCACAACATGGACCGGCTCGGGGACCGCAAGGTCGACTCCGCGAAGAAGACGATCACCGCGCTCAACCCCGACGTCGTCGTCGAGACCTTCGATGTGCGGCTCGGCGCCGACAACGTCCTCGAGATCTTCGACGGGTACGACTTGATCGTCGACGGCACCGACAACTTCCCCACGCGCTACCTCGTCAACGACGCGTCGCTGTTGAAGCGGATCCCCGTCGTGCACGGCTCGATCTTCCGGTTCGAGGGCCAGGTCACCGTGTTCGACCCCTACAACGGACCGTGCTACCGCTGCCTCGTCCCCGAGCCGCCACCTGCGGAGCTCGCACCTTCGTGCGCCGAGGCGGGCGTGCTCGGCGTCCTCCCCGGCATCATCGGGTCGATCCAGGCAGTCGAAGCGATCAAGATGATCCTCGGCCTCGGCGACCCACTGGTCGGGCGCCTCCTCGCCTACGACGCCCTCGAGGAGAGCTTCCGGACGTTCAAGGTGCGCCGCGATCCAGCGTGCCCCGCGTGCGGGGAGAACGCAGGGGAGATCGTCATCGCGGAGTACGACGAGCTCTGCATGCCCCACGCGCGCTGACGCGCGCCGAGCGAGCCGCCGCACACGGCTTCTCGGGAATTTCGGGTCTTCCGGCATGGATGTGGGTCCGATGGGGCGAACGTCTGTTTGTCGTGCGACCGCTTGCAGTGCCAGGACCAGGGCCGCGATCAGGCCAGCCGCAGGGGCGGCTGGCTCATTCCCATTGTGGC
>JAKAQM010000095.1 GCA_021822565.1 Actinomycetes bacterium | reverse complement strand
GCTGCGCACGCCTTCTCGGTCAACGAGAGCACCTCTGCGAGCGCGGCGGCATCGCCGGCCCCGTAGACCGAGGGCTCGAGGCCTCCGAGCGCACGGCGCAGCGCCCCTGCCGCCTCGGCGATGTGCCTCGGGTCGTGCCCGGAATCGTGCCCGGGGTCGTGCTGGGGGTCGTGCCCGGAATCGTGCCCGAGGTCGTGCTGGGTGTCGTGCACGGGGTCGTGCTGGATCTCAGCCACGGCACCACGATCGCAGGGGGGTGTGACACGCAGCGCCCCGGCAGCCTCGGCGATGAGCTTGGGGTCGTGCCCGGTGTCGTGCCCGGTGTCGTGCTGGGTCTTGTGCCCGACGATGTGCCCGGCGTCGTGCTGGGTGTCAGCCACGGTTCCATGATCGCAGGGGGGTGTGACGCGGAGCCGCTGCGATGGCGGGAGGCCCGCCCCGCCCCGCCCCGCCCCGCCCCGCCCCGCCCCGCCCCGCCCCGCACCCGCACACCCCACGACCGCACGCCGCCCCGCACCCGCACACCCCACGACCGCACGCCGCCCCGCACCCGCACACCCCACGACCCCGCCCCGCCCCGCACCCGCACACCCCACGACCGCTTTCGGCCGCGCCGAACCGCAGTGCACCACAGGTGCGGAAGAGCAGGACGAGGGAAGGGTCGCCGTGAAGGGGGGGAAAGACCGGTGAGCGAGGCAGAGGCAGGGACGCTGGCGAAGATCCCCGCGAGGATGAACGTGGGAGTGGAGTCAGACGGAGCGCTGATGGCCCCGCCGCGGTTTTGGATGGGGGCCCGCGGGGAGGCGGGAGGCTGTCGTGGTTGTCGGGGCTGTGCAGAGCGCACGGTCGATCGCGATCCGAAGAGCGCGCGCGGCGGCGCGAGGGTCGCTGGCGTGGGTCAGCCACCGCACAACCACGAAGTGGCGCACGCCCGAGGCGGCCAGCGCAGGGACGGCCGCGGGTGTGACGCCGCCGGTCACGAAGACCGGACGGCGGAGTGCGTTGGAGCGGGCGACCGCAAGGGACGCATAATCGACGCCCGTGCCTCGCCTTCCCGGTTTCGTAGGGGTCTCGACGACCGGGCCGGCAGAGATGTAATCGACCGGCTCGACATCTGAGGCTTCCAACTCCGTCGGCGCATGGGTGGAGAGCCCGACGATCGCGAAGGGACCGAGAATTCGTCGGGCGAGCGCGGGTGGGGCATCTTCCTGACCGACGTGGACGCCGTCCGCCCCCACCTCGAGGGCGAGGTCGGGGCGGTCGTTCAGGATGAAGGGCACGCCAAGATCCGAGCACACGTCCCGGACGAGCGCGGCACGGCGGAGGAGAGGTCTTGCTTCCAAGGTCTTGTCCCTGAGCTGGACGACGTCGACGCCGCCCGTGATGCAGCTCTCCACGAACGTCGCAAGGTCGGGGCGGTCCGGGGTGCACAGATAGAGACGGCGGTTTGCAAGGGGGCCGCGCTCCTTGCGCTGGTCGAGAGCGCTCATTGGATGGTCCAAGCGCCGGGAGTTTCTTTTCTCGCCGCCTTCGCCTCGCGCTTTCGCCGCCGAACTTCGGAGAGGCTGGCATCGTCGACGACGTCCGCCACGGAGAGGAAGCTCCCCGGCTCACCGAACGGGTGCGAGGCATGCTCCCAACCGGGCGGGCAGATGCCCAGCTGTTTGCCGCACAATGCCACGAATATCCTGGCCTTGCGCGTGCCGAACCCGGGGAGCGCTTCGACCCTCGTGCGCAGCTCGGTACCGTCGCACACATCGCGCCAGATGCAGGACGCGTCACCGGAGTACTCATGGGCGATGACTCGGCAGAGCTCCTGGACCCTCGCCGCCATCGACGCGGGGTAGCGGTGGATCGAGGGCTTCTGTGAGAACGCCTGGGCGAGGACGTCGGGGTCCATGGCGGCGATGCGATGCGGGTCGATGGGGACCGTGATGGCGAGCCGATCGACGAGCTCAGCGGGGCCGCGGAATGCCTGCTCGATGGTGATCTGCTGATCGAGGACCATCCCGATGAGGAGGGCCAGCGGGTCGTCGGAGATGAGCTGGTCGGCGCGCTGGTTGCCGGAGAAGTGGAGCTGAGCCATCGGGTGAGAGTTTCACACCATCTGACTGCCGCGCTCGATCATGGGGGGCTTGGGTTGTTCGGTGCCGCGCAACATTCGTCGAGCTGCCTCGGCGGTCGTAGGACGTGCCAGCGCGCTCACGAGGTCGCCCTTTTGAAGCACCGTCGACCCCGTCGCGAAGAGCATGTGCTCGCCGCGTTGGATGGACACCACGATACAGCCCGGGGGTAGAGCGGCTGTGCTCAGCGGGATATCGATCACGGGGGAATCGGCACCAACGCGCTCTTCGACGGCGACTGCATTGGGAGGGATCGCGGCGATCTGCCCGGTATTCGCGGCAAGCGCTCGCTGGTACCCTCGCACGAGGTCGCTGATGGAAAGAATCCCGACGACGCGCAGGCTCGAGGTCACGGCGACCCATTGGCCCCCTGCCTGCATCAGAGCCTCGAGCGCGACGTCGAGGCGCGCCGTGTCGGGAACGGTCGGCGTCGTCGTGTCGATCACGGCGGCCACCGTTGGCCAACCGGTCCGGTCGTCGGGATTGGCGCCGCCGCCCCCCACACCCTCGCCGCCGCCCCCCACACCCGCACTGCTTGCAGCTCCGTCCGCCTTGTGGAGGAGCTGCAACACCCGGCTGAGGTCGGCCGTGCCCAAATAGAGCCCCTCTTTGTCGACGACCGGTGCCCCTGGGACGCTGGAAGCTCGCATCTTGTCGCGCGCCTCGTCGAGCGGGGTGTCGTCCCGAAGGACGAGGCGCGGTGGAACCGCGGCGTCGGCAACGTGGACAAGGGAGAGCAAAGGGAGCCCGAACTGCAGGCGGCTCGCCTCGGAGTCCGCACGGGTGCGCAGTTGGGAACGGTAGATGCTGTCGTCAGCTCTGGAGACGATGAACGTGGACAGCGCAACGGCCACCATCGCGGGCGCGGCGATCTCAAGGCTTCCCGTCATCTCCATCACCATGACCATGACTGCGAGCGGTGCGCGGGAGATGCCACCGAACACCGCCATCATGCCGACGACGACGAACGGTGCCGGATCGTGACCCACGCCGGGGGCGATGGGCTCGAACAGCCGCCAGACGGCGAGCCCGGTGAAGGCACCGATCACCATGCCCGGTCCGAAGACGCCACCGGAGCCACCCGTTCCGATCGAAAGGGCCGTCGCAACGATCCGGGCGAGGGGAAGCGCGAGCACGATCCAAAGTGGCGTGTGCAGAAGCTCGTTGGACAGCGATTCTTGAACCCAGCCGTAGCCCGTACCGAGAACCTGGGGGAGCGCGAGCGCGATCAGCCCGACGAAGAGCGCGCCGAAAGCAGGGCGAAGCTTGCGTGAGAAGGGGAGGTGCCTCGAGAGGCTGACCACCCCGTAGAAGCCTTTCGAGTACAAGAGCCCGATGCCACCGGCGAGCACCCCGATGACGCCGAACCAGAGCAACTGGATGGGTTGGTCGAAGCGGTACGAGGGGGCCGCGAAGAGCGGGTGGTAGCCGAACACGGCGCCGAAGATCGCGTAGGCGACGATCGACGCGAAGATCCCGGGCACGAGTGCGCTGTACTCGAAGTCCTCGCGGTAGACGACGTCCGCGGCGAGGACCGCACCGCCTAGAGGAGCGCTGAAGATGGCCCCGATCCCCGATCCGATGCCGACGGACACCGCGATACGACCGTCCTCGGGAGAAAGGTCGAGGACGCGAGCGAGCAGTGACCCGAACCCGGCACTGATCTGCGCGGTCGGCCCTTCCCGTCCACCGGAACCGCCCGATCCGATCGTGAGCGCGGACGCGACGATCTTGACGATGACGGCGCGTAGCCGGATGCCGCGAGGGTTGTAGTGCACGGCATCGATCGCTGCGTCCGTCCCGTGTCCCTCCGCCTCAGGTGCCCAGGTGAAGACGAGGAATCCCGATGCCAGGCCACCTGCGACCACCACGAGGGGGATCGCCCAAGCGCGTAGGTAGTGCGTTCCCGAACCCAGCGAGTTGCCCTCGCCGAAAGGGGTGGGAACGCGGTAGTTGGCCAAGATCTGGAGGAAGAACTGGGTCGACAGCCGCAGCGCCTCGTAGAAGACGATGGCCCCGACCCCCGCGACGGCGCCGATGATCGACGCGAGGATCAGCCATCGCACGAGGTACGACATGCGGTTGACGTGGCTCCCGGCCCAGCTCCCGAATCGACGCCAGCCCGCTCGCCCTTGGAGCAGGGCTCCCGGCGGTGGCGCGGGAGCCGGTGGCATCGCGGTCCCGGGAGTTGGCGAGCTCGAGAGAGGTAGACCGGAATCCGCCGATCCCCCGGGCTCGGGGCCAGGCGGTGTCAGCGCGTCGGGCATGGGCTCTGGACGCGCGCTCTGTCAGCTCGCTCCATCCTGCGTCGTCCCATCCTGCGTCGTCTCGTGGCTGGGCCTGCAACGCCGGCTCGGCGAGACGGCGTTGCAACGCTCATGGGGCCCATCCGGTGCTCCAGTCCTGCTCGGGCACCTCGCCGGCAGCGTCCGCGAGGAGTTGTAGCCCTGCCGCCACCGAGCGGCGGGCATCCTCGGGCACGGAGCTGAGGAGGTCCGCGATCTGTCGGCGCCGACGTTCGGTCACCACGTCCACCAGCCTTCTCCCCGCTTCGGTCAAGGCGACGCGAACCTGGCGACGGTCGTGGCGGTCCGTACGGCGCCGGACGAGCCCCTTGCGGACGAGGCGGTCGCACAGCCGGGAGGCGGTCGGCGGGGTGACGCCGAGCGCTTCGGCCAGCGAGGCCATCCCCTGAGGGCCGCGTGAGGCGAGCACCACGAGCGAGCGGTACTGGGTGAGCGTGACGTCCTCGGCCTCGTCCAGGTCGGCGAGGGAGCGCGCTGCGATCGCGACGAGCACGCGGCTCGCGCTCAGCACGGCGTCGACCATGGGGTCCTGTTGCTGAGTGATCCGGCTAATAGTTGCCAAGAGTACTAAATGCCATCAGTACTGGCAAGCCCATACCTCCCACCTCGTGGTGCTCTTCGTCGCAGGCGGCGCGATGGCAGGGAGATCGGTCCTCGATGGACCCACGCAGCCTCGTCAGCCTCGTGGGCTCGGCACCCACGCAGCCTCGTCACCCTCGTGGGCTCGGACGTGCTCCTCGCGATGAGCGTGCATCGAGCGCGCAGCGGGCGGAACGAGTGGTAGGCAGGGCGAATGAGCACCGTCACCGCCGCTGCCAGCCGCACGATCGACGCTCCTGCAGCGGTCGTCTTTCGCTGCCTCAGCGACTTCCGCGCACACCATCAGCGCATCCTGCCTCCCGCGTTCTCGGACTTCAGGGTCGAAGAGGGCGGGACAGGTGAGGGGACCGTGGTGAGCTTCGTCGTCACCGCCGGTGGCCGCAGCCGCAGGTATCACATGCGCGTCGCCGTGCCCGAGCCTGGCAGAGTGCTCGAGGAGCACGACACCGGCTCGTCGCTCGTGACGATCTTCACCTTGACCCCCGATGGAGACCGGACCCACGTGCGCATCGAGACGACGTGGCAGGGCGCCGGCGGCGTCGGTGGCTTCTTCGAGCGCCTCTTCGCCCCTGGGGCGATGAAGCGGATCTACGACGACGAGCTCGCCCGCTTGGACGCGTACGCGCACGATCAGGGTGCATAGCTGCAGCTGCTCGTAGGCCCCTGCAGGGCTGCGACCGCGGCCCCTGGTCCGGCGCGGCAGCCTACGGGGGTCGCTCGACCTTCGAGCACGGACTGGCGTACCAGCCCTTTCCCTTAACCTTTTCGTGATGACCCCGAGCGCCCTTCGATGAGGTGAGCCCAGCCGTCCCGGAGCACGAGCACCCGGTGGCTGTTGTCGCGGCGCGGTCACAGCGGCAGCCCGCGAGCGTCGGCCTGGCCATCGCATTGGCGACCGCCGGCGTGCTTCCCGTGTTCCTCACCGGCGCTCTCGCCGTGCAACTCGAAGCGTCCCTGCACGTAGGAGCGACGGCGGTCGGGGGTGCGGTCTCCACCTTCTTCGGCGCGTCGGCGCTCAGCTCGGTCCGGGGAGGGCGCCTGGCCGAGCGGGTCGGTCCCTTCAAGGTCATGCTCGTCGCCGTCGCGCTCTCGCTGGTGGCACTCGTCGGCACGGGGCTCTTCGTCACCTCCTATCCCGCCCTTCTCGGGTTCCTCGTCGCCGGAGGGGTGTCGAACGGGACGATGCAGCCGGCGGTGAACCTTCTTCTCTCGAGGGCGGTCGCCGACCACCGCCAGGGCCTCGCTTTCGGCGTGAAGCAGGCCGCGATCCCCACTGCAACGCTCCTCTCGGGGCTTGCGGTGCCCGCACTGGCCATCACCGCAGGGTGGCATTTCGCCTACCTCGCGGCTGGGGGTCTGGTCCTGCTCGTCGGAACGGTCCTTTTGCTCGGTGGGCGTCCGCTCATGCCCGCACCCGCACCCGCACCCGCACCCGCACCCGCACCCGCACCCGCACCCCCCAGGGCCGGCGTGCCGACCTCCCACGTGCGCGACGCCGTGGAACCGGGCGAGCGGAGCGAGGGCGGCCACCCGAGAGCGAGCAGTGGGGCGGACTTCGATGTTCGACCGCTCATCTATCTGGCGGCCGCCATGGCCTGCGCGGTGGCGGCCTCGAACACGCTGGGCTCGTTCGTCGTGCCCGGAGCCGTCCACGACGGCGTGTCGCCAGGCCTAGCCGGGCTCTTGTCGGCTGCCGGGAGCGTCGTCGGGCTGGCGACGCGCGTCGGCGTGGGCTGGCGTGCGGACCGCGCGGGCTCGAGGGGCCGGCGCGCGGCCGAGGCCCACCTCCGGACCGTCGCCACGCTGATCGCCGTGGGTGCCTTCGGCTTCGGCGCGCTCGCGATCGGGAACGTCGATGTGCTCTTCCCCGCTGTCCTCGTCGCCTACGGCGGCGGCTGGGGCTACAACGGGCTGTTCAACCTCGCCGTGGTGCGCGCCTACCCGGAGACGCCGGCGCGGGCGACCGGGGTGACGCAGGTGGGGACCTATGTCGGCGGGATGGTGGGCCCGTTGGGCTTCGGGATCGTCGCAGACCACCTCGGCTTCGACGTTGGATGGGCTCTGTGCGGTGGGTTCGCCGTCGTTGCCGTTGCCGCCTTCTCGCTGAGCCGGCAGCGCCTGCGGGCGGCGACACGCCCTGCTTTCGAGCTGGGACGCACGGCGCACGGGGCGCCGAGTGCGCTCCTGGCGCCGATCGCCGATCTCGGCGATCGGGGGGGCGACGTCACCGGGAGCTGAGACGCCGAGGCCGAGAAGGGGGCTCAGGCCGAGAAGGGGGCCGTCGCGTCGGGGTCGACGCCGTAGCGGCGGATCGCCTCGGCGACGGTGGAGCGCTCGACGTCGCCCGAGTCGGCCAGCGCGGAGAGGACCGCAACGACGACGTGCGCAGCGTCGACCTCGAAGTAGCGCCTCAGCGCGGCGCGTGCGTCGGAGCGGCCGAACCCGTCGGTGCCGAGCGACGTGAAGGGGCGGCGAACCCAGCGTGAGACCTGGTCAGGGACGGCACGCATGTAGTCGGTCACGGCGACGACCGGCGCCGTCCCGGATCCGAAGACGTCGGTGATGTAGGGGGTCCTGGGCGCTGCGCCCGGGTGCAGGCGGTTCCACCGGTCACACAGCAGCGCGTCGTTGCGCAGCGCCGCCCAGGACGTGGCCGACCACGTGTCGGCGGCGACGCCCCACTCATCTGCGAGCGTGCGTCGCGCCTCGGTGGCGACCTGCCACATGGGCCCCGAGAAGGAGATCGAGGCGCGAGGCGCCGATCTCTTCCCGCCCTGCTCGACGCGAGGCCCGTCTTCCTGGCCGGCGACCGTGCCGGGGGGGGCCTCGTACCGGTAGATCCCCCTCAGGATGCCCGAGCGAACGGCCTCGCCTTCGACGCCGCCGGGGAGGGACGGCATCGCGTAGTTCTCGTTGTAGAGCGTGATGTACCAGAACCTGTCTTCCGGGGTCTCGCCCATCATGCGACGGATCGCGTCGTCGACGATGATCGCGACCTCGTACGCGAACGCGGGGTCGTAGACGACGGCTGCCGGGTTCGTGGTCGCAAGGAGCGGGGAGTGACCGTCGTCGTGCTGGAGGCCCTCTCCGAGCAGCGTCGTGCGTCCGGCCGTGCAGCCCGCGAGGATGCCGCGGCCGCGCATGTCGCCAAGCGCCCAGAGCACGTCGCCGACCCGCTGGAAGCCGAACATCGAATAGAAGAGGAAGACCGGGAGCATCGGACGCCCCCACGTGGCGTAGGAGGTCGCGAGCGCGCTGAACGCGGCCGCGGCGCCCGCCTCGGTGATGCCCTCCTGGAGCAGCTGCCCTGACGCGCTCTCCGCATACTTCAGTGGGAGGTCGGCGTCGACCGGCACGTACCGCTGACCGTCGGGCGCGTAGATGTGCGCTTCGGCGATGATGGGCTCGAGCCCGAAGGTGCGGGCCTCGTCCGAGACGATGGGCGCGACGAGTGGCCCGAAGTCCGGATCCCGGACGAGATTGCGCAGCAGGCGGGAAAAGGCCATGGTCGTGGACACGGCCTGGCTGCCCGAGCCCGCCATGAGGTCGGCGAACACCTTGGGATTGGGCAGCACGACCTTGGCGGGCCGGACCACGCGGCGCGGCACCGCGCCGCCGAGCATCCTGCGCCGGGCCATCAGGTACTCGAATGCCTCCGATCCGTCCGGAGGGCGGTAGTACGGCGGGGCGTCGGCGTCGAGGGCCTCGTCGGGGATCTCGTCGGAGAGGTGAAGACGGTCTCGCAGCGCCCGCAACTGGTCCCGGGTCATCTTCTTGATCTGGTGCGTGGCATTGCGCGCTTCGATCTGCGGTCCGAGCGTCCAGCCCTTGACCGTCTTGGCCAGGATGGCGGTCGGAGCCCCCCGCTGCTCGGTGGCGAGCTTGTACGCGGCGTAGAGCTTCCGGTAGTCGTGCCCGCCTCGGGGGAGGGTGCGCAGCTCGTCGTCGCTCAGGTGCTCGACGAGCTTGCGCAGGCGCGGGTCTGGGCCGAAGAAGTGCTCGCGGATGTAGGCGCCGGGCTCGACGGCGTACTTCTGGAACTCACCGTCAACGGTCGTGTTCATCTTGTCGAGCAGCACGCCGTCGACGTCGCGGGCGAGCAGCTCGTCCCAGCGCGAGCCCCAGATGACCTTGATGACGTTCCACCCTGCGCCACGGAAGAGCGCCTCGAGCTCTTGGATGATCTTGCCGTTGCCACGTACGGGGCCGTCGAGACGCTGCAGGTTGCAGTTGACGACGAAGATGAGGTTGTCGAGGTGCTCGCGTCCCGCGACACCCAGCGCGCCGATCGACTCGGGCTCGTCCATCTCCCCGTCGCCCACGAAGCACCACACCTTGCTCGCGCTCGTGTCCACGAGCTCGCGGTGGTGCAGGTAGCGGTTCACGTGCGCCTGGTAGATGGCGTCGATCGGGCCCAGGCCCATCGACACGGTGGGGAACTCCCAGAAGTCGGGGAGCGACCGGGGGTGCGGGTAGCTCGGGAGCCCGCCGCCGACCTCGTGGCGAAAGTTGTCCAGGTCGGCCTCGGCGAGGCGACCTTCGACGAACGCCCTGGCGTAGATGCCTGGCGAGGCGTGTCCCTGGACGAACACCTGGTCGCCGGCGCCGCCGTCGTCCTTGCCCCGGAAGAAGTGGTTGAAGCCGACCTCGTAGAGGGAGGCAGAGCTGGCGTAGGTGGACAGGTGGCCGCCGATGCCGTCGGTGCGCATGTTCGCCCGGACCACCATCACCGCGGCGTTCCAGCGGATGTACGCCCGGATCCGCCGCTCGAGGTACTCGTCACCGGGGAACCACGGCTCCTCGTCCGCCGGGATCGAGTTGACGTACGGCGTCGACACCGTGGCGGGGAAGTCGACTTGGAGCGTTCGTGCGCGCTCGAGCAGCTTCATGAGCAAGAAGCGGGCTCGCGAGCGGCCCCGAGTGCCCACGACCGCGTCGAACGAGTCGAGCCACTCGGCCGTCTCCTGCGAGTCGATGTCCGGAACCTGATGGGACACACCGTCGAAGAGCACGGGTACACGGTACCGGCCGGAACCGCCTCGACGTGCCGCGTCGAGGGTGTAGACCACCTCGGGTGATCACCGTCTATACGGATGGCTCGTGCCTCGGGAACCCGGGGCCTGGTGGGTGGGCGTGGGTCGTGCCCGAGGGACGGTACGAGAGCGGCGCAGATCGAATGACGACGAACCAGCGCATGGAGATCACGGCCCCCCTCAGAGCCCTCGAGGCGCTCGGCCCAGGCTCGGGCCCCGAGGGCATCGTGGTTCGGAGCGACTCCACCTACGTCGTGAACTGCTTCGTCCAGCGGTGGTGGGCGGGCTGGCAGCGGCGGGGCTGGCGCAATTCGCAGGGCAAGCCGGTCGCCAACCGGGACTTGTGGGAGCCCCTGCTCGCACTGGCTCTCGACTCGTCGACGCCCGTGCGCTTCGAATGGGTCAAGGGGCACTCGGGCGACCGTTGGAACGACGTGGTCGACGAGCTCGCGAACACGGCTGCGACGACCGGCACGGGCCGCTCGGGCACCCTCTGACCGGGCCGCTCGGGCACCCTCTGACCGGGCCGCTCGGGCTGTGCTGCGGCGCATCGCAAGGGACGGGAGCCCTCGCCTGGCCCTGCTGCCCCGTCCGCACCTACCATCGCAGCCATGGAGCT
>JAKAQM010000094.1 GCA_021822565.1 Actinomycetes bacterium | reverse complement strand
CGATCTCCCCGCGCGCTCCGCCCGGGCAGCGCGTGCGGCCGCTTCGGCCGGATCGACCGCCGGGACCGTGGGCCAGAGCTCCAGCGCCGCTTCGGCGATCAGCGCGACCACACCCGGTTCGGGTGCAGGGCGGGGCCGAAGGGCTGCGGGGCCCGCGGGGCCGGTCACAGCGGGACGTTGCCGTGCTTGCGATGGGGCACCTCGCTGCGCTTGGTCGCCAGCATGGCGAGGCTGCGCGCGAGCACCCTGCGCGTGTCGTCGGGGGAGATGACGTCGTCGACGTAGCCGCGCTCGGCGGCGATGTACGGATTGGCGTAGCGCTCCGTGTACTCGTCGACGAGCTCCGCGCGCCTCGCTGCGGGATCGGCCGCGGCGGCGAGCTCTCGGCGGTAGAGGATCTCCACCGCGCCCTGCGGCCCCATCACCGCGAGCTCTGCCGAGGGCCAGGCGAACGCGAGGTCCGCTCCGATGGACTTGGAGCTCATGACCACGTACGCACCGCCGTAGGCCTTGCGCGTGATGACCTGGATGCGCGGCACCGTGGCCTCGCAGTAGGCGTAGAGCAGCTTGGCCCCGTGGCGGATGATCCCGCCGTACTCCTGGTCGGTCCCGGGCATGAACCCCGGCACGTCCACGAAGGTGACGAGCGGGATGTTGAAGGCGTCGCACGTCCGCACGAAGCGAGCCGCCTTCTCCGACGCGTCGATGTCGAGCACCCCGGCCAGCACTGCGGGCTGGTTGCCCACCACGCCCACCACGCGCCCAGCGATGCGGGCGAAGCCGCAGGTGATCGACGTCGCCCAGTGGGCGTGGACCTCGAGGTACTCGCCGCCGTCGACGACCGACGTGACGAGCTTCTTCATGTCGTAGGGCTGGTTCGGCGACGCCGGGAGGAGGTCGGCCAGCTCGGGCACCGAGCGCTCGGGGTCGTCCTCGCACGCCACCTCGGGCGGCTCCTCGAGGTTGTTCGACGGGAGGAAGGAGAGGAGGTAGCGCACGTCGTCGAGGCAGGCCTTCTCGTCGTCTGCGACGAACGTCGCCACGCCGGACTTCGTGGCATGGCTCATCGCGCCACCGAGCTCCTCGAGCGTGACGTCCTCGCCGGTCACCGTCTTCACCACGTCGGGACCCGTGATGAACATGTGAGAGGTCCCCTGCACCATGAAGACGAAGTCGGTGATCGCCGGGGAGTAGACCGCGCCGCCGGCGCACGGGCCGAGGATGACGCTGACCTGGGGGATGACCCCGGACGATGCGACGTTTCGGTAGAAGATGCCGCCGTAGGAGTGCAGCGATACGACGCCCTCTTGGATCCGCGCCCCCGCCCCGTCGTTCAGCCCGATCATGGGGACGCCGGTCGACGCCGCGAGGTCCATCACCGCGTGGATCTTCTCGGCGAAGACCTCTCCGAGCGCGCCGCCGAAGACGGTGAAGTCCTGCGAGAAGACGCACACCCTGCGCCCGTCGATGGTGCCGAAGCCCGTCACCACGCCGTCGGTGTACGGCCGGGTGGCGTCCAGCCCCATGCCGTGGGCGCGGTGTCGGGCGAGCATGCCCAGCTCCTCGAACGACCCCTCGTCGAGCAGGTACTCGATCCGCTCTCGGGCGGTCATCTTCCCCTTGGCGTGCTGGCGCTCGACCGCGTGCGGGCTGCCCGCGTGGAGCGCCTGCTCCTTGCGGGCCGCGAGGTCCGAGAGGCGCTCGGCCATGGTGTGCTCCATGGCGGTCGAGGCTAGTGCGGTCCCGTGCCCGCCTCGTCCTCCGCGGCCTCGTCCGCGGCACCGCGCGCGGCACCGCGCGCGGCCTCGTCCGCGGCACCGGCGGGCCGGCCTTCCTGCACCAGCTCGATGAGGGTGCCGAAGGAGGACTTCGGGTGGACGAACGCGACCGTCGTGCCCCGAGAGCCTGGCCTCGGTGCGTCGTCGACGACCGCGCCACCGCCGCGCTTCACCGCGTCGAGGGCCTCCGCGCAGTCCGCGACCCGGTAGCCGACGTGGTGGAGGCCCTCGCCGCGCCTGGCCAGGAACCTGGCAACAGGGGAGTCCTCGCGCGTGGGGGACAGGAGCTGGATGTAGGACTCGGCCACCGCGACCAGGGCCTCCTCCACGCCGTCGGGCTCGACGAGCTCGCGGTGCACGACCTCGGCACCGAGCACCTCCTCGTACCACGCGATCGCCGCGTCGAGGTCACGCACGGCGATCGCCACGTGGTCGATCTCGGTGAGGAGGGGCTTCGTCACGCGTCGTACCTGCGGAACAGCGTGATCCGGTCCTCGCCGACCCGCTCGCGCAGCTCGTGGTCCTCGATGCCGAGGCCCTCGTGGGGGGCGAGGCAGAGGACGCCGATCTTGCCCTCGTGCAGGTTGTGTTGGACCTGGAAGGTGGCTTCCCCCACGTCGGCGAGCCCGAAGACCGCCGAGAGCGGCGGGAGGATCTTGCCTTCGCAGACCTGGCGGTTCGCGTCCCAGGCCTCCCGGTAGTTGGCGAAGTGGGAGCCCTTGATCGTCTTGAGCCGCATCCACAGGTGGCGGTTGTCGTACTCGATCATGTAGCCCGACGTGGCCGCGCAGGTGACGATGGTGCCGGCACGCTTGCAGACGAACACCGACGCGCCCATGGTCTGGCGCCCCGGGTGCTCGAAGACGATCTCGGGGTCGTCGCCGACAAGGGCACGGATGTCCGTTCGGAGCCGGCGCCACTCGGACTCGTCCTGGGTGTGCTCGTCCTTCCAGAACCGATACCCCGCCGCGCTGCGGTCGATCGCCGCGTCCACCCCCAGGGCGCGGAGCAGCTCCACCTTCTCCGGCGAGGACACCACGCCGACGGGGATCCCGCCGGCGTTCAGCACGTACTGGACGGCGAAGCTCCCGAGACCCCCCGTGGCGCCCCACACGAGCACCCTGTCGCCCTGGGCCACCGGTGCGCCGTTGCGCGAGACCAGCATGCGGTAGGCAGTGGAGTTGCACAGGGCGTTCACCGCCGACTCCTCCCAGGTGAGGTGGGCGGGCTTGGGCATGAGCTGGTTCGCCTTCACGACCGTCACGTCGGCAAGCCCGCCGAAGTTGGTCTCGAAGCCCCAGATCCGCTGGTTCAGCGCGAGCATCGAGTCGTCGTGGGCCGTGGGATCCTGGTCGTCGACGTAGTTGCAGTGGATGGTCACCCGGTCGCCAGGCTTCCAGTTGCGCACGAGGGACCCGGTGCGCAGCACCACGCCCGAGGCGTCGGAGCCGACGACGTGGTACCCCAGGGCATGGCGTGCGCCCCACACGCTCTCCCTGGCCAGGCGGTCGAGGAACCCGAAGGTGGGCAGCGGCTCGAAGATCGAGGTCCAGACGGTGTTGAAGTTGATCGCGGAGGCCATCACCGCGACGTAGGCCTCGTCCGGGGCGAGCTCGGGAAGCGGGACCTCGCCGACGTGGAGCGACTTGCGCGGGTCCTTCTCGGAGGAGCCGAGCCCGGCGAACATCTGCGCTTCGTCGCGCCGCACGAACGCGGCGCGGTAGGACTCGGGCATCTCCAACGAGGCGAGCTCGTCGCCGCTCGCGCCTGCGACCGCGGCCTGGAGGATCTCGCTCATCGTCGCGACGTTACTCCGAGCCCGTAGAATCCTGAAGAGCCGGTGCGTCCGGCGCCAGCTCCACTTCCCATCCCATCATCTTCTTCTTCTTCCCATCCCATCTTCGCCGGCGACGAGCTCGCCGGTGCGACGCCGGAGGTCAGCCATGCCCGGATCGGTCATCGTCGCAGGGGCTCGCACGCCCATCGGGAAGCTCTCCGGGGCCCTCGCGTCGTTCAGCGCGATGGAGCTGGGGGGCTTCGCCATCGCGGCGGCGCTCGAGCGCGCCGGCCTGCAGCCCGACCAGGTCGACTACGTGCTCATGGGCCATGTGCTGCAGGCAGGTCAAGGGCAGATCACCGCCCGCCAGGCAGCGGTGCACGGGGGCATCCCCATGTCGGTGCCCGCGACCACCGTGAACAAGGTGTGCCTGTCGGGGCTGAACGCCATCTACCTTGCCGACCAGATGGTGAGCTCAGGGGACGCCGACGTCGTCGTCGCGGGCGGCATGGAGTCGATGACCCGTGCCCCCCACCTCCTGCAGGGCGCACGCGAGGGGTTCCGGCTCGGCGATGCCGCGCTGGTCGACTCGATGCTGCTCGACGGCCTCACCTGCTCGTTCGACCAGTGCGCGATGGGGCTCGCCACCGAGCGCTACAACGAGGGAACCGGGATCACGCGTGAACGCCAGGACGCCTTCGCTGCGGCGTCGCACGAGAAGGCGGCGGCGGCGGCGAAGGACGGGCGCCTGGCCGCAGAGATCGTCCCCGTCCGGGTCCCCCAGCGCAGGGGCGACCCGCTCGTGGTCGACACCGACGAAGGGGTGCGCCCGGGCACGACGGCCGAGTCGCTCGCCGCCCTCAGGCCGGCGTTCGACAAGGCCGGCACCATCACCGCCGGCAACGCCTCGCAGATCTCCGACGGCGGTGCTGCGGTGGTCGTGACCTCGAGGGCGAAGGCAGAGCAGCTCGGGGTGACGCCGCTCGGCGAGCTCGTCTCCTACGGCCAGGTGGCGGGACCCGATCCGTCGCTCCTCTTCCAGCCGTCCCGGGCAATCTCGCAGGCGCTCGCCAAGGCGAAGCTCGAGGTGGGCGACGTGGACCTCTTCGAGATCAACGAGGCGTTCGCCGCGGTCGGCCTCGCGTCCGCCGACGAGCTCGGCATCCCGATGGACAGGCTCAACGTGAACGGCGGCGCCATCGCCCTCGGCCACCCGGTCGGGATGTCCGGGACCCGCCTCGCGCTGACTGCGCTCTCCGAGCTGCGCCGCCGGGGCGGCGGGATCGCCGCGGTCGGGCTGTGCGGCGGCGGGGGCCAGGGCGACGCGGCGGTGCTCCGGTCGCTCTCGTAGGTCTCGCAGACCTCGTAGGTCTCGTAGGTCTCGTACGTGAGGCGCCGGCGGCGTGGCCCGCACGTGTGATACTGCGCGGGTGACCGGCGCGCGGCTCGGAGAGATCGGAGAGATCGGAGAGGGGACCGGACAAGAGGTCCGGCCAGCGCCCGGAGAAGAGCGTCGGGGAGCGCCCGGAGAAGAGCGTCGGGGAGCGCCCGGAGAAGAGCACCGACCCGCGGATCGCCGGGGCGCGGATCGTCCCGTCGTCGTCGTGAACTTCGGGGCCCAGTACGCGCAGCTCATCGCCCGCAGGGTCCGCGAGGCCCGCGTCTACTCGGAGATCGTCCCGCACAGCACCTCGACGTCGGAGATCCTCGCTCGGCGCCCTCGGGCGGTCATCCTCTCGGGTGGCCCGTCGAGCATCTACGACCCGGCGGCGCCCTCGATCGACGCGGCCTTGCTCCGGGCCGGGGTGCCGGTTCTGGGCATCTGCTACGGCTTCCAGGCGATCGCGCAGGCGCTCGGCGGCGAGGTCGCCCGTACCGACCGGCATGAGTACGGCCGCACCAAGGTCACCGTCGACCCCTCGGCCCGGCTCTTCTCGGGGCAGCCGGTCTCCCAGGAGGTCTGGATGTCCCACGGCGATGCCGTCGTCGCCTTGCCCGCGTCGCTGCGCCCTACGGCGTCGACGGACGACTCGCCGATCGCGGCATTCGAGACCGCCGACGGCCTGCTCTGCGGTGTGCAGTGGCACCCCGAGGTCCACCACACCGCACACGGGCAGGAGGTCCTCGAGCGGTTCCTCTACAGCGCCGCAGGCATCACGCCATCCTGGACCACCGCCAGCGTCCTCGACGCCGCGGTGGAGCAGGTACGCGAGGCGGTCGGCGACGGAAGGGCGATCTGCGGGCTCTCAGGGGGGGTCGACTCCGCGGTCGCGGCAGCGGTGGTGCAGCGGGCGATCGGTGACCGTCTCACCTGCGTCTTCGTCGACCACGGCCTCCTGCGCCTGGGCGAGGCCGAGCAGGTCGAACGCGACTTCGTCGCCGCGACCGGGATCCGGCTCGAGACCGTGGACGCCCGAGCCCGCTTCCTCGACGCCCTGCGAGGCGTGGTCGACCCCGAGCAGAAGCGCAAGGTGATCGGACGAGAGTTCATCCGTGCCTTCGAGCGCGCGGTGCGTGACGTGGACGCCGAGGCCGGCGGTCCCGAGCACCTCGTCCAGGGCACCCTCTATCCCGACGTCGTCGAGTCCGGCGGCCCGGGCGGCGACGGCACGGGCGGTTCCACCATCAAGTCCCACCACAACGTCGGCGGCCTTCCCGAGGACCTCGGCTTCTTTCTCGTCGAGCCGCTCCGACGGCTCTTCAAGGACGAGGTCCGCATGCTCGGCCTCGAGCTGGGCCTCCCCGAGACGATCGTGTGGCGCCACCCGTTCCCCGGTCCCGGCCTCGCGGTCCGGATCGTCGGCGAGGTGACCGAGGAGCGTCTAGAGATCCTCCAGCAGGCCGACGCGATCGCCCGCGAGGAGCTGACCGCATCAGGGCTCGACCGGGCGGTCTGGCAGTTCCCCGTCGTCCTCCTCGCCGACGTCCGCTCGGTCGGTGTCCAGGGGGACGCCCGCACCTACGGCCACCCGGTCGTGCTCCGACCCGTCACCAGCGAGGACGCCATGACGGCGGACTGGGCTCGCCTCCCCTACGAGGTCCTCGAACGGATCTCGACGCGCATCACCAACGAGGTGACCAAGGTCAACCGCGTGGTGCTCGACGTCACGAGCAAGCCGCCTGGCACGATCGAGTGGGAATAGCCACGATCGATCGGGAATAGCCACGATGGTTCGGGAGGTAGCTCAGCGGTCGTAAGGGGGGCGCGAGAACCCGACCAGCGTCGCCGTCCCGTAGGCAAGGTCGCGCCACCTCGCGACCCCTGCGTGGAGCAGTGCAACCGCACACGTGGGGAACGCGTCGAGCGCAGCGCGCCCTGCCTCGTCGTCCTCGGCCAGGAGCTCGAGCGCGAGGGCGTGGGTCGCCGGGTTGTGCCCGACGACCATCACCGCATGCCGTCCGTCCTCGAGCGCGGGGTCGAGCGCGCGCAGCTCGTCGAGCATGTCTGTGGGCGAGCCGTAGTACAGGCGCTGGCGCCGCTCCACGGGCAACCCCAGCGCGGACGCCACCGCCTGGGCCGTCGCGCTCGTGCGTGCTGCGGTCGACGCGAGAACGAGATCGGGCGTTGCTCCGGCACCGAAGCCAAGGTCGCCGGATCGGAGCCGGAGACCGAGCGCGGCGGCATCCCGCCTCCCTCTCGGTGCAAGCGGACGATCGTGGTCGGACCCGCCCACAGGAGCGTCCGGGGCGGCCTTCGCGTGGCGGAGCAGCCACACGAAGAGGCCGTTCGAGTGGTCGCCGGCGGACGCGCGAGCCTTCATGGGACGACCGCGCGACGCCCCTCGATCGCCCTCCCGAGCGTCAGCTCGTCGGCGTACTCGAGGTCCCCTCCGACCGGCAGGCCGCTCGCGATCCGGGTGACGGTGATCCCGACCGGGGTGAGCAGTCGGGCCAGGTACATCGCCGTCGCCTCGCCCTCGAGGTTCGGGTTCGTGCACAAGATCGCCTCGGTGACCTCTTCGGCGTCGACACGTGCGAGCAGCTCTCGCACTCGCAGCTGGTCCGGCCCGACCCCCTCCAGCGGGTTCAGGGCACCGTGGAGCACGTGGTACCGGCCCCGGAACTGCCGGGTCCGCTCGACGGCCACGATGTCACGGGGGTCCTCCACGACGCACACCACGTGAGGGTCCCGGCGTGTGTCGGCGCAGACGTCGCAGAGGCCGCCTGACTCCGCCACGTTGAAGCAGCGCTCGCACAGCGTCGTGCGCTCCTTCACGGCGACGATCGCATCGGCGAGCCGGCGAGCGTCCTCCCCGGGGATGTCGAGCACCCAAAAGGCAATGCGCTGGGCGGACTTCGGGCCGACGCCCGGCAACCGTCCCAGCTCGTCGATGAGCGCCCTGAGGGATCCCGTGTACACGATCTGGCTTCCTGGTCAAACTTCCTGGTCAGACTTCCTGAGCGCCGGGGAACGCCTCGAGGAGCCGCGCCTGCGCGACGGACTCGAGCGACCCGGACGGCTGGTCGGGGTCGACCTCGTCGTCGGGGTGGAGGCCGCCCACTGTCGCCAAGGTTGTCCTCCCCGGCATCGCGGAGGCGGGCGACGCGGAGGCGGGTGGGGCGGAGGACGGTGTCGCGGAGGACGGTGTCGCGGAGGCTGGCGTCGCGGAGGCTGATGTGGCAGAGGATGGCGCCCGCAGGGGCGGAGCCGGAGAGGCCGGCAGGTCGTCGACGGTCAGGCTCAGGGATACCCGCGTCCCGAAGTGGGAGCTGATCGACGCCTCGACGAGGCGACGGACCTCTTCGCAGCGCTCGCGATGCGCGGCGTTGGGCAGCGCAAACGTCGCAGTGCGCCCTTCGACCGAGACGAACCGCCCGGCGCTGAAGAGCGCCTTCGCCCTCGCAGGAAGGCCCCGGAGGATGTGGTCGCCCCATGCTTCGACGATGCGGTCCCGGTCAGGAGCGGGCTGGCTGTTGCCCGCGGCGCCGAGGTCACCCGCGGCGCCGAGGTCACCCGCGTCGCCGAGCGCACCCGCGTCGCCGAGGGCGCCGGCATCGTGATCTGCGGCACGGGCGGCGTCCCTGCGATCCTCTGCGGGGTCCTCTTCAGGATGCACTTCAGGATCACCCGAACGCCCTACCGCACGCTGACGGCGAAGCGCCCCGAGACCCGGGCGCTCCTCCACAGGCGGCTCGGGGGGCTCGGGGAGGGAGGGCCTGGGGGACGCACCAGCACGCGTCGGCGCGAACGCGCCGGCAGCCCCGGAAGGTCCGGCGCCCCCGGAAGGTCCGGCGCCCCCGGCCGCCACGATCTGCTCGAGATGTGCGACCCGGTCGAGCAGCGCAGCCGTCGAGTCGTCCAGCTCGGGCCGGGCGAGCCGCACGAGGGTCACCTCGAGCACCGCCTGGGGATCGGGGGCGTCGCGCATGTCCACCTGGGCGTGCCCGAGCGTCTCGATCGCGCGAACCACCCGAGCGAGGCCGAGACGACTCGCCTGGTCCGAGAGGCGCTCGCGCTCGCGCCCGGCAGCTGCGCACAGCTCAGGAGCGAGCACCACGAGAAACGCCTGACGCAGCTCGTCGACAAGCTCGGTCGCGATCTGCTGGGGCCCCCAGCCGGACTCATGGAGAGCGGCGACGGCCACCAGCGCCTGCCGGGCATCGTCGCCGGAGATCGCCTCCGTGAGCCCGACGACGTCGGGCCGGAGCGCCTCCGCCGACCCGGAGGCCACCACCTGGTCGAGCGCGGAGAGCGCATCACGCGCCGAGCCCCGGCCCTTGCGCACCGCGACGGCGATGTCGTCGTCCCCGAGACCAAGCCCGGCTTCGACGCTGACGTCGTGAAGGAGCCCCTCGAGCGTGTCGGCGCCGATCAACCCGAATTCGAGGTGCTGCGTACGGCTGCGGATCGTGGCGGGCACCTTCTGGGGATCCGTCGTCGCAAGCACGAAGACCACGTGCCCAGGGGGCTCCTCGAGCGTCTTCAGCAGCGCGTTCGCCGCGGCGTTCGAGAGCATGTGGACCTCGTCGACGATGTACACCTTCCACCGCCCGGGCGTCGCAAGTGCGGCGTGGGCGATCAGCTCCCGCATGGCGTCGACACCGTTGTTCGAGGCGGCGTCCAGCTCGTGCACGTCGAACGAGCTGCCTCGGGCGATCTCCACGCACGAGCCGCACACTCCGCAAGGCTCGCCCTCGGCGGGTGCCGCGCAGTTCAGGGCCCGAGCGAGAATGCGCGCCGTGGACGTCTTGCCGGTTCCCCGTGGACCGCTGAAGAGATAGGCGTGGGCGACGCGACCGTCCCGCACCGCGCCCTGCAGCGCCCGCACGATGTGAGGCTGCCCTCGCAGCTCGGAGAACTTGGAGGGACGGAAACGGCGGTAGAGGGACACGAAGTCGGCCCCTGTCGGCTCAGCCACGTCCGGCGAGCCTACCGGCGGGTGTGCCACGGGAAGAGCAACGTACCCAGTCACCGGCGGACCGCTTCGGCCGGGTCCCGCGATCGTCAGCGCCAGCACGGACGGGCCGACGCTCGGTGCGATGGCCAGGTTGGCTACGGCACCCGGTCTCACCCGCTGAGAGCTGCTGCCTTCCGGCCCTGACTCGGTTCACGAGCGACCGTCGCGCAGGACCCGGCCACCGCACCCAACGCCGGCCCGCCGGCGTGGCGACGCCACGCTACCCGCCATGAGCCCCTCTCCGCCCTCGCCGGCCAAGTGAGCACCTCGAGCTTCGGCGGGGAAGCTAGCCTGTCCCGCTTGCAGCCAGGCGCTGCAACTCTCGGAGGCGTGCGAGAGCGGCCGAATCGGCACGATTGGAAATCGTGTGTGGGGCAACCCACCGTGGGTTCAAATCCCACCGCCTCCGCTCGGGGGTCCTGACGAAACCCGGGGCCCTCTTGTGACGAAACCCCTACTCGCGAGGACCCTGAGGGCTCGATGGACCACCAGCAGGGGACTGGCCTCGCTCGCCGGGCGTCTTTGGCCGTCGCGTCGGCCACCCCGCGCCTCCCCGCCCGCATGGTCGGCGCTCTAGAGGTGCGCGCGAGCGCACAGGAGCAGCGTTCGCCGAGGATCAGGCTGCAGCCGGCTGCAGCGGACCGGCACGCGATGGAAAGAGCCGGCCGCGCACTTCTGCTGACGCAGCTGCGGTCAGTTCCTCGAAGCCGTGGTCGGGGTCGTCGGGCGCGCACAGCGGGTCGGTGAAGTCCCGGCCCCCCGTGCGACGTGTCTCAGCCCAGGACCGCAGCAACCGAATGTTCGTCGCGGCCACCGCGCAGGCGGCAAGGATCGAGGTCTTCACGATGCCGACCACCCGGCACCATCCG
>JAKAQM010000093.1 GCA_021822565.1 Actinomycetes bacterium | reverse complement strand
TCATGGCCCGAAGCCTCGAGGAGCAGCGAACGAGGACGCTCTACGACGGACAGGCCTTCGAAGAGCGACTCGGCTTGTCGGTCGACCAGGAGCTCTGTGCGCGCAAGAACCGTCGACTGCGCCTGTTCGAGGATCTGGCGATCGCTCGCGCGGATGGACGGCTGGTCGAGCTCATGGCGTCTCTCGCTCATGTCGAGGTCCTCGTCGTCGACGATCTGTTCATCCGGCCCTGTGACACCCAGCAGGCGGCGGACCTGCTCGAGGTGCTGGAGGACCGCCACCAGCTGCGAGCGACGATCGCAGGGTCCCAGCGGGCAGAAGAGTGTTCACACCTGACCAGCGGTTGGTGGCAGCTCTCGGCCGAGGTCACCGCGATGTTTGGAAGGGGCGTAGGAGCCTAGGCCCCGCAGCGCCCATCCCCCAATGAGCAGGCCGCATCGAGCCTGTTGCACAACCCCCGGCGTCCGCCCGTCGCCGACTTGCAGAGCTCCTGGTGGCGAATGCGTCGAATCCACCACCTGACCAGGCGCGATGGCCACGATGGGGCCATGGCCTACAACTTCTTCCAGTCGAACGTGACCAGCTGTACCTCATGCCGCCGTCGGTCACCGACTGGCTGGAAGAAGACCACCTGGCCTTCTTCGCCCTCGACGCCGTCGACGAGATGGACCTCGACCCCTTCTACGCGAAGTACCGCCAGGACGGCTGCGGCGCCCCCGCCCACGACCCCAAGACGATGGTCGCCCTGCTCGTCTACGCCTACTGCCTGGGGGTGCGCAGCTCCCGCCAGATCGAGCGCGCCTGCCACGTCGACGTCGCCCTCCGGGCGGTCGCGGCCAACCAGACGCCGGATCACACGACGATCGCGCGATTCCGCCAGGGACACGAAGCGGCCCTGAAGGAGGTGTTCTCGGCGTCGCTGCGGCTCTGCGCGAGAGCCGGCATGGCCAAGGTGGGCCTCGTCGCCGTGGACGGGACGAAGATGGCGGCTCCCGCCTCCATGCAGAAGAACCGCACGAAGGACGCCATCGACGAAGAAGTCGACAAGATGTTCGCCGATGCCAAAGCGACCGACGCGGCCGAGGACGCCCAGTTCGGAGACGCACGCGGGGACGAGCCACCGGCGACCCTGCGAGGACGAGCTGACCGAAACCGCCGGTGTGCGTCCAGTAGCTCGGGCGCTCGAGGAAGGAGACGACCCCATGACGTAACCGAGCGACAAGCCCACGGCAGCTTGTCGGTTTTCCGCCAGCACCCCCTTCAGGTCCAGCGTCGGGAACCAGACGGCGCCGAGCCGGCGATCGGAGCCACCCCATGGCACCTCACACGTGGTCGTTCGGGGGCATCTGGTAGGTGGGAGTGCGGTCGCCTGGTATCCTTACTCTAAGGCGATAGTAAGGAGGATCAGAGGTGGACGTAGCCGCGAGAGTGACCTCGAAGGGACAGGTCACCGTGCCGAAGGCGGTCCGTGATGCCCTTGGTATCGAGGATGGCGATGAGGTCGTCTTCCGCGTCGAAGGCAGTCGGGCGGTACTGGCGAAGGTTCCGGACTTCTTGGACCTCGCCGCGACGGTTCCGGTCCCGGCTGCCAAGCGCAATGTCGCGTGGGACCAGGTGATCCGGAAAACGAAGAGGGCGAGGGCGACCGCGCGCCGGTGACTGCGTTCGTCGACACCAACGTGCTGGTCCGACATCTCACGGGTGATCCACCGAACATGGCTGCCGCAGCGACGGAGTACCTGCGCACGGAGACCGAACTGCTCCTCACCGACGTCGTCGCCGCAAAGACCGTCTATGTGCTCGAGTCCTTCTACGAGGCACCGCGCTCCCAGGTCGCCCAAGCTCTCCGCTCGCTCGTCGCCTTCGAGTCGGTCGTCTGCGTAGACCCCGCCCTTCTACTGCGGGCCGTCGAGGTGTACGAGACCGACAGGGTCGACTTCGCCGAGGCCTATCTGGTCGCGTGTGCAGAAAGCACGGGCGTACAGCGAGTCGCATCATTCGACCGCTCACTGGACCGAGTGGAGACGATCGAACGCATCGAGCCAGTTGGAAAGTGACCCGTCGCCGGCGATATCTGCGAGTCGCCAGGCCCTCTCTGTCGATGCCGTGCTTGCCGAACTTTGCAGTCCACCATGTGGGCGATCAGGGATTGTCGCGCTCCATGCCGGACGAGAAGCAAGATACCCGATCTGACCTGGTGGGGCCGGTGGGGATCGAACCCACGACCCAGGGATTATGAGTCCCCTGCTCTGACCACTGAGCTACGGCCCCGGACGCTGTCTAGCAGGATCGACGATCGCCGCACGCACGGAGCGCCGCACGCACACATCGCCACGCACCCGCCGTCGAGCGTGCACGCCGGCCGGGTCCGCTGGCCGCGAGACGCTGCCAAGGGCGGGCGATCAGGGCGATCAGGGAACGGCGAGAACGGGCCGCTTCGTCGCGTGGAGCACCTTGTATGCGGTCCCGCCGAGCATCAGCGCGCTGAAGACGGACGGCCCGTGCAACCCGATCACGACCACGTCCGCCTCCACCTCGTCTGCGACCAGCAGGATCGCCCGAGCGGTGTCTTCGACCCGTGCGCGACGCACGTCGGCGGCGACGTCGACGCCCGCCTCGCGGAAGACCGCGAGCTCCTTTGCGAGCAGGGTCTCCACCTCCTCGTCGGTCTCGCGCTCGAAGGAGCCGCCGCCCATCTTCCCGAGGAGCACATCGTGCTCCTTCAGGTGGAGGAGATGGACCGCGCCTCCCGTCGCCTTCGCGAGGTCGCGGGCCACCGCCACCGCACGGTCGGACTGCTCCGACATGTCGACGGCCACCATGATCGTGCGGAACTCGCTCATCGGACCTCGCTCACTGGACCTCGCTCACTCACTGGACCTCGCTCACTACTGGACCTCGCTCACTCACTGGACCTCGCTCACTCACTGGACCTCGCTCCCGCTGTGGGCCAGCTCCTTCACCTCCTCGCCGTGCCGCTTGTGCGGCTGATGGGCGAGGTAGACGACGGCACCGATGACGAGGATCACGAACATCACCACCAACGTCATCCAGCCGTAGTTGAAGAGCGCGGCACGCGGTGAGGTCAGCGCGCTCGGGAACACGATGTTCACGAGCATGCCCACCCCGTAGATCATGGCCACGATATAGACGGGGTACGCCCATCGGCCGAGATCGAATCCTGCTGGACGCCACCCTCGGATCCGGCCGATCAACGCCCCGAGGACCACCATCTGGAAGGAGAGGTAGATCCCCGAGGTCGCGAACGACACGAGGATGAACAGCGCGTTCACCTTGGCCGGATATGTGAAGAAGAGGATGTGGACCGGCTTGGCCGGCGTCGCCCGAGCGAGCAGGGCGAAGAGCGCGGGAAGCACCGTCGCGACGAGCACTGCGACCACGGGGGTCTTGGTCTGGCGCGAGATGCTCCGGAGCGCACGGCTCGCCGGCAGCTGGCGGTCCCGCGCATAGCTGAACAGCACACGCGACCCTGCGGCCTGCACCGAGAGGCCGCAGGAGAAGAAGGCCAGGCAGATGAGCACGAGCACGGTGTCCGCCAACGCCGATGAATGGATGTTCGAAGAGATGATGTACGGCACGCCGCCCGTGATGACCTTGGAGAGGCTCGACCCGGGGATCGCGAGGGAGAGCCCGGCCACGAGCAGGAAGGAGGTGATCCCCCCCACGATCATCGTGGTGACCATCGCGCGGGGCACCCGGCGACGCGCGTCGACGACCTCCTCGGCGATGTCGCCTGCCGACTCGAACCCGTAGAAGATGTAGACATTGGCGAGCACCGCGATGAGCGCGGCACCGGGGAACCAGCTCCCTCCGAAGCTCACCCCGAAGGGGTTGTGGGCCGCACGTGTGGTGCCGGCGGTCGAATTCAGGTACCCGGCCGAATGGTGGAACCCCGCCACGGCGAGCAGGACGAAGACGCCGAAGGTGCCCAGGACCTCGACCCAGACGCCCCACCGAGCGATGAGCGCCGTGTAGTTCACCCCGACGACGTTGATCGTGGCCTGGATCGCGATGAGCACGATCGTGCAGATGAAGATCACGTTCGCACTCGACGCTGTGAAGTGGGTGCCGAACCAGTTGTTGACGAGAGTGACGACGTAGCTGGTGATGCCGGTGTCCACGGAGGCCACGGTGATGATCAGCGCCCACGCGTAGATCCACCCGACCCACCAACCGTAGGAGGGGCCGATCACCCGTCGCGACCACTGGTACAGCGCGCCGGCGAGCGGATAGGAGCTTCCGAGCTCGGCGAAGACGAGCGAGACGAGGAGCTGGCCCGCGACGACGATCGGGATCGTCCAGATGTACCGCGGGCCGCCCGTCCCCACTCCGAGCGCGAACAGCGAGTAGATGCCCACCACGGGTGACAGGTACGTGAACGCGACGCCGAAGTTCGAGAAGAAGCTGAGCGACCGGCGCAGCTCCTGGTGGTAGCCGAAGCTGGCCAGCTGGTCGGTGTCAGGTGGTTGGTCGTGCTCCGTCCCGACGGGCTGCGGCATCGATACCCCTCCTCACTACGGCAGGACCCCGCCGGACCGACAAGGCAAGACCCCCCCTACCGGATCGACGGAACAAGATCCCTGCTGGATCGACGGGGGCAAGTCTGTACACGATGGGGCCGCGCCGTCCAGTGTTTCCGGGACGATCGAGCCTCGACGGCCACCCACGAACGAACCGTTGGCCGAACGACCGGGAACCCGCAAGCCCCTCTCGCCGCCTCAGGGCGAAGCCGGGAGGTCGCCCTCGCCCCCGGCGCCTCTTGCACGGCGCCCACCAACGTCGCCGCCGCCGCCAGGCTCGGACGACGGCCGTCGGACGAGCACCGCCAACGGCGTCCGCGCGACGGCGTCCGCCACCCAGTAGGCGAGCGGCCGCATCGCCGAGACGAGGAGGACCACCACTCCGCCCAGCAGCACGCCGGCGACCACGTCCCCCGGGTAGTGCGCACCGACATAGACGCGGGCGAAGAGGAGGAAGAGGCACACGACTGCAGCGACGGCGGCCAGCAGGACCATCGAGCCCTTGGTCCTCGGCCGGGACGCGGGCGTGTGGTGGCCGCCGCCTGCGCGCCCTGGTGATCGTGACCCCGCAGGGCGAACCACGAGCAGTATCGACACGAAGAGGGCCCCGGCGACCGTGGCATGGTCCGAGGGAAAGGCGAAGTCGTGCGCCTTGGCGACCAAGACCAGCGCATGCCGGTAGGTGTCGTAGGGGCGGAGCTCCCCTGCAGCGTGACCCACGAGCTGGTTCAGGCCGAGAGCCACCAGCGTCCCGACTCCCCCCACGAAGAGCAGGGCGGCGGCACGGACGTCCCCGCGCCACCACGCCAGCGCGTACGCCACGAGGAACAAGGCCGCCATGAGCGTGAGCCCGAGCCACAGGGCGTACGCGTGCATGAACCCGTGCGCCCAGGGCGTCTGCCGAGACACACGGTTCAGGTCCAGGTACAGGCTGGTGTTCAAGCCCCCCGGCCAGAGGACCTTCACGGCGGCGAACACGAACCGGGCGACTACGGGCATGCGCGAACGGTGGCTTCCGTCGTCGGCACCCCTGCGAGCCTACCCCTGCTCTGCCGGCGCTGAACGACCGCCGCGCCGGGCACCAGCACCTGCGCGATGCTGAGGCCGTGACGATCGAGACCGACGACGTACCGGTGCCGGACACTGATCCCTGGGCCCGCGACCTGCTCGCGGGCGCGATGGATCCCCAGACGAGACACGTGGCGCTCGACCTCAGCCGGCGCGCTCCTGCGAGCTACCGGGAGCGGACCACGCCCGTAGAGGCAGCGCTCGACGCCGGAGAGCTGCGGACGCTCTTCGACGACGAGCACGCGCCACACGCCGGGGATCGGGGTCAGGGCGATGCGCACCGGTTCGCAGTACGGGCGTTGGGTGACGGGCGGTTCCACATCCGCAGGTTGGCGGCGAAGCCCGTCGAGCTGACCGCCCTCCTGCCTGTGCTCGAGAGCTTCGGCCTCGTCGTCGAAGAGTCGGTCCCGTACCGCTTCGAGCTCAGAGACGGGGTCCCGGTCTCGATCGACGACGTCGGCGTGCACCTGGTCGCGCTCGGCGCCGCGGCTGGTGCGTTCACCCCGGCGCAGGACGGACCACGGCTCGTGGACGCGCTCGACGCCGTCGTGGGCGGGCGGACCGAGGTCGACCGGCTGAACGTGCTCGTTCTTGCCGCCGGCCTCGGCTGGCGCGAGGTCGCGCTGCTGCGCGCGTACACGAACTACTGGGCGCAGTGCGATCCGCTTGTTCCGCCAGCCGATGTCGAAGAGGCTCTCATCGCCTTCCCTGCAGTCACGCGCGCCCTCGTCGCCTACTTCCTCGCCCGCTTCGACCCGTCTGCGGACCAGCCGGAGGCGTCGGCTCGCGCCGCGAGCGTGGCCGAGCTCACGAAGGTGCCCCTGCTCCGCTCCGACCGAGCGCTGCGCGTCGTGCTCTCGCTCGTCGACGCGACCGTTCGCACCGATTTCTTCCAGCGAAGGGTCACAGGGCAACCCAAGGACGCGGTGACCCTCAAGCTCGAGAGCGCCTCGGTCCCTCAGCTGCACGCTCCGCTTCCGAGGTTCGAGGCCTGGGTGCACGCACCCGGCGTCGAGGGCATCCACCTGCGCGCTGGGCTGGTGGCCCGAGGCGGCATCCGATGGAGCGAGCGTCCGGGCGACTTCCGCACCGAGGTGCTCGACCTCATGGTGGCACAGGTCAAGAAGAACGCGATCATCGTCCCCACGGGGGCGAAGGGAGGATTCGTCTGCCGCCAACCAGGACGCCCCACGCCCGAAGACGTTCGTCGCTCCTACTCGGTCTTCGTGGGCTCGCTCCTCGACATCACCGACGACCTCGAGGGCGGCAAGGTCGTCGCCCCCCCCGACATGGTCATCCACGACGGAGCGGACCCCTACCTCGTGGTGGCTGCCGACAAGGGCACCGCAGCGCTGTCCGATCTCGCCAACGAGCTCAGCGCGGCGCACGGGTTCTGGCTCGGTGATGCCTTCGCGTCGGGTGGGAGCCATGGCTACAACCACAAGGCCATGGGCATCACCGCGCGAGGCGGCTGGGTGGCCGTCCGGCGCCATTTCCATCAGCTCGGCATCGACGTCCAGCGCGAGCCGATCCTGGTGGCCGGCGTCGGCGACATGTCCGGAGACGTCTTCGGCAACGCGATGCTCCTGAGCAGCGCGATCCGGCTCGTCGCCGCATTCGACCACCGGCACATCTTCTTGGACCCCGACCCCGACCCAGCGGCCTCCTTCCGCGAGCGGACGCGCCTGGCAAAGCTCGCCGCATCGAGCTGGGCCGACTACTCGGCCGAGCTCATCTCTCCTGGTGGAGGCGTCTGGGCACGCGACGTGAAGGAGGTCCCCCTCGCCCCTCAAGCGCGACGGGCGCTCGGCATCGAGGCGGAGCGCCTCTCGCCTCCCGAGCTCATCAGCGCCATCCTCGAGGCACCCGTCGACCTGCTGTGGTTCGGTGGCGTAGGGACCTTCGTCAAGGCATCCGGAGAGCCCGACAGCGAAGTGGGCGACCACGCCAACGACGAGGTCCGGGTCACCGCGGAGCGCATCCGCGCCCGGGTGATCGGCGAGGGGGGGAACCTCGGCCTCACCCAGCAGGCCCGGATCCGCTACTCACGGCGCGGCGGGCGCATCAACACGGACTTCATCGACAACGCGGCGGCGGTCGCCACCTCCGACCGCGAGGTGAACCTGAAGATCCTCCTCGCGCTCGCGATCGAAGAGGGCCGCCTCGAGCCATTCGACCGGGACGGGTACCTCGAACGCGCCCAGGACGACGTCGCCGCCGAAGTGCTGCGCCAGGTCGACCACAGCGTCGCCGCGCTCAACAGGGCGGTGCCGGAGAGCGCGGAGCAGCTGGACGCCTACGCCGCGCTGATCGACGTGCTCGAGGCGTCGGGGCGTGTCAACCGCACCGTCGAGTCGCTCCCGGCAGCCGACGAGCTCGCGGTCCGACGTGCGGCGGGCGCGGGGATGATCCGGCCGGAGCTGGCGGTCCTCCTCGCCTACGCGAAGTCCGACCTCAGCGCAGCCATCGAACGGTGCCCGGCCATCGCGGACCCGTCCTTCACGAGCGCGGTCGAGTCCTACTTCCCCCCGGAGATGCGGGCGGACTTCCAAGACCTCATCACCAGGCACCGTCTCTACGACCAGATCCTGGCGACCGAGGTCGCGGGCGAGATCGTCGACCAGCTCGGAGCGGTGTGGGCACACGAGACCGCGGCCGAGCTGGGCGTCGCCCTCGGCGACGTCGCTGGCGCGTACTGGGCCGCACGTCACGTGGTGGGGGCCGCGGGACCCTGGGGGGAGCTGGACACCTTGTGGACCGAGCTGCCGGCAGACGCAGACGCGCGGCTGCACCGCATCGTGAGCGACGCGGTGGCGGGCCTTGCGCGGACGTACCTCCGGCGCGGAGTGCCGGTGCAGCCGGGCGCGCTCGTCGCCGGCGACGCTCCGATCGCCGAAGCGCTCGCGGCCGTTCCGCAGGGACAAGAGGCGATCGACGAGCTCCTGGCGCTGGGCGTCGACCGGTCCCTCGCCGAGCGCTGGATCGCCATCGCCGCACGTGGCGCCGTAGGCGACGTGGGTCCGGTCGTTCGTGCGACCGGGCGGCCGGTGGACGAGGTGCTCCGTGCATTCGCGCTCGTCGACGACGCGGCTGGAGTCCCGCGCATGACGCGCGCGCTTCGCCAGGCGTCGACGCCCGACCGGTGGCGGTCTTGGCTCACGAGGGCCACCTTCGACGACCTCGCGGATTGGCGGGTCGCTGCCGTGCTGGACGCGCTCGAGTCCGGGCAGGATCCAGCGAACCCGCTCATCGGTTGGGCGGCTGCGCACGACGAGTCGCTCTCCGCGGCGCGACGGCTCCTGCTCGCGCTGGACGGACAGGGCGCAGATCCCACGACCGTGGTGGCGGTCGCCCTGCGACGACTGCCGAAGATCACGGCCGCAGACGGTCGCAGATGACCCTCGGGCCCATGCCAGGTGGGCTGCGCTCGAGGCCGAGGGCGGCGAGGGCTGGACGCGTACGACGTCCCTGCGAGTGCGGGCGTCAGGTCACCGCCCTACATCCACCTCGAGTCGCTCGAGGCCGCGCAACACGGCATTCTCCTTCCATTTGGGCTCGCTCGCGAGCCTGAAGGTCCCGAAGGCGCCGACGAGCGCGCGCAACGCGATCTGCGCCTCCAGCCGCGCCAGCGGCGCGCCGAGGCAGAAGTGGATGCCCTGTCCGAAGGCGAGGTGCGAAGAGGATGCCCTGCGGACATCGAACCGATCAGGCGCGTCGAAGGCGAGAGGGTCGCGGTTCGCCGCAGCGATGAGGAGAACGAGGAACGTGCCCCTCGGGGTCGACACGCCACCGGCTTCGGCGTCTTCGAGCGCGACGCGCCCGGTCAGCTGCACCGGCGAGTCGAAGCGCAGGACCTCTTCCACGACGGCCGGCAGGAGGCTCGGCTCGCGGGAGAGCACGTCGAGCTGATCCGGGTTCTGCGCGAGTGCGCGGACCGCGTTGCCGATGAGGCTGGTGGTCGTCTCGTGGCCGGCGACGAGCAGAAGGGTGCACGTCGCAACGAGCTCTGCCTCGGAGAGCGGCTCACCGCGGTCGTGCATGGCGACCAGGTCCGAGACGAGGTCGTCCCCCGGAGATCGCCGCCTGCGACCGATCTCCTCGACCAGGTACGCGGCGAGCTCGTCGATCGCCGAGAGCTGCGCCTGGCGCTCCTCGGTCGTCACGAGGAACGCGGGGTCGAGCCCTCGAGCGAGCGCGTGGGACCAGGCGACCAGGCGGGGGCGGTCCTTCTCGGGCACCCCGAGCAGCTCGCTGATGACCGCGACGGGCAGAGGCGAGGCCAAGCCGGCGATCACGTCGAAGGAGCTCCGACCTCCCGACCTACCGAGCAGCTCGCCAGCGAGCGCCTCGATCCTCGGTGCGAGCCCTTCGACCCTGCGCGGCGTGAAGGACCCCGCCACGAGCCGGCGGAGACGTGTGTGGTCCGGAGGATTGCGCATGAGGAACGAGCGCACGAGGCCACGGTCGGCATCCACCACGGCCCGGGGGCCGCTGCCCCGTCTCCCTCTCCGCACTGCGCGCTCATCGAGGTGACCGAACCGCAGATCGCGCAGCACGCGCACGCAGTCGGCGTGGCGGCTCAGGACCAAAAGCCCGGGGAACGGCTCCCACACCGGTGCCGACTCCCGCAGCTGCGCGTAGCCCGGGTACGGGTCTGCACGCCGCGACTGGGAGAAGAGCTCGGCGAGCTCAGGACGAGCCCCGGGTCCCTCGACATCGTCCATCGAACGCTCCGGGGCTGGGACTCGAACCCAGAACCAACGGATTAACAGTCCTATCCAGTATGCCCGTGATCAGGGCCTCTGCCTCGTTTCTGGTGCAATACGGCGCGTGAAGCGGCTTGGGAGCCCGTAGGCGTCCGCTGCCGTCGGCCCCCGTCCGGCGTCGTCCGTGCGGTCGAGCTGCCGACATCAGGTGCGATGCCCGCTGAGGGCATCGTCCACGAGGCCGTGTGCGTTCCCGGCGCTCTCGCCCCTCCATCCTCGAGGACAGTCCGGAGGTCGAAACGGCTGGGGGGCGAGCATCCGCAACGCTCGGCGCGCCCTCGAAGACCGGTCCACGACGAGTCGAGGAGAAGAGAGGAGCGGACGCGATGGCGACGACCGCCCGAAAAGAAGAGCCGCACGTCGGAGCAGCAAGACGCCTGCTCGTCTCGCCCGAGGAGGCGGCGTCGATGCTCTCGGTCGCCCGGAGCACCGTCTACGTGCTCATCGCCTCCGGGGAGCTCCCGAGCGTGAAGATCGGCAAGTCCCGCCGGCTGCGAATCGAAGACATCGAGGAGTACGTCGACCGTCTCGCCAGTGCGCAGCGTGCGATGCAGCGCCGGGGAGCGTGACATGGTCGGTACTCCTCATCCCGGGGCGAGGTGTACCCATCGCGCGAAATTCCACCGGACCCGTGGT
>JAKAQM010000092.1 GCA_021822565.1 Actinomycetes bacterium | reverse complement strand
CGCTTGAAGACCGGGACGATGAAGACCATCATCACCACGAAGAGCAAGGAGATGACGCTCACCACGACCGCGGGGTAGGTCATCGCCCCACGGATCTTGCGCGCGATGGCGACCTGCTTCTCCAGCTGCGTCGCGATCGAGCTCAGCACCACGTCGATGGAGCCTCCGAGCTCGCCCGCGCGCACCATCGACACGTACAGCTCGTCGAAGACCTTCGGATGCTGCGAGAGGGCGTCGGAGAGCGAGCGGCCGGACTCCACCCCGTCGCGCACGTCGCGGATCACCTGGGCGAAGCGCTTGTTCACCACCTGCGCGGAGAGCACCGAGAGCGCCCGGCTGATGGAGAGGCCCGAGTCCACCATCGTCGCGAACTGACGGGTGAAGACCGCGACGTCCTTGCTCTTGATCCGGTCGGTGACCCCGGGGATCACGACGTCGAACCGCAAGGCGCTGGCGGTCGCCGGAGTGACCGAGACCGGCAGGTAGCCCATCGATCGCAGGCGGCCCACGACGAGACCGAGGTTGTCGCCGTCGAGCGTCCCCTCGATCAGGTTGCCGCTGCGATCACGGACCTTGTAGTCGAACGTGGTCGACACGTCACCTCCCTACGACGTGGCTGCGGAAGTCCTCCACGCTGCGGCAGCGGTCCAGGGCCACCCCTTCGCTCACCACCCGTTGGCGCACCAGCTGCGCGAGGCTCTGGTCCATCGTCTGCATCCCGTGCTGCGCCCCCGTTTGCATGAGGGAGTAGATCTGGTGCGTCTTCGCGCCGCGTACGAGGTTCTGGACCGCAGGGGTGCACACGAGGACCTCCGCGGCGAGCCGCCTGCCCTTCCCGTCCTCGGTCGGCACGAGCTGCTGGGTGACCACTCCTACGAGCGACGACGCGAGCTGGATCCGGATCTGCTCTTGCTGGCTGGGTGGGAACACGTCGATCACGCGGTCGATCGTGGAGGGGGCGTCCTGCGTGTGGAGGGTCGCGAGCACGAGGTGCCCGGTCTCCGCCGCCGTGAGCGCGGTCGAGATGGTCTCGAGGTCGCGCATCTCGCCGACGAGGATGACGTCGGGGTCCTGCCGCAAGGCCCGCCGCAGGGCCTCCGCGAACGACTTGGTGTCCTGGCCGACCTCGCGCTGGGTCACGATCGAGCGCTTGTGGTCGTGGATGAACTCGATGGGATCCTCGACGGTCACGATGTGCAGCGGGCGCGTGCGGTTGATGACGTCGATGAGCGCGGCGAGCGTGGTCGACTTTCCCGACCCGGTCGGCCCGGTCACGAGGACGAGGCCGCGCCGCAGGCGTGCGAACGTCGCGACCGCGTCGGGAAGCCCGAGCGTCCCGAGCTCGGGGACCTGGTTCGGGATCGGGCGCAGCGCGACCGCGACGGTGCCGCGCTGGAGGCACACGTTGACACGGAACCGCCCGACGCCGGCGATCTCGTGCGAGGTGTCCAGCTCGTGCTCGGCTTCGAATTGCTCGCGCTGGGACTGGGTGAGGATGCCGTAGACGAGGTTCCTCAGCGTCTCGTTGTCGATCCTGCCCACCTCCTCCATGGGCCGGAGCGCGCCGTGGAGGCGCAAGGTCGGTGGCATCGACGCGGTGAGGTGGAGGTCGGACGCGCCCAATCGCACGGCGTAGCGCAAGAGGTCGTCGACGTGCAGCGGAAGCGGCTGCGGCGCGCTCGGCGTGACGACCGGCGCGCGCGCCCCGTTGGCGAAGGTCTCCGTCATGCGACCACCCTCAGGACTTCCTCCAGCGTCGTGTACCCGGCGACCGCCTTGCGCAGGCCGTCCTGGCGCAGCGTCCGCATGCCTTGCTCGACGGCCTGGCGCTCCATGGCGAGGATCGAGCGCTGCTCGATGATCATCCGCTGGATCTCCTCGGTCATCGGCATCACCTCGCCGAGCAGCATGCGCCCGTAGTAGCCGGTGCTCGAGCACGTCCGGCAGCCGTTCGCGCGGTAGAGGCGGGAGACGTCCAGCCCCTGCAGGTCCGTCTCGTGGTACCCGGCCGCGTGGTAGTCCGCGAGCGACGCGTCGAACGGCGTCTTGCACTGCTTGCAGAGCACCCTGGCGAGCCGCTGCGTCAGCACACCGCTGACCGCGGACGTGACGAGGAACGGCTCGATGCCCATCTCGGTGAGGCGCAGCGGGGTGCTCGCCGCCGTGTTGGTGTGCAGCGTCGTGAGCACGAGGTGCCCCGACAGCGCCGCCTCCATCGCGATGGTCGCGGTCTCCATGTCGCGGATCTCGCCGACGAGGATGATGTCGGGGTCCGCGCGCAGGATGGAGCGCAGCGCCGTCGAGAACGGCATCCCCACCCTGGGGTTGATCTGCACCTGGGTGATCCCGGGGATCTGGTACTCGACGGGGTCCTCGACGGTGACGACGGACTTCTCCTTCGACATCACCTCTTGGAGGGTCGCGTACAGGGTGGTGGTCTTCCCGGCGCCGGTCGGACCGGTGACGAGGATGACCCCGTAGGGCTGGCGGTACGCCTGGGCATATCGCTCGAGGGTGTCCGAGAAGAAGCCGAGCTCGGAGAGGCGGCGGATGCTCGCAGACTTGTCGAGGAGCCGCATGACGCAGGACTCGCCGTAGAGGGACGGGAGGATGGCGAGGCGCAGGTCGATCTGGCGGTCCCCGACCGAGACCGAGACGCGCCCTTCTTGCGGAACGCGGTGCTCGGTGATGTCCATCTCGCCGAGCACCTTCAACCGGCTGATCACCGCGGCGTGGATCGCCGGCGACGCCGAGCTCGCCTCGTGCATGACCCCGTCGATCCGGAAGCGGATCCGCAGGCGCTTGGGTGTGGGCTCGATGTGGATGTCCGAGGCTCGCTCGTTGAGCGCTTGGAGGATGAGCAGGTTCACGTACCGGACGATCGGCGCGTCCTCGACGACCGTCTGGAGGCTCTCGAGCTCGAATCCGCCGGACTCGGAGGCCGCGTGCCCTGCGGCGTGCTGGGCAGCCGCCTGGACGTCGGCGTTCGGCTCGTGCAGGCGCCGCACGTAGACCTCGATCTGCGCACGCGTCGCCACGACGCGCCGGAAGTTGCGCCCGAGGACGCTGCGCAGATCGTCGAGCGCGAAGACGTCGGTCGGGTCCGCCATCGCGACGATCGGCACCTCCCCGTCGACGCCGATGCCGAGCACCATGTGGTGCCGAGCGACCGACGGAGGGACGAGCGCCGCAGCGTCGGGGTCCGGAGGCGTCATCGAGAGGTCGACGAACGGCAGGCCGGCCTCGCGCGCCATCACCTGGACGAGGTCCGCTTCGACGACGAGGTGCTCGCTCAGCAAGAAGCGCGCGAGGGACTGCCCGAGGGCACCGTGGTCCCGGACCGCACGCGCCATGTCGTGCTCGGCGACCTTCCCGCTCGCGACGAGCGCTCGCGCGAGGGGCGGCCAGTCGGGATCGCCAACCGCCCCGGCAGCGGTGCCGGCAAAGGCACCGCTGCCCAGGGCGGCAGCGTCGGCCGCCTCACCGCCAAGGGAGCCGGGGCCGGGGGGCGGTGAGGACGGCGACGAAATGGCGGGCTGGACCAGAACCGGCGGCGCGGGCGGGGCGGGTGGCGCGGGAGCGGTCGCGGGAGGCGGGGGCGCCTGGAGCGGTGGCACGGGAGCGGGCGCGGGAGGCGGGGGCTCGGCGGCGTCGGTCGCGGGCTCCCGCCGTGACGAGGGGTCGACTGCGGGCGCCGACGGGCCAGGCGCGACGTCCTCGCCCTCGTCGTCGACGTCCAGAGGACGGCTGGTCCGGCGCGACGTGCGCTCCCAGCGGACCTGGTGCTGGATGTAGCGCCGACCATGGCGAAATGCGCTGCCCCCGTAGAGCTGGGCGAGGGCGGCGGCGACCTGCGCTGCCGGCGCCTGGACCGCGATCACCTCGCCACGCGTCGCGACGCGCAGCGCGTCGAGGGTCGACTGGTCGGCGGGCTTCGAGACGGCGACAACGGTCACGTTGCCGCGGCGCTCGATGGGCACCGCGCGCTCACGCCGGGCGACCTCTTCGGGGAGGAGCAAGGCGGCGCCCGGTGCGAAGCCCGTGCGCGAGAGGTCGGCGTAGCAGAACCCGGCCTGCTCCGAAAGCTCCCGTGCCGACTCTTCGGCTTCCCCTGTCATCCCCTGTCCCCTGGCTCGGCCTGACGGCGCGGCCGCGGCAAAGCCGAAGGTGACGGAACCCGAGACACCGTGGCTCCCCATCCCTGCCCCATCCCACGGCCACTCCGCGAGCGAAGTGCCACCGAGAGCTTACCGCCGATCCGACTCGAATGGAATCCCTCACGACACCCCGCCCAACGGTGCTCGCGGCGCTACAGTCCCGCCACGGTGGGCTCCAGCCAGGCGGCGCAGCTATTGACCATCATCGTCAGCGGTGTCGCGGGCCTCACGGTCGGGTCCTTCCTGAACGTGGTCGTGTACCGCCTCCCTCGGCACATGTCGGTCGTCCAGCCGCCTTCGCACTGTCCTGCCTGCGGATCGCAGCTCACGCTCGTCGATCTCGTGCCGGTGATGTCCTGGCTGTGGCTCCGGGGCCGGTGCCGGCACTGCACGGCGAGGATCTCGTGGCGCTACCCGCTGGTCGAGCTCGCCGCCGGCGTGCTCTGCGCAGCGACGGCGGCCGCGCTCGGCTCCCTCTGGCCGCTCCCTTCGATCGCGGTCCTGCTCATCTGCACGCTGGCGGCGTCGATCGTGGACGCCGACGGCTCGGCGCTCCCGGTCGCGCTCACGATCGTGAGCTCGCTCGCGGCTCTCTCGCTCCTGCCGATCGCCGCCGCGCTCGGCCACGTCGACCGGATCGCCTGGGCCGCGCTCGGAGGGCTGCTCGGCCTCGCCGCTGCGCTGGTCTGCGACCGGGCCGAGGGTGGCCAGCGCGTGCAACGGGTCGCGCTGCTCGGGGGGCTCGCGTGGACCGCCGGGTGGCTCTGGCTGGGGGGCGGCGCGTTCGTGGCGGCATGGATCGTCGTGGCGACCGCCGCGACGGGTCTCGGCGCGCGCCGGCGCGCGCCGTTCGCGATGCTGGCGGCGGGATCGGTGATCGCCTTGCTCGCGTCCGCGCTGGTCACCAGGCCGTAGGTTGCCGGCGCCGGGCCGAGACCCGGAGCCTGGCGCCGGTCAGCCGCGCCCGGTCTGCACGAGTCCTCGGCGCTCCAGGGTGACGCGGAGGTCGTGCGGGTTCGTCGCCATCTCCAGTGCCTCGGCGAGGGTGATCAGTCCTGCTTCGAGGTGGGCAGCCAGGCTCTGGTCGAAGCTCTGCATGCCGTAGTAGGCGCCGTCGGCGATGATGTCGACGATGTCACCGGTGTGCTCGGCGTCCTCGATGCACTGACGGATCCGCCCGTTCACCACCATCACCTCGACGGCGGGCACCCGGCCGTTGCCGTCCGCACGCCGCACGAGGCGCTGTGCGATGGTGCCGCGCAGCGACCCGGCGAGCGACGTGCGGATCTGCTGGTGCTGGTGCGGCGGGAAGAAGTCGACCGCCCTCGTGATCGTCTCGGTGGCGTCGATCGTGTGCAGCGTGGAGAGGACGAGGTGACCCGTCTCCGCCGCGGTGAGCGCCGCGGAGGCCGTCTCCACGTCTCGCATCTCGCCGACGAGGATCACGTCGGGGTCCTGGCGCAGTACGACGCGCATCGCCGAGGCGAACGAATCGGTGTCGAACCCGACCTCGCGCTGGCTGATGGACGCGAGCAGGTCGGAGTGCAGGTACTCGATCGGGTCTTCGATGGTGATGATGTGGCACGACCGGACGCGATTGATGTGGGCGATCATCGCGGCGAGCGTCGTCGTCTTACCCGACCCCGTGGGGCCGGTGACGAGGACGAGACCGCGTCGTTCCTCTGCCAGCTTGGCCACCGCGGGTGGAAGACCGAGCTCCTCGATCGAGTCCGTCGTCGCCCGCACCCGCCGGAAGGCGAGGGCGACCGAGCTGCGCTGGTAGTAGGCGTTGACGCGGAAGCGGCCCACTCCCGCGACCGAGTACGCGAAGTCCGCCTCTCGGTGCCTGTCGAACTGGGCGGCCACCTCGGCCGGCATGATCGCCCGAGCGACGGCTTGCGTGTCGGTGTGCGTGCACTTCGGCTCGCTGGTCAGCTGGCGCAGCTCACCGTCGATGCGAACCCGCGGCGGGACCCCAGCCTTGAGGTGCAGATCCGAGCCGTCCCACTGGCTGAGGAGACCGAGAAGGCGGTCGAGATCGCGTCGGTCCACCCCCGAGAGCCTACTCAGCCTCCCGGCGCGCAGCTCGTGATAGAGGGGACTTGGAGGAACCGGGTCACCCGAGCGCGGCGCTCCGCAGCTCGTCCAAGGAGAGCTCCGCAGTCGCCTCGCCCCCGCACTGCGGGCAGTGCTCGACGTGGCGCCACGAGCGCAGCAGGCGGGTGCCCTGAGGGTTGAGCAGCACCACGAAGGACTCCGACAGGGAGTCCAGCTCGAGCCCGTAGTACGGACGCCAGGCCGTCGACGCCTGCCGGGCGTCCAGATCGAGGCCCTTCAGGATGCGGCGGAACCGCATGCGCTCGGTGTCGAAGAGCCACGTGCTGTGGCACGATTCGAGCACGAGCGGTGCGTCTGTCGTGGATCGGGTCACGGACGTGATCTTGCCCATGGCCGATGAGGATTCGCTATGACGCGGATTGCAGTTCGGTGACGATCGCGGCGGGGCAATGCACGGGAGGCGTCACAGCGGTCCGAGGGCGTGCTTCCGGCCGCGAAGGATGTCTCGCTTGGTCGACAACGAGCGCAGCCCTGCAGCGAGCGCCCGGCGCGTGTGTGCGGGGTCGATGACCTCGTCGACGAAGCCCCGCTCGGCAGCGGGCCAGGGCGTGAGGTAGCGCTCCTTGTAGTCCTCTTCACGAGCTCGGCGCTCTTCCTCCGATGTCTTGCGGTTCAGGATCTGGACGGCCCCGGGCGCACCCATGACCGCGATCTCCGCCTGAGGCCACGCGAAGCACAGGTCGTTGCCGAGGCCCTTGGAGTCCATCACGATGTACGCGCCCCCGAACGCCTTGCGCAGGATCACGCAGAGACGCGGCACGGTCGCCTCGGCGTAGGCGAACGCGAGCTCCGCACCGTGGCGGATCATCCCCCGCCACTCGAGATCCTTGCCGGGAAGGAACCCCGGGGTGTCCACGAACGTGAGGATCGGCAGGTTGAACGCGTCGCAGAGGCGCACGAAACGCGCGCCCTTCTGGGAGGCGGCGATGTCCAGCGTCCCTGCCAGCGCACGAGGCTGGTTGGCGACGATGCCGACGGCGCGGCCTCCGAGCCGGCCGAACGCGGTCACGACCTGGGGTGCCCAACGCCGCCATAGCTCGCACACGGTGCCGTCGTCGACGACGAGGCGCACGACGTCGCGCACGTCGTAGGACGCGCGCTCGTAGTCGGGCACGACGCTGCGGAGCTCGGGCGTAACACGGTCCACGGGGTCCTCGCTCGGCACCCGCGTCGCCTCGGCGTCGGTGTGGTCCGGGAGGAAGGAAAGGAGCTCGCCCATCGCCTCCATGGCGTCGGCGGCTTCCAGCGCGCACACGCCGCTCGTCGTCGCATGCACGCCGAGACCGCCGAGCCCCTGCGGGGTGAGGTGCACGCCGGTGAACGCCTCGACCATCGAGGGACCCGACACGAACGCCACCGCGGAAGGGGTCATGACGACGAGGTCGCTCAGCCCGAGCAGGAGCGCCGGGCCCGAGACGACCGGTCCAACCGCCGCTGCCAGCACCGGGACGACGCCCGAGCAGGCAGCCAGGGACGCCGCCGCCGTCCCCCAGCCGTGCAGCGCGTCGAGCCCGCCGGAGACGTCCGCACCGCTCGATGCGAGCTCGACGAGAAGCGGGACGCGGGCGTCGCGCGCGAGCTCAGCGGCGCGTGCCAGCGACTGGCCGTCCTCCCAGCCGAGCGCTCCCCGGCGGTGGTCCGAGGCGGTGCGTGCGAGCACGACCCTTCGGCCTTCGACCTCTTCGAACCCGACCGCCACCGTGCCGTCGATCCCCGCCCTGACGGAGACCCCAGCACTGCTCACGACTCCCTCGACCACCGAGCTCACCGGAAGCGGATCCTACGGTGTCGGCTCGGCGTCACCGGCGTGCACGCCCCGATCCAGGGCGCGAGCCGCCCGGGGCGGGGCCGCGTGAACCACGGACCGGATCGCGGTAAACTGCGTGATACGCCGCGCCAGTGCGTGTGGCGTGCATGGGGATGCATCCTGCGCCCGGGGAAGGCGCCGGAACGCCTCGGGAGCCGGCAGCGGTGACCGGGGCGGAGCAAGGGGAGTGACGGGGATGGGTGAGCGCATCGTCGGGCTCGACATCGGCACCAGCGCGCTGCGCGCCGTCGAGCTGATCGTCGAGGACGGCCGGCCGCCGGTTCTCGAGGCGTTTGGGCAGGTCGGGCTGCCGCCCGGCATCATCGTCGACGGCGAGATCCGCGATCGCGCCCAGGTCACGTCGGCGATCCGGCGCCTGTGGCGCCACGGCGGCTTCAAGACGAACCGGGTGCGCCTCGGCGTGGCTGGACTGCGCGCGATCACCCGTGAGATCGAGCTGCCTCCGGTGCCACCCGACGAGGTTGCCGCAGCGGTGGCCCTCCAGGCCGAGGACATCGTGCCGTTCCCCATCGAGCGCACGTCGGTCGCGTCCGCCGTCATCTCGCGCACCGAGGACGCCGAGGGCCTCCCGCTCATCCGGGTGCTGGTCGCGGCGGCACACCGAGACCTCGTCGACAGCCTCGTCGCCGTGGTGGAGGAAGCGGGGCTGGAGCCAGAGGGGATCGACCTGGACACCGCCGCGCTGTCGCGCGCGTTCACCTTGCCAGACGGCGCGACCGAACCCGAGGCGGTGGTGTCGGTCGGCGCGGGCTTGACCATGGTCGTGGTCCGGCACGGGGGCACCCTCCAGTTCGTCCGCACCATCGACATGGGAGGCGACACGGTCACCCGGGCGCTTGCCTCGGCGCTCGACATCCCGATCGCCGATGCCGAGATCCTGAAGCGCCGGCTCGCGCTCCCCGGGGCGCACGACCCTGCGGCGAAGCGGGCGGTGTCCGACGTCGTCGAGCAGCTCGCGGACGAGGTCAAGAGCTCGCTCCGGTTCTTCGGGACGCTGCCGGGCCGCACACCGCCGTCGAGGGTGCTCGTGACCGGCGGTGGGGCGCGCACCGTGGGCCTGCTCGAGCAGCTCCGCCTGCTCATCGACGTGCCGGTGCTGGAAGCATCGCCGCTGTCGCTCGTCGACGCGAGCGGCATCCACGTGTCGGCGAGCGAGGCGGACTCGATCAACCAGACGGTCGCCGTGCCGATCGGGCTCGCCTTGAACGGACCGGCGAGGACCCGCTTCGAGCTGATCCCGCCCGAGGTCGCCGCCAGGCGCGCCGCTCGGCGGCGCAAGCGACAGCTCTCGATCGCGCTCGCCGGCCTCGTGGTCGCGCTCGGCGCGGTGTCGGCGTGGAGGGTGCTCGCGGTGCGGAACGCGCAGCGCGAGGTCCAGGTGCTCCAGTCGACGATCCACACCGTCAACACGGTGGAGATGCCTCGCTACGACAAGGCGGTGCGTCTCGGCGACCAGGTGACGACGCTCGAGCACCAGCTCGCCCCGCTCGTGTCCCACGAGGTGGACTGGCTCGTCGTCTTGAACCAGCTCGGCGAGTACCTGCCACCGTCCGCCGTGCTGAACGGCGTCGACCTCACTGCGACGACGCCGACCGGGGGAGCCGCCACCACGACGACAGCGCACCTCGGCTCCTCGGTCATCGGCACGGGCACCACCACGGTCTTCACCCACACCCTCACACAGGTGACGCAGTTCGGCCTGGCCATGGCAGGATCACCGGCCCTCGCTGCCGTGGACCTCAGCGGCGGCGTGTCCGCCGCCACGACAGGGGTGACGTTCCCCGTGACCTTCTCCATCACCAGCGCCGCCCACGGCCAGCGACTGGGGCAGTTCGAGGAGCGGATCCCATGAGCGCCGCATCGAGCCGGATCCGGATCACGCGCCGGTCGGCCCTCGTCGGGCTCGTCGTCGTGGTCGTCGTGGTCGCGTGGCTGTTCGCCTTCTACTTTCCCCAGACGCGCAAGCTGGCGGCCCTGGGCTCGCAGCGTACGGCACTGCAGTCGACGGTGGCCGCCGACGAGGCGCGCCTCGCGCAGCTGCAGAACGAGGCCCAGCACGTCACCCAGATCAAGGCGATGTACGACCGGCTCCACGGCTACGCGCCCAGGACAGGGCAGCTCTACACATACATCCGCACGATCTCCGGCGCGGCCAAGAGCGCTGGGGTGACCATCACATCGCTCCAACCGAGCCCGATCGAAGCGGTGAGCGGGACCACGTACTCCGCGATCCCGATCACTGCGGCCATCAAGGGCCCCTACGACCGCCTGCTCGCCTTCGTGAAGGACCTCTACGACCTTCCCCGGCTCACCGACGTGAACGCGCTCTCCGTCACCGGCGGCGGCCCGGGGACGAGCAGGAGCACGATCCTCACGGTCTCCTTGCAGCTCGCGATCTTCACCTCCGAGAAGCCGGCGGGAGCCACGTCGTGAGACCGGCCGCCCGGCGAACGCTGGCCACCGTGGCGCTGGTCGCGGCATCGGGCCTCCTCGCCGCGGGCTGCCAGGCGTCCGCCGCGCCCTCGACGGCGCAGCCGCTCCGTGCACGCACCGTCGCCACAGTGTCGTCACCGACACCCACGACGGCGACCGCTCCTTCGGCGGGGTCATCTCCGGCGGCCCCGTCCCCGGCGGCCCCGAACACGAAGGCGCCTCGCACACTGCCGGGCTGTGGGGCCGTCCGCGACCCGTTCGACCCCAGCGCCACGCCCCCTCCGCCCGGTTCCCCGGCAGTCTGCTGACCAGCGCAGCTGCGGGCTGCGCGGATCCTGTCGACCCGGAGCCTCACGATGCAACGTGGACGCGGACGCGCTCTTACGCCCGGACGCGGCAACGGGGCCCCGTTCGGGGCCCCGTTGCTCACCGGTCGTCTGGTCGATCAGGAAGGATCAGTGGCCTGCAGGCGCTCCCGGCCAGCCGTTCGTCTTGCTCCATGTCACGGTCGCTGTCGGCTTGCACGCTGTGGCAGTCACCGTTGTGCCAGAAGTCGGGGTGACATAGCCGTACTTCACCCCGACCTGGGCTGTGTCCTCAACGACCCAGCACTCGTCCGTCTTTGTCATGTAGGCGACCGCGACGAACTTTGTCCCTGTCTTCGTCGCTGTGGTCGCGACTGCGATTGTGTCCTGCTTCGCGCTCGTGGCCAGAGCCGCCGTTCCTGCCGTTGTCGTGAACTTGAACTCCGGCTCGTCCTTCTGCAGGTCCTTCGCCATTGTCAGCGTCTTCGGGTAGGTGTCGGCCTTCGCGTAGATCGCCTTCGCCGAGGTGATGACGTTGGACAGGTTGGACTGCGTCGACGTGTCGTTCGCCGTCGAGGTCACCCCGAGGAACGTCGGGATGGCGATCGCCATCAGG
>JAKAQM010000091.1 GCA_021822565.1 Actinomycetes bacterium | reverse complement strand
CCGGTGCTGAGCCAGACGGTTGGTCGAGGTGAGGTTCGGGCGCCGTCCATTTCTCGGACGCTCTCGCCTGATCGCCGACATGGAAAGGGGCAGCCGCCAAGACGCTTCCAGAGCACAGCTCCTCTGCCAACATTCGGGGTGGTTGACATCCAATGCCGACATCGGGATTGGATGTCCCAGGTCCACGCCGCATTCGGCCGGTCGGCCCCCAAGCGGGGCACCCCTTAGGCGCCACGACGCTGGCACCCGCCACGGCGCCGCTCACGGACGAGGCCCCGTTCGCCGAGCACCCGGTACATCTGGCGCTCCGAGCACAAGTAGGTGCCCTCGTCGAGGAGCGTCGCGTGCACCTGGGCCGGAGCGAGGTCGCAGAACCGCTCGGAGCAGAGCACGTCGACGATCTCGGCCTTCTCTGTCTCGGAGAGCGAAGCCGGATGGGGAGCCCGTGGACCAGGAGCGCTGCGCGTTCGCTTGGGGAGGCGGTCCTCGTCACGCTGGCGGCGGTGGCGCCAGCTGCGGGGTCAGATTGACGGAAAAGGGGGCCCTACAGGCCGCCTCGACCCCGACCTTGGGGGCGAAGACCGCCACCTGCTCGTCCAGCATGGCGGTCACCTCTCTTTGGCGCTTTTGGAGCTGTGTTGCTGCAAGAGCGCCGATACTTTTCCCTGGGCGTCGAACGGACATCTCTCCTTCTCGTTCCCCGCCCTCCTCATCGTTTCAGTCCCCTTCGGGCGGCAAGACCCAAATTGACAGGGAGGGCTTTTCTTCGAGTTCACCCCGGCGCCCGACGAGGACCTGGCACCAGCGCTCTGAGCAGGGCGTGTCCAGTCCTGTAGTAACACGACCTCTTCAGCCGTCGCGTTCGAATCCCCTGGTCACGGCTTACTTCTTGGCCTTCGACTGCCATCTGCGGAAGCCCGCGCAGTGGACCAGGAGAAAGTGCGCGAGTTCCTCGGAGCTACCTGAGCCTCCCCACACACGGCACGTCACGCGGCGGGTACTTGCACCGCGGACGGGTTGCGAGCACCGGCAACGTGAACCCCCCGATCGAAGAGCGGCCGGTCTGGCCCGTTCACCGTTTTTTTACCGCAGACGGGTCGATGTCCACCGCGCCGTTACCGTTGGATGGCTCATGCTTGGCCCATGGCTGATCTCCTTGCCGTTGTGGGCATCGTGGTCTTCGTGGCCCTGATGCTCGGGTTCGTCTGGGCACTGGACCGAGTATGAGCGCGGTCCAAGCGGTCCTCCTCGCCGTAGCCGTCGTGATGTTCGTCTACCTCGGCGTCGCGTTGTTCAAGCCGGAGTGGTTCTAGATGGGCTTCTTCTGGACCATCGCCACGCTCTTCGTGGCGCTCGCTATCACCTGGCGCTACCTAGGCTCATACATGGCCGCGGTCTTCGACGGCCGCGTCCACTTCCTCGGTTGGCTCGAGCGCCCGCTCTACCGAGCCCTTGGCACCAGCCCCGAGCACGAGCAGACCTGGAAGCGCTACGCGGTCTCGCTGATCATCTTCTCGGGCGTGTCGCTCGGCCTCACCTACCTCATCTTGCGCATCCAGGGATCGCTGCCGCTCAACCCCCAGCACCTGGGCGCGGTGAGCCCCGCGCTCAGCTTCAACACCGGCGTCTCGTTCCTCACGAACACGAACTGGCAGGCGTATGGGGGTGAGACGACGATGTCGTACTTCTCCCAGATGGGGGCGCTCACCGTCCAGCAGTTCGTCTCGCCGGCAGTAGGCATCGTCGCCGCGGTCGTCTTGGTGCGCGGCTTCTCCCGGCGGAGCTCCTCCACCGTCGGGAACTTCTGGGTCGACCTCACCCGGTGCCTCTTCTACATCCTCTTGCCGATCGCCTTCATCGCCGGGATCATCTTCGTCGGCCAGGGCGCGGTGGAGACCCTGGCGGGGACGGCAACCATCCACGACGTCCTCAACGGCGTCAGCCAGACGATCGCCCGCGGGCCGATCGGGTTCATGGAGGCAATCAAGCAGCTCGGCACGAACGGCGGCGGCTTCTTGGACCAGAACAGCGCGACGCCCTTCGAGAACCCGACCGCGCTCACGAACTGGCTGTCGATCTACCTCCTCTTGTCGATCCCCTTCTCGCTCACCTACACCTTCGGGAAGATGGTCGGCAGCATCCGCCACGGAGCGACCCTGCTGGTGGCGATGCTCGTCATCTTCGGTTCGTTCCTCACCATCGGGACCTACGCCGAGCACCAGCCGAACCCGGCGGTGGCCGCCGCGGGCGTAGTGCACCAGCCGACGGGGAACATGGAGGGCAAGGAAGTGCGCTTCGGCGACACGTCAACCGCCCTGTTCGGAGTGGCCTCGACCCAGACCTCGACCGGATCCGCGGACGCCTCGTATGACTCGTTCAACCCGATGGGCGGCTTCGCGCTGCTCGGCGGGATGATGATGGGCGAGGTCTCTCCCGGTGGGACGGGGAGCGGCCTCTACACGATCTTGCTCATGGCCATCATCGCGGTCTTCATCGGCGGTCTGATGATCGGGCGAACGCCCGAGTACCTTGGCAAGAGGATCCAGGCCAAGGAGATCAAGCTCGCCGGCCTCGGGGTCCTCGCGATGCCGATGATTGTGCTCACCTTGACGGGCATCGCGGTATCGATCCATGCCGGACGGGCCGGCCCGCTCAACGCCGGACCGCACGGGTTCTCCGAGATCCTGTACGCGTTCGTCTCACAGGGCAACAACAACGGATCGGCGTTCGGCGGCATCAGTGCGAACACGGCCTTCTACAACATCGCCGGCGCGATCGACATGCTGGTTGGCCGCTTCGGGGTGATGATCCCCGTTCTCGCGCTCGGTGGTGCCCTTGCCGCCAAGAACGTCGTTCCCGCGGGGCTCGGCACGTTCCGCACGGACAACACGATGTTCGTCGGGCTGGTCGTGGGTGTGATCGTGATCGTCGGCGGGCTCACCTTCTTCCCCGCCATGTCCCTTGGCCCGATCGTCGAGCAGCTCTCTCATGGGAAGTTCTTCTGATGCACCTCTTTCGCCCCGCGACACCCTCCACCCCCGACAGCGACATGCGCGACGACGAGCGCTACGGCACGTTCCGCCGAGTCCTGGTCCCTGTCGACACATTCGAGATGTCGGTCAACGCCCTGCGGCTGGCTGCCCGCACCGGTCGGGCGGCCGGTGGACGGCTGCGCCTCGTCCATGTGCGCGTGTGGGACCCCCCCGCGCCGAGGGGCGGGGGACTGTTCTACCCCGAGACGAGCGAAGAGGCCACGGCTCTCCTCGACAAGGCTATGAGCTACGTATGGAACTTCGGCGTCGACGCAAGCGGGATCGTCGTGGAAGCACCACGACCCTCGGTCGGCGCCGCGATTCTCGCCGAAGCATCTCGGTGGGCCGCTGACGTGATCGTGCTCACCGCCCGCCCGCGACGTTTCATCACCCTTGGAGTGTGGGACAAGGCAACCCGCCAAGTCATGCAGACGGCAGCGTGCCCCGTGCTCGTCGTGCACCCGAACCGGCCATGACCGACCCATGCGCTCCGATGCCCGGATCCCCATGCGGCCACCGTCGCGTGGCGCGACCGAGTCGTGTTCGGGGTCCCGGGCCGACGTGTTCCTTTGCTCTCCAGGAGGTGCTGTTGCATGGCTGGCGTTGACAAGCTCGGACTGGCCCTGCCCGCTGACCCGTCGCCGGGCCCCGAGCACACCCGTGGCGTGAGTCGACGCGTCGGCTTGTTCGACCGGGGGATCCTCGCCCAGGCATTCGCCGACTCCTTCAAGAAGCTTGCTCCGCGGGTGCAGGTGAAGAACCCGGTCATGTTCGTCGTCTTCGTCGGCATGGTCATCACCTTCATCGAAGCCGTGGCCCACCCGGGGATCTTCACCTGGTCGATCACGATCTGGCTCTTCCTCACCGTGATCTTCGCGAACTTCGCGGAGGCGATGGCCGAGGGTCGGGGAAAGGCCCAGGCCGACACCTTGCGCAAGATGCGCTCGGAGACCGCGGCCCGCCGGCTGAACCCCGACGGCAGCGAGGAGCGCGTTCCGGCAGCCGAGCTCGCCAAAGGAGCTCTCGTCGTCTGTGAGGCGAACGACATCATCCCCTCCGACGGCGAGATCGTCGAGGGGATCGCCTCGGTCGACGAATCGGCGATCACCGGCGAGTCGGCGCCGGTGATCCGCGAGTCCGGCGGTGACCGCTCCGCTGTGACCGGCGGCACGAAGGTCCTCTCGGATCGCATCGTGGTGCGCATCACGGCGGAGCGAGGCCACACCTTCTTGGACCGGATGATCACCCTCGTCGAGGGGGCCAACCGGCAGAAGACGCCGAACGAGATCGCGCTCACGATCCTGCTCGCGGTGCTGACGATCGTCTTCCTGCCGGTCGTCGTCGTGCTCCAGCCCTTCGGGCACTTCGCCGGGGCGACCGTGTCGGTCGTCGTCCTGGTCTCGTTGCTCGTCTGCCTCATCCCGACGACCATCGGGGCGCTGCTCTCGGCGATCGGGATCGCCGGGATGGACCGGCTCGTGCAGCGCAACGTGCTCGCGATGAGCGGGCGGGCGGTAGAGGCGGCCGGGGACGTGCAGACCCTGCTCCTCGACAAGACCGGCACGATCACCCTCGGGAACCGGATGGCCTCTGCCTTCATCCCCGCTGGCGGCCACAGCGAGGTGGAGCTTGCGGAAGCCGCCCAGCTTTCGTCGCTCGCGGACGAGACCCCAGAAGGCCGGTCGATCGTCGTGCTCGCCAAGGAGCGCTTCAACATTCGCGAGCGCGACCTCGGAGAAGACCACCAGTTCATCCCCTTCTCCGCAACGACGCGCATGTCAGGGGTCGACCTAGAGGGCCGGCAGATCCGCAAGGGGGCAGCAGAGGCCGTGCGGCGCTGGGCGACCGACCTCGGCGGTGCAATCCCCGACGGGCTCGACCAGGTCGTCGAGCAGGTCGCCCGGGCGGGCTCCACGCCGCTCGTCGTGGCAGACGGACCGACGATCCTCGGCGTCATCGAACTGAAAGACATCGTGAAGCAGGGCATCAAGGAGAAGTTCGACGAGATGCGCCAGATGGGCATCCGCACCGTCATGATCACCGGCGACAACCCGCTCACCGCGGCGGCCATCGCCCAAGAGGCCGGCGTCGACGACTACCTCGCGGAGGCGACGCCCGAAGCGAAGCTCGCCCTCATCCGCTCCGAGCAGGAGGGCGGCAAGCTCGTCGCCATGACCGGTGACGGCACGAACGATGCCCCTGCACTCGCCCAGGCCGACGTGGGAGTTGCCATGAACACCGGCACGACCGCGGCCAAAGAGGCTGGCAACATGGTCGATCTCGACTCGAACCCGACCAAGCTGATCGATGTCGTCGAGATCGGAAAGCAGCTCCTCATCACCCGAGGCTCGCTCACCACGTTCTCGATTGCCAACGACATCGCCAAGTACTTCGCGATCATCCCCGCCCTCTTCGTTGCCACCTACCCGCAGCTCCAGGCGTTGAACATCATGAAGCTGCACAGCCCAACGAGCGCGGTGCTCTCGGCGGTCATCTTCAACGCGCTGGTCATCGTGGCCCTCATCCCCCTGGCACTGCGGGGGGTGAAGTTCCGCCCATCCGGGGCAGCTTCGATCTTGCGCCGAAACGTCTGGATCTATGGGGTCGGTGGTGTGATCGCGCCGTTCATCGGCATCAAGTTGATCGACCTCGTCCTCACGGCGCTGCACGCCTACTGACAGGAGGTAAGCAAGTGCTCTCCAACTTCCGCCCTGCGATCGTCATGGCCGCGATCGCGATGGCCTTCTTCGGCTTCGTCTACGCGTTTGCCGGCACCGGCGTGGCCCAGCTCGTGTTCTCGCACCAGGCCAACGGCTCGATCACCGCCAACGGCTCGACGCTCATCGGGCAGAACTGGTCCGACACGGTCTGCCCGGGTCATCCCCTGGGCAGCTGCGTGTTCCAAGGTCGCCCCGACGACCTCGGCCCCTACGCCGCCAATCCGAAACAAGGCGTCGCCGGGGGCGACAATCCGCTCATCGCGTGCCAAAGCTTCCCGGGGAAGAAGCCTGTGTGCACCAACGGCGAGTCCGCAGCGACGAACCTCGGGCCGCGCTCCAAGGTGCTTCTGGAGAACACCAGAGCGCTGATCAGGTACTGGCACGCCCGTGGTGTCAACCCAACCACCGACCTCGTGACGACGTCGGGCAGCGGGTACGACCCCGACATCACCCCCGCTGATGCGATTGCGGAGATCCCGATGGTCTCCAAGGCGACCGGGATCTCCCCGGCCCGTCTGCGGTCCCTCATCGCGAAGGAGACCCACGGTCCCGAGCTCGGCTTTCTCGGCAGCAGGTACATCGACGTGCTCCAGCTGAACGAGGCGTTGGCGAAGCTCCGGTGAGCAGCTTCGAGCTCACCGATGCGAGCGTCTGGGCGGGCCGGCCGATTGCTCGACAGGTGATCGATGCTCGCTCCCGGGAACGGGTCGTGATCACCGGCACGATCTCTGCCGTCGAGGTCGTCACCCACGGGAGCGGTCCTGCCTACCGCTGCACCCTTGACGACGGGACCGGCGAGCTCGACCTCCTCTTCGTCGGACGCAGGTCCGTTCCAGGCCTGGACGTTGGCATCAGCTGTCGCGCGGAAGGCACGGCCCGGACCAAGGGCAGCCGCATGGTGGTATGGAACCCCTTCTACCGCCTCGATGCAGCAACCCCCGCCGTCAGCGGTGGCCAAGACAACCCAGCCCCCCCGCCGCCGGCCCCGCCCGCTACTCGCGACGCGGCGTCGATCCCTGCACCTGCCCCGCCGCCCGTCGTCGAATGCAACTCCGCGACCGTGACCGTGGCCTTCGAGGCCGAACCTGATGGAGAGGAGGGCAGCGACATCGTGGAGGCCGCCGGTCACTTTCGCATCTACCTCGGTGCCGCGGCCGGGGTCGGCAAGACCGTCGCCATGCTCGACGAAGCTCGCCGGCGCCGCCAACGCGGCGCGGATGTGGTGATCGGCTTCGTAGAGACCCACGGTCGACCCGTTACCCGAGCCCACGTGGACGGCCTCGAAGTCGTGCCCCGCCGGACCGTCACCTACCGAGGCGCAGCCTTGGAGGAGATGGACCTCGACGCCGTGCTCAGCCGGCACCCGAAGGTGGCCCTCGTCGACGAGCTGGCTCACACCAATGTGCCTGGATCGGGCCGCCACGACAAGCGATGGCAGGACGTCTTGGAGCTCCTCGAAGCCGGTATCGACGTCATCACCACCGTCAACATCCAACACCTCGAGAGCATCGCCGATGCCGTCGAGCGCATCACCGACGTGCCAGTGCGCGAACGTGTCCCCGATTGGCTGGTGCGACGAGCAGACCAGATCGAGCTCGTGGACTCCTCCCCCGAGCAGCTCCGACGCCGCATGCTCCACGGCAACATCTACCCCCCCGCCAAGGTGCCCCAGGCCCTCACCCACTTCTTCCGAGCCGACAACCTGACCGCCCTCCGGGAGCTGGCCTTGCGGTTCCTGGCGGACGAGACCGACGAGGAGCTCTTGGAGCACCTCCGCCGATCCCATCCCGAGGTCGTCTGGGAGACCGCCGAGCGGATCATGGTCGCCGTCACCACCGCGCCGGGGACCGACGCCATCGTGCGCCGGGCCTCGCGCATGGCTACCCGGATCAAGGCGAACCTCCACGTCGTACATGTCGTTCGTCGCGACGCCCGACACATCGACGACGCTCAGCTCGACGAGCTCCGCCGTGTCACCTCCGCTATCGGCGCCACCTGGCACCAGGTCGACGCGGATGACACCGTGGCGGCCCTCATCGAGTTCGCCCGCCACCACCAGGTCACCCAGATCGTGATCGGCTCCAGCCAGCGCAGCCGCTGGCGAGAGATGGTCGGCGGCGGCTCCATCGTCAGACGCGTCAGCCGGCGAGCGGCCGGCGCCGACATCGACGTCCATATCATCGCCCGAAGACACGACGCCGAGGACATCCGCGGCGTCGAGCACCCGAGGACCGGGCGCCGAGTGGGTCCTGCACGGGCCCGCGAGGCACGGTGATGGCACCGGCCGACCGGGTGCTCCTCGTCGAAGACGATCCGGCGCTCCGTCGCGTCGTCGAGGTCAGCCTGACCGTCCGCGGCTACCAGGTCGACACGGCCGCCAGCGCAAGCACCGCTCTCGAGCTGACCGAGCACCACCCTGACCTCATCGTCGTCGATCTCGGCCTGCCCGACATGGACGGCGTCGACCTCGTCTCCCGGCTCCGAACGTCGTCGACCGTCCCGATACTCGTCGCCTCGGCCCGCGACGCCCGGACCGCCAAGGTCGCCGCCCTCCAGGCAGGAGCCGACGACTACCTCCCCAAGCCGTTCGACGTCGAGCAACTGCTCATCAGGATCCGCACCCTTCTTTCCAGCCAGCCGCCCAACGGCGATCCCCTTCGGTCGTCGGCCTGAGCCGACGAGCTCCGCCGACCTCCCCGAGATCATCGGCGCACGTATTCGTCCACCCTCGGATGTCCGGGTACAGGGGCCCACGGAGTACCCGGCCAGGAGTGCGATCATGGACTGGGAGGAAGCCCCCATGAGACGTAGCGTCATCGGAACGACCGTTGCACTGGCCACCACGGCAGCGCTCGCTGCTGCCATGCTCCCGGTGCGGTCCCACCTCAGCGTCGCCACCCCTGCACTGGTCCTGGTCGTGCCCGTCGTCATTGGCGTCGTTGCCGGCGGGTTCATTGCCGGCATCATCAGCGTGGGCGCCGGGTTCTTGGTCTACGACTTCTTCTTCATCCCTCCTTACCACACCCTGTCGGTCGGCGCCCCGGAGAACTGGGTCGCACTCGGCGTGTACGCCGTCGTGATGATCCCCGTCTCCTGGGTCGTCGCGAACATGAACGCCGCCAAGGCCTACGCCCGCCGCCAAGGCCACGAGATCCGAGAGCTGTTCGAGCTCTCCCACCTCCTCGTCAAGGACAAATCCCTCGACGTGCTGCTCTCCACCGTTGTGACGTCCATGGCAGAAGTCTTCGCTGCCCGACAGGTCGCACTACTTCTCCCCGACGCCGGGCGACTGCATGTCGCGGCGTTCGCCGGGGAGCCCCTCACTGACGCCCAGCTCCGTCGCATCGTGCCTGGAACCGGGGGACTGGTCACCCTCGACACTCGACCATCCGACCGCGACGGGCTGCTCGTTCTCGCCCTGGCCGCCGCTGCCCGGCCAGTCGGTCTTCTCGTCATCGCCGGCGGAGCGACGACCCATCTCGAGCGTGAGCCACTCCTGCTCTTCGCCAACCACATCGCTCTAGCCATTGAGCGGGTCCAACTACGTGACGACGCACTCCGGGCCAGCGTGGGAGAAGAAGCTGCGCGCCTCGCCAAGACGCTCGTCACGGCCGTCGCTCACGACCTCCGTGCCCCGCTCACGTCCATCAAGGCGTCGTCGTCGACGCTTGCAGACCCCGAGCTCGACATCAGCTCCGAGACCGCCCGGCGGCTCGCCACGCTCATCGATGTCCAGACCGACCGGCTCGCGGAGCTGGTACAGAACCTCCTGGACATGAGCCGAATCCAAGCCGGAGTTCTCCAGCCACGCTACGCCGTCGGATCCCTCAGTGACCTCGTGAGCAGTGTGGTCGACGACCTGGGCTCGCGTCGGCGTGGCCATGTGGTGCGTGTCGAGATCCCCGATGAGCTCCCACCCGTCGACGCCGATCTCGCGCTCATCAGGCGAGTGCTCACCAACCTCTTGGAGAACGCCATCCGCCACAGTCCGAAATCCACACCGATCATCGTCCACGCAGCGCTCTGTGGCGAGGACTGTATCGAGGTGTCGGTCACCGACCACGGTCCCGGCGTCAGCCCGCATCGACATAGCGAGATCTTCCAGCTGTTCGCCCGGCGTACTGATGACGCCGGCGCCGGGCTTGGGCTCACCATCGCAAAGACCTTCATCGAAGCCCACGGACAACGCATCTGGGTAGATGATGCCGCCGGTGGCGGGGCCAAGTTCTGCTTCACCTTGGCTGTCGCCGCCCCCCTGCCCGAGGAGGTGGCATTTGCCACACATTCTCATCATTGACGACGACCCAGACCTGCTGAGCGTGTGCCGCGTCGGTCTCGCCGCCTTCGGCCACGAATTGCACACCGCCGAGACCGGGAGCGACGGTCTGACCGAGGCCGCTATTAGACCACCAGACGTCATCGTCTTGGACCTTGGGCTGCCCGACCTCGACGGTCTCGAGGTGTGCAAGCGCATCCGGACGTGGAGCCAGGTCCCGATCATCGTGCTCTCCGCCGAAGGCTCTGAGGACCGCAAAGTCGACGCCCTCGACGCGGGCGCCGACGATTACATGACGAAACCCTTCGGCATGCGCGAGCTCAATGCCCGGCTCAACGTCGCGCTGCGCCATCGCCCCGCCGACGAAGGCGACTCGGTCGAGGTCGTCGTGGGGCCTCTCCGCGTCGATCTCATGCATCACGAAGCTATGCTCGATGGCCACTCCCTTGATCTCGCGCCGAAGGAGTTCGAGTTTCTTGCCTACCTGGCCCGAAACGTCGGGAAAGTCTGTACTCGCCGCATGATCCTGGAGAACGTCTGGGGGCCCGGCTACGGCAAGGAGCTGCACTACCTCAAGGTGTACGCCTACCGCATCAGGCGGAAGCTCGACGACGAAAAGGGCCAGCTCCTCCAAAGCGATCCGTCGGTCGGATACCGGCTGGCTGCGCCGAACGACTGACCGCCCTCCGACTAGTTGCCGCATTGCTCCGAGACGGTCTTCCCGTGTCCGCGGTCCCGGTACAGGGGAAATCGGACTCATGCGAACGGCCATCTGTCAACAGTGCCAACGCCGTCGTGGCAACCCATCGCTGTCCATGACCCACCTGGTGATCGTGGCATTCGACTTACCAAAGATCAACCAAGCGTGCCGAGAAGACTGGACAGCAGGACCCGGCCTGTAAGGCTTACGTGAGACACCTGCAGTAGCTGACCATCCCACCAGGGCGAGACAGGAACACGTAGAACCGTGACCATGACGACTGCGACGTTGACCTCGCGCGCCGGTGATGGCGTCGTGACGAGATAGTACCCGGCGGCCAAGTCGAGGCGGCTGCGGTTCAGTGCCGCCTACAAGCTGGCGATCCTGGAAGGTGTGGAGCACTGCTCGAACTCGGGCGAAAAGGAGATCTTCTACCCGGGCTTCCGCAGATGGTCGGCAGTCGAAGGCCAAAGAGTGCGCCGTGATCAGGGGATTCGAGCGCGACGGCTGAAGAGGTCGTGTTACTACAGGGCTGGAAAGGCCCTGCTCAGAGCGCTGGTGCCAGGTCCTCGTCGGGCGCCGGGGTGAGCGCGAAGAAAAGCGGCGGCTAGGGTCAATACCGTTTTCTTTAGGTCGTCGAGGTGATGGCCTCCTTTTCGGGAACCCCGACGACGACCACGGCTTCGTTCGCGGTCTTCGTCGGCTGGGGCCAGTTGCGATGGTGCTGTCGCTTCACCGGGAAGCTCGACATCT
>JAKAQM010000090.1 GCA_021822565.1 Actinomycetes bacterium | reverse complement strand
GCCTTTCGGGCGGCCAGAGAGATGTGTACAGATCGCGGTGGCGCGGAGCGCGGTCCAATACCCGCCGTGAGCTGCGGATTCTCCAACCCGAATGCCATGGATCACCCACATCCATGCCGGGAGGCCCGGAATTTCCCAGCTCCGTTCAGCCAGCACTCATCGAATTCCAACACGATCCCAAGGTTCGCATGGCACCATGCCGGGGTGAGTGTGTCCCCCAGCGCGCCGGTCGTGCGGGACGAGGCGTGCCGCTCTGATCGTCGACTCTGGTTGGTCCGCCACGGGGAGAGCACCTGGAACGCTGCCGGCCTCGTCCAAGGCCAGCGCGATCCGGGCCTGAGCCCAGCTGGGCACGAGCAGGCCGCTCGCTGCGCCAGGCTGCTCGCGGAGTGGGGCAGGCCCGAAGCGGTCTACTCGAGCGACCTGCGCCGCGCCGTCGAGACGGCGGCTCCCATCGCCGACGCGCTCGGGCTGCCGATCTTCATCGAGCCTCGGCTTCGGGAGCGGTCGCTCGGAGACGCCGAGGGGATGCCCAGCGCGTCGCTCGGTCCTCGGCGCTCAGGTGTGGATCGCGCTCGGGTGGCCGATGCCGACGCGGCGCCCGAGGGTGGCGAGTCGGTACGCCAGCTCTACGGGCGCGCGGCAGCGTGCCTCGTGCAGATCTTGGCCTCCCACCGCGGGGACGTCGTCCTCGTCTGCCACGGCGGCGTGGTGCGAGTGCTGCTCGCCTGGCTCGACGGGATCGACCCCGAGGACATGACCTGGCCCGTCATCGAGAACGCGCTCCCGATCCAGCGGGACCTTCGTGGCGCGCCCGCGTGCGCCTGAGAGGGGAGGAGACATGCACCCGACGACCCTCACGTTGCCAGACCGCTCGGTCAAGCCTCGCCGCAGTGGGCTCACGATGGTGGTGGACGGGGGTGTGCCGTTCGGCGCGCTCCGCGACATCGTCTCGAGCGCCGGCCCGTACCTGGACTTCGTCAAGTTCGGATGGGGAACCGCGCTCGTGTCACGCGAGCTGGGCGACAAGATCGAGCTGCTTCGCGACAACGACATCGAGTTCTACTTCGGTGGCACCCTCTTCGAGAAGCACGTCATGCAGGATCGTTTCGACGACTTCTGCGTGCTGTGCCATGAATGGTCGTGTCGGTTCGTCGAGGTCTCCAACGGGACGATCCCGCTCTCCAATGTGGAGAAGACGGGCTATGTCCGAAAGCTGGCTGGCGAGTTCACCGTGATCTCGGAGGTCGGGTTCAAGGACGCGGACCGCTCCGACCGTCTCGGCCCCCGACGATGGATCGAGTACGTCGATGAGGACCTTGCCGCCGGGGCGCAGCTCGTCACGCTCGAAGCCCGCGAGAGCGGCAGTGCGGGGATCTGCCACGCCGACGGCCAGCTGCGGGTCGGCCTCGTGGAGGAGGTCGTGAGCGAGCTGCCTGTCGACCGCCTCTTGTTCGAGGCTCCGACGACGGCGCTCCAGGCGCACATGGTGCGCAGGGTGGGCCCAGACGTGAACCTGGGCAACGTTCCGCCGGGCGGCGTGCTGGCCCTCGAGACGCTGCGGCTGGGCTTGCGAGCTGACACGCTCACCGAGTTCGAAGAGCGTGCGCAGTGAGGGACCACCTCTTCCACCTCGCGATCCCCGTCTCCGACCTCGACACGGCACGCCAGTTCTACGTGACAGGGCTCGGATGCAAGCTCGCTCGCACCTACTCGGACAGGATCACGCTGGACTTCTTCGGCGACCAGGTGGTCTGCCACCTCTCGTCGCCCGCAGCGCGCCCGTCGACGCTCTCGCTCTACCCGCGCCACTTCGGTGTGACGTTCTACGAGAAGAAGGACTTCGACCTTCTCCACGAGCTCGCCAAGCTGCGGAAGATCGACTTCTTCCAGGATGTCTCGACCCGCTTCGAAGGGACGGCGGAAGTGCATCAGACGTTCGTCCTGAAGGACCCGTTCGACAACCTCATCGAGTTCAAGCACTACCGCGATCCGAGGATGGCGTACTGAGGTGACCTTCGCCGCGCGCTTCGCCGAGGGCGCTCCGAGCGGCATCAGGCCTTCAGTGTCAGGGCTCCTGTGGCTGCGTTCGACGACCTCAGGTCATCACGCGTACCTCGAACCCGCGACCGGGGGGCGTGCGCACACCTACCGGGATGTCTCCCGTGCCGCCGCACGGTGGGCGGTGCTCCTCGAGGACCTCGACGTGCCTCCTGGTGCGACGGTCGGGGTCGCGCTGTCCGACCCGTTGGAGCTCGCCGTCGTCTTTCTGGGCGTCCTCTCGGCAGGGCGCACGGCGGCACCGTACGATCCTTCTTCGACCGACGCCGAGCTCGCGGGCGCGTGCCTGCGGACCGGACCGAGGCTCGTCGTCGCAGATCGTCGCCCGCCCGCTCGAGCGCGAGCAGAATGGGTCACCATGCCCCCCGGGGCCTGCTTCCTGCCGGGCACACGGGGCACACGGGGCACACCGGGCACACCGGGCACACCGGGCACATTCGCCTCGTCGCTCGGGTTGTTGCCTCCTGGCCGCGGCGGGGTGGTGCTCTCTACCTCCGGCACCACCGGCGCGCCCAAGGTCATCCGGCTCGACGAGTCGCAGCTTCTCCACACGGCGATCTCGGTCGCCGGGCACCTCGAGCTCAGCCCGGCAGATCGAGGGTTCAATCCGCTTCCGCTGTTCCACATCAACGCTGAGGTCGTCGCGCTGCTTGCGACGCTCGTCGCCGGATCGACGGTCGTGCTCGACGACCGGTTCCACCGGCGCGGGTTCTGGGCTGCCATGGAGCGCTGCGGGGTCACGTGGATCAACGCGGTGCCGGCGATCCTGGCGAGGCTTGCGGCTCTCGACGCCGAAGAGCGCGTCCCCGCGCGCGTCCGCTTCGCCAGGTCGGCGTCGGCCCCGTTGCCCGTGCCCGTCCTGGAGCGGTTCGAGCGGGTGACCTCGATCCCGGTGGTGGAGACCTACGGGATGACCGAAGCGGCCAGCCAGATCACCGCCAACCCGCTCCGCGGCCCGCGAAAGCCCGGCTCGGCCGGTGTGCCCGTGGGGACCGAGGTGCGGGTCGTCACCTCCGAGCACGCTCCGGCTCCCTTCGGTGACGTGGGGCACGTGGTGATCCGCGGTCCGAGCGTGATCCGGGAGTACTCGTCGCCGGGGTACGAGGAGCGGATCGACGCCGACGGCTGGCTCGAGACCGGCGACCTCGGGTACGTGGACGCTGACGGCTACCTGTTCCTCGTCGGTCGTGCCGACGACGTGATCAACCGGGGAGGCGAGAAGATCTACCCGAAGGAGGTCGAGGACGTGGTCCTCGACGACGCGGCCGTGACCGCCGCGGCCGTCGTGGGGTGGGACCACGAGGTCCTCGGCAGCGTGCCCGTCGCGTATCTCGTGGTCGACGGCGTCGGATCGTGGTCGGACGAGGGGGTCGCAGCCCGGGTGGTGGCTCGAGTGCGCGAACGCTGCGGCCAGGTGCTCTCCCGGTCCAGGCAGCCTGTCGCGTACCACGTCGTGGAGCGGTTGCCCCAGGGGGCGACGGGCAAGGTCCGAAGGACGGCACTGACCGGGGTCCCCGTGATCTACTCGCTGCTCGTGCGGTGAGCCGGCGCACCGCCAAGCCGCGCCTCGACCATGTCGATGCGATGCGGCCGGTCAAGCAGGCGGGCGTCGTGTCGACGCACGCGCTGCTCTTCTTCGCCCCGGGCGCAGCGATCTCCGTGGGCGGGGCGTTGATGCTCCTCCATGTCACGCGCGAGGCGTTCCTGTTCATCTCGGCGTGCATGCTCACCTACGGGTACTCGGACCTTCACCGCATCGGCTACCGCTACTTCTATCGAAGGCGTTTCATCGCCGTCGGAGTGCCGTACCTGTGCTGGACGGTCATCTACTTCTTCGTCTCGTTGCCCGGGTCCGACCTCGGGATCCTGGGGGGGCTCCAGCACTTCGGCTTCCTCCTCGGGACGGGCTACTACCAGCTGTACTACCTGGTGGTCATCATGCAGTTCTACGTCCTCTTCCCCGCGATGTTCTGGCTGGTGCGCCGGTTCGCGCGTCACCCCTGGGCGGTCGTCGGGGTCGCCCTCGGCGTGCAAGTGGCCATGACGACGCTGATGCACTGGAACGTGGCGCCTGCCTACATGCGCGGGTACTACGCGACGAGGGAGATCACCTCGTACTTCTTCTACCTCGTCGCCGGGATGGTGGTGGCCCTGCACCTCGGTGCCGTGCACGACTGGCTCGTGCGCAACGGCTGGAGGATCTTCGCCGCGACCGTGGTCGCGGCGGTGATCGCCGAAGGGTGGTACATCGCTGCCGCCCGGCACGCCGTCTCCTGGATGGGCTCGGCGTCGGACCCGCTCCAGCCGATCGTCATTCCCTTCAACGTCGGTGCGATCGCCTGCGTCTACCTCTTCGGCGTGTGGCTGGTCGCCCCTGGTCGGTCGCGCCACATCCGGTCCATGGCGATGTCGGGCTCGGACAATTCCTACACCGTCTACCTCGCGCAGATGCTCTTCGTGTACGCGCTGGCGGACCTCGGCTGGCACTCGCTCGACCGCGCCCTGCCGTGGCCGTTGGTGACCGCGGTCGGCGTGGCCATCGTCTTCCTCGCCTGCGTGCTGATGTCGAGCGTGCTCGCGCGAACGCCGCTCGCCGTCGCGCTCACCGGGCGAAAGCGCGAGCGATGGTCCACGTGGCTTCCCGAGGGACTCCGAGGGGCTGGAGCGGGCGGGCGGCCGGAGCCGGTCTCGCAGGTCGACGCGGTCGCCGACCCCGAGCACCCCGCCAGTTGGTCCGATCCGGCGTCCGCGGTGGCTGGAAGCGGATGAGCGACGGCGTCCTCGCCGAAGACGGGAAGCCGGCTCGCGCCTACCTCAGGCAATTCGACCTGTACCGCGTCGTCGCGTTCGTGGGGGTCATTGCCCAGCACGCGGTCCTCTGGCCCGTCCCGGGCGGGAGCGACGTCGGCTGGAGCCTCGTGATGGTCCTGCACGCCACGCGCGAGGTGTTCTTCTTCCTCTCCGCGCTCGTCGCGGGCTACAGCCAGCTCGCCACACGGCGCCCGGTCGTCAGGCTGTGGGTTCGCCGTCTCGGTGCGGTGCTGGTGCCCTATCTCGTCTGGACGGGGATCTACGTCGTGTACACCCTCGAGTCGTCCGCCCGTCCGCTCACAGCCGGCTCGACCATCGTCCACGACCTGTTGAACGGCTACTTCCAGCTGTACTTCCTCGTGGTCCTCTTCCAGTTCTACGTCGTGCTTCCCGGTCTCGTCTGGCTCGTTCGCCGGACCAGAGGCCATCACGGCGTCGTGTTCGCCTCGAGCCTCGTGCTGCAGCTCGCGATGATGACCATCTCCCACTACTTCTTCTGGCACGGCGGCTCGCTCCACGCGCTGCGGGCCGTCGACCTTCGGATCATCACACCCCGTTACGTCACGAGCTACCAGCTCTATCTCGTGAGCGGCGTGCTCGCGGCCGACCATCTCGGCGAGCTGCAGAGGCTCGTGGAGCGGCACTCCGCCCGGATCCTGTGGGGAGTGCTCGCCGTGGGCGTCGCCACCGAGGGGTACTACGCGCTCGGCCTCGAGATCGGGAACACGCCGGGTCACGCGTCGGACCTGTTCCAGCCGGTCGCCGCAGTCTGGTTCCTGGCCGCCTGCGCGGGGCTCTGGGCGCTCGGCTGGCGCTGGGCTGAGAGGTCGGCCGCCCGGGCGCCGACGCCTGCCGACCGGCTGGTCACGTGGGGCGCCGATGCATCGGGTGGGTTCTACCTCGCCCACGTGCTCGTGCTTCAGCTGATCTTCACGGGGCTGTCGCACGCGGGGCTCACGCAGCCCGGCACCTGGGGCGTCGCGACGGCGATCCTGTTCGTGGGCACGCTGCTCGTCACCGGTGCCCTCGTGGCGGTGCTCTTGCGGACGCCGCTGCGGACGGTCCTGACCGGGCCCGATCGACGCAAGGAGCGCGCTGCGCTGCCCGTCTATCCCGCGCGGGTGCGACCGCGGGCGATGGCCGACGCGATCGCCCCGGCGATCACGCGGTAGCCGGCCGGGGTCGGGTGGATGTTGCGGTCGGTGCACATCCAGGTCTGTGCGCAGGCGGTCTCGACCGCGTCAGGCGCTGCGGCGTTCGACCCGGTGTCGGGCACCTGGGCGACGACCGCGCCGGCTCGTGCGTAAGCAGCCGAGAGCACGTCGTTCAGCCGGTCGAAGACCGTGACGGTGGCGTCGGCGAACGCCACTTGCCCGAAGTGCGCGTCAGCGACGTAAGGGTCGCTGTGCTGCAGCCCGACGATGAGCAACCTCCGGTCACCTGCGGCGCGGAGCTCCGCGAGGATCTCGGGAACGGCTCGCGCGACGCGCCCGATGGCGGTGCTCACGCAGCGCTCGTCGACGTGGTGGTGGGTGAGGCACGGCCAGATGTCGTTGAAGCCGAAGTCGACGGTGGCGAGGACCACCTCACCGGGGTGTCCCTCGATGAAGCGCACCGCTGTGCCCAGCTCCGACCCCGAGGGGTACCGGCACGCCCCGACGCCATCCAGCGCTCCTTGCGCGGTGATGCCCGGGCAGCCGAAGTCGACCAGCCGAAGGCCCGGCCACCGGTGCTGCTCCATCGCCGTGAGATCGTCGGCGTAGCCCTGGTCGGTCCGCACGCCATGGGGGTGATCCGGCACGGGCTGCACGCCGACCGCCTCGGACGCGCCGACCGCGACGTAGTAGGGGCCGGACTGGCCGGAGGTGCGCGTGGCCGCGCCTGCCGGGACGGCGCTCAGAAGGGCTGCGGCCATCGCGACAAGCGCGCCGAGCAGGACGCGAGCTGCGAGGCGTGACGCGTTGGCGCCGTGATGCGCCTTCGGACCGGGATGTCGCACCGGAGCGACGGTAGCGGGTGCGCTCGTCGCCAAGGACGCGGCCCAGGGTGTCCACGTGGCCGGTCGGGTGGATCGCGCCGTAGCCTTTGCCCGTGGCCTCGCGCGACGACACGACCCGGCGGACCGACTCGGGGATCGAGATCCTCCCTGTCTACGGTCCTGGCGCCCTCGGCGGTTGGGATCCTGCGGAGAAGCTCGGCGAGCCTGGGCGCTACCCCTTCACCCGAGGGGTGCATCCCGAGATGTACCGGCGCCGCCTTTGGACGATGCGCCAGTACGCAGGGTTCGGCACCGCCGAGTCGACCAACGAGCGGTTCAAGTTCCTGCTCCAACATGGCCAGACGGGGCTTTCGTGTGCGTTCGACCTGCCCACCCAGATGGGCTACGACTCGGACCACCCTCGAGCCGACGGCGAAGTCGGCAAGGTCGGCGTCGCCGTGGACTCGCTGGCCGACATGCGGCTCCTTCTCGCAGGGCTGCCGCTCGACCAGGTCACCACGTCGATGACCATCAACGCGACGGCGGCCATCCTGCTGCTCCTCTACGAGCTCGTGGCCGAGGAGCAGGGGATCCGCGGAGACCAGCTCGGCGGCACCATCCAGAACGACATCCTGAAGGAGTACGTCGCTCGTGGCACCTACATCTATCCGCCTCGCCCCTCGATGCGCCTGATCGTCGACACCTTCGCGTACTGCCGGGACCACCTGCCCAGCTGGAACAGCATCTCGATCTCCGGCTACCACATCCGAGAGGCGGGCTCGACGGCGGTTCAGGAGGTCGCCTTCACCATCGCCGACGGGATCGCGTACGTCGAAGCGGCGCTCGAGGCGGGACTCGGCGTCGACGAGATCGCTCCGAGGCTCTCGTTCTTCTTCAACTCGCACAACAACCTCTTCGAAGAGGTCGCGAAGTTCCGCGCGGCGCGGCGGATGTGGGCGAGGATCATGACGGAACGCTTCGGGGCGAAGGAGGAGCGCTCGAAGATGCTCCGTTTCCACGCGCAGACCGGCGGATCGACGCTGACGGCCCAGCAGCCCGAGAACAACATCGTGCGTGTGACCGTCCAGGCGCTCGCCGCGGCCCTCGGGGGAACCCAGAGCCTCCATACCAACGGGTTCGACGAGGCGCTCGGCCTCCCGACCGAGCGGGCGGCGAAGCTCGCCTTGCGCACCCAGCAGGTCGTCGGCTACGAGACGGGAGTCGCCGACACGGCGGACCCGCTCGCCGGCTCGTACTACGTCGAGGCCCTCACCGACGAGGTGGAGCGGCGAGCGGTCGAGTACCTGCGACGCATCGACGAGATCGGTGGGGCAGTCGCCGCGATCGAGGCGCGCTTCCCCCAGGAGGAGATCGAGGCGGCGGCGTACGCGTACACCAAGGCGGTCGACGACGGCGAGAAGGTCGTCGTTGGCGTCAACCGGTTCGTCGACGAGGAGATCGAGCCTGCCGAGGTGTTCCCGGTCGACCCCGAGCTCCAGCGCACGCAGGTGGCACGCCTCGAACGTGTGCGCGCCGAGCGAGACGCCGGTGCTGTCGAGGCCGCGCTCGCAGACGTAGGCGCCGCGGCACGAGGCACGCAGAACCTTCTCGTCCCCATGAAGGAGGCGTTGCGCCGCATGGCCACGCTCGGCGAGGTCTCCGACGCCCTGCGCGCGGAGTGGGGCGTCTACACCCCGGGAGGGTGACCCCGGACACCCCGGGAGGGTGACCCCGCACAGCGGCTCACGCCAGGAGGTGCTCGCGCAGGGAGGGCTGGGTCGCGGCGTCGATCGCCGTCCACGCGAGCGCGATCGCGCCATCGCGCACCGCGGCGTCGCCGGAGGGCGTGACGGTCGCGGCGGCGAACGCATGCTGGTGGTTGACCGCGCCGCCGGTGTGCAGCCCGATCAGCGGGTGGATCGTCGGGACGGCGAGCGACACGTTGGCCATGTCGGTCGAGAAGGTCGGGAGCGGCGCCCCTTCGTCGTCCAGCGTGAACCTGCGCCCCAGCGCTTCGGCGTTGGCGCGGTACGCCGCGAGGAGCGGCGCGTCGCTCTGCATGTGGGAGTAGACCGGCGCACACTCCTCGAAGGAGACGGTCGCGCCCGTCGCGTGCGCTCCCGCCTCGAAGCACGCGCGGACCCGCAGGTCCAGGCGCTGGAGGTCGGGGAGCGTCGTGGCTCGGCACATGAAGCGGCCGCGCACCTTCTCGGGGATGATGTTCGCTGCCACGCCCCCCTCGAGCACCACGCCGTGCACCTGGTCGCCGGGGTGGAGCTGCTGGCGCAGGAGGCCGATCCCGACCTCGGCGATGGTCATCGCGTCGAGCGCGTTCACGCCTTCCCACGGCGCGGCGGACGCATGCGCCTCACGCCCCGAGAAGGCCACGTCGAAGTGGGAGACCGCGAGGCATTGCCCGGCAAGGCGGTCTGCCGGCCAGGGGTGCACCATCATCGCGGCATGGGTGCCGTCGAACGCGCCCCGCTCGAGCATGAGCACCTTGCCTCCGCCGCCCTCTTCGCCGGGCGTTCCGAGGACGAGGACGGTGAGCCCGACCTCGTCCGCGATCTCGGCGAGCGCGAGGCCCGCGCCGACGGCAGCAGCGGAGATCACGTTGTGCCCGCACGCGTGGCCGACGTCGGGCAGCGCGTCGTACTCGGCGCAGATCGCCACCACGAGCTCTCCGCTCCCGGCGCGCGCCGAGAATGCGGTCGGCATCCCGTAGGCGCCCATGGTCACCTCGAACCCGTCCAGCATGCCCGCGACCGCCGTAGCGGAGCGGTGCTCCTCGAACGACGTCTCGGGATGGGCGTGGAGGTCGTGGCTCAACGCGACCAGGTCTCCGACGCGCCGGTCGATGACCGACGCCGCCTGCAGCTTGGGGTCCATGATCGGGTCCATGACCGGGCTACCCGGGGCTACTCGACGATCGCGACCACGTCGCCGCCGCCGACCGAGTCACCGGCGACCACGTGGACCTCCCTCACGACGCCGTCCCGCTCGACGCTGATGGCGTTCTCCATCTTCATCGCCTCGAGGATGCAGACGGTCTGGCCAGCGTGCACCGTGTCGCCCGCTGCGACGAGGACCTTCACGATGGTTCCCTGCATCGGCACGGTGACCGCGTCGGGTCCGGAGGCGGCGCGCGCCGAGCGACCGGCCTCCGGCCTCGGCCGCGCGGCGCGGGTCTTCGGGGCTCTCGCCGAGGGCGCGCTCCTCGACGCGCTCCTCGACGCGCTGCTCGACGCGGGTACCCAGAGCTTGAGCCGGTAGCGGCGTCCGTCGACCTCGGCGGTGACCTCCCGCAGCTCCAGCTCCTCGGCGCCCGCGCCGGTCGCGGACGTCTCGTTGCGCTCGGGCTCTGCCGTCACGCGGGAGAGGTCCAAGCGCTCCTCGACCCACTTGGTCGAGTGACGCGCCTCGGCGAAGTCGGGGTGCAAGAGAATGGCGATGTCCGCCGGGATGGTCGTCGGGATCCCCGAGATGTGCGTCTCCTCGAGTGCTCGCAGCATCCTGCGGCGAGCGGCGTCGCGGTCCTCGGCCCACACGACCAGCTTGGCCACGAGGTTGTCGTAGTACTGGCTCACGGTGTCCCCTGCCGCGTAGCCGGCGTCGAGCCGGACGCCGGGCCCCGCTGGGGCGTCGAATGCCGTGATGACCCCGGGGGAGGGGGCGAACCGTCCGCCCGAGGGGTCTTCGGCGTTGATCCTGACCTCGATCGCGTGGCCGCGACGCACGACGTCGTCTTGACCGAAGGGCAGCGGCTCCCCCGCGGCGATACGCAGCTGCCAGGCGACGAGGTCGAGGCCGGTGACGAGCTCGGTGACGGGATGCTCGACCTGCAGGCGCGTGTTCATCTCGAGGAAGTAGAACTCACCGTCCTCGTAGAGGAACTCGACCGTGCCGGCGTTGACGTAGCCGCAGGCCCGGCAGACGTCGACCGCGGCGGCACCCATCGCACGGCGCACCTCGTCGGGGAAGTCGGGAGCGGGCGACTCTTCGATGAGCTTCTGGTGCCGACGCTGGGCAGAGCAGTCGCGCTCGCCGAGCCAAAGGACGTTGCCGTGGGTGTCCGCGAGCACCTGCATCTCCACGTGCCGGGGCCAGGGCAGGTACCGCTCCAGGTAGACCTCGGGGCGTCCGAACGAGGCCTGTGCCTCGCGCTGGGCGGACTCCACCGCCTCGGCGGCGTCCTCCGGTGCGCGCACGACCCGCATGCCGCGCCCGCCTCCACCGAAGGCCGCCTTGACCGCCACCGGCCATCCGTGGCTCTGGGCGAACTCGAGCACCTCGTCGACCGTCTCGATCGGCTGCGAGCGCCCTGGCACGCCTCGGACACCGGCTCGGGCCGCCGCGAGCCGCGAGCTGATCTTGTCGCCCATCACCTCCATCGCCTCGGGCGGTGGCCCGACGAACGTGACCCCGAGGGAGGTGACTGCCCGGGCGAAGTCGGCGTTCTCCGAGAAGAAGCCGTACCCGGGATGCACGGCGTCGGCACCGCTGCGCCCCAAGACGTCGAGGATCGCCTCGGTGTTCAGGTAGCTCTCCGCGGCGCTCTGGCCCCCCAGGGCGTACGCCTCGTCGGCCATCCGAACGTGCATGGCCTCCCGGTCGAGGTCCGAGTAGACCGCGACGGTCCCGATACCCATCTCCCGGCAGGTTCGCATGACCCTGACGGCGATCTCCCCCCGATTGGCGACGAGGACTTTTTCGAGCACGG
>JAKAQM010000009.1 GCA_021822565.1 Actinomycetes bacterium | reverse complement strand
TCCAGGTGTCCATCTTCCTGAGCCTTGGGATCGTCGTGTTCGGGAAGTTCGCCACGACGCCGTTGCTCGTGGTGCTGCTCCTCTTGGCGAACAACTTCGCCACGATGTCCCTGGCCACTGACCGGGTTTCTACTCCTCGTCTCCCCGAGCGCTGGCGAGTGGCCGGCTTGGTGATCGCATCGGCGAGCCTTGCCCTTCCCCTGATCCTGCTCTCCTTCGGCCTGTGGTACGTGGGGAGCGACGGTCTCGGCCTTCACCTCGGATCGCTGCAGACCCTCGTGTTCGTGTGGCTGGTCGCGTCGGCACAGGCCACGATCTACGCGGTGCGGGAACGCCAGCATTTCTGGCACTCCCGGCCGAGCGCATGGTTGGCCGCGAGCTCTGTTGTCGACCTCGTGGTCGTGGCGATCCTGGCCTGGCGAGGATGGCTCATGACCGCCGTCACCCCCGAGGTGATCGGGATCGGCATGGGGATGGGCGTCCTATTCCTGTTGGTGGCAGAGGTTGTGAAGACGGCCGCCTTTCGCCTCGCCGGCCTCTCCCGGGGTCCCAGGCAGCCGCTGGGATCCGTGTGAGGGCCGAGGCAGCCTCTTCCTCCCCCCGGTCGGCGCACCACTTCCGTAGCTCGCACGGACTCCTTCCAGCGCGCTCGTGCAGCGTGCCCTGCCGCTCGCTCAGGGTGCGGGCGCGACCCTCGTGCACGCTGCGACCCCCGCAGCGTGGTCGGCGACCATCGAGGCGCCGATGCCGACCAGCTCCGCCACGCGCGGGTCGGTCACCTGGTAGTAGGCGAAGCGTCCTTCCCTCCGCACCTCGATCAGGCCACAGTCGACGAGGCAGCCGAGGTGTGCCGAGACTCGCCCTTGGGTGAGCCCGGCGTAGGCGACGCACTCGCTGCCCGTCCGCTCGCCGGCCGCGCAGAAGGCGAGGAGGGCCAGGCGGGTGGGGTCGCCCAGCGCGCGGTAGAAGCGGGCGAGCAGATCACGGCCGGCGGGGTCGTCGGGCACGGGGGGGACGGTCAGCGCTCCGAGAAGGCGTCGTTGGCCTGGGTCGATCGTCGGCTGGGGGGGCGGCATCGAACCTCCTCGACGTGCAGCGTTCCGTGGTGAGGCTAGTCCGCGAGGCTCCCGAGCCCCGCGGTCTCAGAGGAAGTACAGGCGCGAGAGGCACACCTCGTCGGCGGGCTCGGAGGTGAGCGTCCGCCCGTCGAGTCGCACCTCGCGCGTCGCCGGGTCCACCTCGACCGTGCCCATCTCGGCATTGCGGCACATGGACGCCGGCCCGATGCCGCGGCAATGCGTGACGGCGACGCGCCGGCGCCTGGTGGGAAAGGCAGCCGGCGGACCGTCGAGCCCGGACCTGGCGACGAACGCCACGGAGAGCTCGGCCGCCGTCGCGCCCATCGCCCCGAACTGGGGCCCGATCACGAGGGGCTCGGAAAGCTCGACGCTGGCGTTCGGGTCTCCGGTCACCCCCCAGGCAGGGAACCCGGCTTTCAAGACGAGCGAGGGCTTCGCGCCGAAGTACCGCGGGTCCCACAGGACGATGTCGGCGAGCTTGCCCAGCGCGACGGAGCCGACCTCGTGGCTCAGCCCGTGGGCGATCGCAGGGTTGATGGTCAGCTTCGCCAGGTAGCGCAGGATCCTCTGGTTGTCGTCGCGCACGTCGCCCTCGAGGGGCCCACGCTCGCGCTTCATCTTGGCCGCCATGGCGAACGTGCGCCGGAACGTCTCACCAGCGCGGCCCATGCCCTGCGCGTCCGACGACGTGATGGGGATGACCCCGAGATCGTGCAGGACGTCCTCGGCGCCCATCGTGGTCGCTCGGACGCGGTCCCGGGCGATGCGCACGTCGGAGTCGACGTCCTTCCTGAGCCCGTGGGTGGCGCAGATCATGTCGAACGCCTCGGCCAGCGCGTCCCGGCCGTAGGGGAGGGTGGGGTTGGTCGACGAGCCGATCACGTTCGGGAGCCCCGCGAGCCGCAGCACGTCGGGTGCGTGCCCCCCGCCGCACCCCTCGACGTGGAACGCGTGGACCGTTCGACCCTCCAGCACGGCGATGGTGTCCTCGACGCTCATGCCTTCGTTGAGGCCGTCGGAGTGCAGTGCGACCTGCACGTCGTGCTCCTCTGCGACCCTGAGCGCGGTGTCGATCGATCGGCGGTGGGCCCCCAGGTCCTCGTGGACCTTGAACCCGCAGGCCCCCCCTTGCTCCAGCGCCTCCACCAGCGGCGCAGGGTGCGAGGACGACCCGCGTGCCAAGAACCCGATGTTGACCGGCCAGGCGTCGAAGGCGGAGAAGGCGTGCGAGAGGGCCCACGGGGAGTTGACCCCGACTCCCCAGACGGGACCGAACTCCTGGCCGATGATGGTGGTCACGCCCGAGGACAAGGACGCCTCCATGATCCTGGGCGACAGCAGGTGGACGTGCGTGTCGATGGCGCCCGGGGTGGCGATGAGCCCGGTCCCCGGGACGATCGAGGTGCCGGTCCCCACCACCACGTCGACGCCGTCCATCGTGTCGGGGTTGCCTGCACGCCCGATCCCTGCGATCCGTCCCTCGCGGACCCCGATGCTCACCTTGTGACATCCGAGCACCGGGTCGACCAGCACCACGTTGGCGATCACGAGATCGCAGGTGTCGGCCACCGAGGCTGCCTTCAGATGGATGCCGTCGCGAGCCGTCTTCGCGAACCCGACCAGGAGCTCGTCGCCTCGCCTCTCGGCGTCCGACTCGACGCGGAGGACCAGACCGGTGTCGCCCAGGTGCACCAGGTCGCCCGCGCTCGGGCCGTACACGGCGTGACGGGGCGGGCTCATCGGTCGCGGTCGAGGTAGCCGCAGAGCCGGGCCTTCTCGAGGGCCCGCTCCTTCGCCCCGGGCGCGTCCAGGGGCCCGTCGACCAGCCCGGCGAACCCGTAGGCGACTCTCGCGCCCTGGATGTCGGCGAGCTCGACGCTGACCGTCGCGCCCGGGTCGAAGCGGATGGTCGTGCCGGCGTCGACCGCCAGGTGCCGGCCGTAGGCGGCGGCCCGGGAGAAGCGAAGACGCGGGTTCACCTCGAAGAAGTGGAAGTGGCTCGACACGCTGATGGGGACGCGGCTCTCGTTGGTGACCTCGACCACGGCGTCGACCCGGCGCTCGTGGTCCCGCGTCGCCTCCACGACCTCTCCCGGCGCCAGCCGATCTTCGCCATGGCGGTCACCGCGAGGAGCGCCACGTGACCCGCCCGTGGCGCCGAAGGGGTCGCTCACCACGACGAGACGCGTCCCGTCGTCGAAGGTGGCCTCCATCCAGACCTCGTCGACCAGCTCGACGACCCCGTCGAGGACGTCGCCGGGCGTGAGCACGCTGCGCCCTCGCTCGATGGCGCCGGCGAGCCTGAGACCGTCCCGGGCGGCTTCTGCCACCGTGTCCGCGATGAGGGCGGTGGCCTCTGGGGCGTTCAGCCGCAACCCTCGGGCGCGTCGTGCCCTCGCCAGCTCCGCGGCGGCGAACACGAGGAGCCGGTCTCGCTCGGCTGGCGTCAGCCGCATGAGCGGGTGCACCTCGTCGGCTTTGCCACGTCTCCAGCATGACGTGCGCGGCCGGCGGCCGCAGACGCAGGGAGGGGAGCCTCGAGCGCGTGGACGAGCAGCGAGGCGTAGTACCGGGCGCCCTGCGGATCGAGGTGGACGCCGTCGGGATAGAAGTCCTGCGGCGTGCTCGCGCTGAGGCCGTACCAGTTCACCATCGTGGTGCGGGGGTAGCTGCGGGCGACCGTCGCGATGGTCTGGTTGACGGCCTGTTCCCAGGGGCGTGCCTCACGGGTGTTCACGAGCACGATCCGTCGCATCGGCCCGAGCGAGCGCAGGAGCGTCTCGAGCTGCGCCACGCTGTAGTAGCCGTTGGTGCCGAGCTCGAGGATCAGCTCGTCGCCGACGTCCCCGGCCTTCTCGAGCTGCGGCACCTGCGCCTGGACCTCGTAGAGCTGCTGTCCCACCTGCGCGTCGATCACGGCCCCTGGGAGCATCTGGCGCAGGTACGGCGCGGCATCGACCATGATCGAGTCGCCGATGACGGTGACCCCGGTCCCTGCGGGGACGGTCGTCGTGGTGGTCGGGCGCCCGGCCGGCAGCGTGCCCTGCCCGTGCTCGCCGGCGGCTGACCCGCCCGGGTCCCGGGTCGGGGCGCTCCCCGAGGTGCGCTCGAGGTGGTGGCGCGGAGGGAGGATGCTCCTGGTCGCTTCGGGGACCGCCGGCGCGCCGGAGATCACGCCGGAGAGCCCGAGCCCGCAGACGAACGTGGCGGCGAGCGCCGCGCCCGTCACGGTCCACGCCTGCGTGCCCGGCGCGAGGTTCTCCCAGTCCCTGCGGCCCCAGGCGTCGCGGAGGTCGCGCCAGCGCCTGGTGAGCGCGCCATGTCGGATCGGTTGCTCGATGAAGCGCCACGAGAGCGCGGCGGCGACGACGATCCCGGCGACCTGAAGGGCGTCACGCAGCAGGTTCTCCTTGGCCCCCTGCGGGGTGGTGAGCACGATCACCGGCAGTGACCACAGGTACATGCCGTACGATCGCTCACCGATCCAGCGCAAGGGCCCGACCCCGAGCGCGCGCCCCACGCGTGCCCCCGGGTGGACGCAGACGGCGATGAGGATCGCGGTGAGCACGGAGAGCAGCACCATGCCGCCGCGGTAGACGAAAGGGTCGAACTGCCCCGTCTGCCAGTACATGACGATGATGCCCGCGAGCGCGGCGCCCCCCGCCACCTCGAGCACGGTGCGCGCCCGGGGGGTGATCGGCGCGAAGCGCCTGGTGCGCGGCCAGACGAAGGCGAGCGCCGCGCCGATGAGGAGCTCGAACGCCCGCGTGTCGGTGCCGTCGTAGACCCGGGTGGGATCCGTGTAGGGGACGAACAACAGGGCCATCTCGACGGCAGAGCCTGCCGCGAGCACGAGGGAGCCGATGACCAGCATCCGGCGGCTGCGCACCCAGCGCAGGGCGGCCAGGAGGGCGAACGGCCAGACGAGGTAGAACTGCTCTTCGATCGCCAGTGACCACAGGTGGCCGAGCGGCGACTGAGGCCCGTACTGGGCGAAGTAGGAGACGTGGTGGAAGATGTACCACCAGTTGCTGTAGTAGAAGACGGCGGGAAGGATGTCGGCGCGCAGGCTGGGAAGCTGGGACCTGTCGAGCAAGGTCGCCCACGCCACGGTCACCAGCAGCATCACGAACAGCGCCGGCAGCAGTCGCCGTGCCCGACGCACCCAGAAGCTTCCGAACGAGCCCGCCCCCCTCTTGCGGATGCCGGCGACGAGCAGATCGGTGATCAGGTACCCCGAGAGGACGAAGAACACGCCCACGCCGAGCAGGCCGCCGCTCGCCCACCCGAGATCGAGGTGGTAGGCGATGACGCCGAGCACGGCGACGGCGCGGATGCCGTCCAGACCTGCGTTGTATGGGCTCGATCCCTCGACTGGTCGCGGCATTTGCTACCGGAGCTCCTCGTCGTCTCCCCCACGCCGGTGACGTGTGGCGCGCCCTTCGCGCCCGGTCCGATGCTGGCAGGCATCGGCGGGCGAGTCGAGGCCACCCCTCGAATGGGCGCGTGGCCTGGCCATTTCGGCGCGGGACCATCTGCGCGACCGACGCGCTGCGCCGTGGCGGTGGCCACGAGGCGGGCGGCGCTCGTCGCGCTCTGCGCCGAGGAAGGCCACGGCACCGCCGAGCGCGGGACCCTGACCCAACCTCGGTCGCATGGTGCCGACCTCGCGTGGGGGCGACGCGATGGGCGACGCGATGGGTGACGCGGTGGGTGACGCGGTGGGTGACGCGGTCGAGGTCACGACGACCGGCTTCCGCACGTACCGGTGGGCGGCCCCCTCACTCGTGGCGGTCGCCCTGCTCGCGCTTGCGTCCGGCTTCGGGCAGTTCGGGGCGGTGGCCGCACTCGGGGACGTGTCCAAGATGTTCGGCCACCTCGAGCACGGTGCGACGTTCGCCGACCAGGCGGGGCTCTCGGGGAGCGTGATCGGCATCGGCCTCGCCATCATCCGCGCCGCGTCCCTCCTCGGCCTCCCCCTGGCCGCGCTCGCGGACCGCTTCGGCCGCAAGCCCGTGCTCGCGGCGACGTGTGCGACGGGGCTCGCGCTGACGGCGCTGACGACCCTGAGCCCCAGCTACTGGTGGTTCGTCGCGATCTTCGCCCTCGGTAGGCCCTTTCTGAGCGCGGCCGTGGGGCTCACCCAGGTGAGCGCGGTGGAGCTCACCACGTCGCACGAGCGGGCCAAGGCGGTGTCCCTCGTGGCGGCCGGCTACGCCGTCGGCGCCGGTCTCGCTGCGATCGTCCACAGCCTCGCCGAGAAGACCCTTGGCTTTCGGGGGTTCTTCGCGCTCGCCGTGGTGCCGCTCGTCCTCCTCCCCCTGGTCGTGCGCAGGGTCGTCGAGCCCGACCGCTTCGCACGTGCGGAGGCTTCTGCCAGCGGCGCCGCGCCGGTCCTCGGTGCGGTCGCCCGTCCGTACCGGCGCCGGCTCCTCGTCGTCGCGCTGCTCGCCTTCAGCATCTCGGTGATCACCGGGCCGGCGGACAGCCTCGTGTTCATCTACGCCGAGAACTTCCTCCATCTGAGCGGCATCGTCACGAGCGGGATGGTGGTCGCAGCCGGCGCGGCGGGTCTCGGCGGTCTGCTCGTGGGGCGCTGGCTGTCGGACCGGCTCGGCCGACGTCCCACGGTCGCGATCGCGATGGCGGGGATGGCGATCTTCGGGACCCTCGCGTACACCGGACCGTCGTGGGCGCTCTTCGCCGGGTACGTCGTCGGCGTGGCGTGCGGCGCCGTGTTCGCACCGGCAGGCGGGTCGCTCGCCAACGAGCTGTTCCCGACGTCGGTGCGTGCGTCGGTCGCCGGGTGGTACATCGCGGCCGGCGTCGTGGGTGCGGTCGTGGGGCTCCTTGCCTTCGGTCTGGTCGCCGACGTCCGGGGCACGTCTCACCACCTCGCGCTCGCGGCCGTCGTCGTGTTCCTCCCGATGATCCTCACGACGGGGCTCCTCCTGCTCCTCCCCGAGACCCGGGGGAAGGAGCCCGAAGAGCTCTGGCCGGCCCTGTCGGCGCGGTCAGCGGGCGAAGGCGTGGATGCCGAGCCACGCCCAGCCGAGCACCACCGCGACGCGCAGCCACGTGCGAGCACCGAGGGCATCACGCAGCGCGGCCGAGGGACGGCGGATCCGGGCACCGCCCAGCCGCCAGGCGCGCGCGGCGACGAGCCATAGCACGAGCGCAGCCGCAGCGACCGCCGCCCACAGCCCATAGGTGGCCTCGGCCCACGTCACCGCCGTGCGAGGTACCAGCCGAGGAGGAGCCAGGCGAACCACGCTGCCGCGTTCGCGGCGCGGTAGCGCAGCAGTGCGTCCAACCCGAAGCTGAGGGTGGGGTAGTCGGCACGCGGTCCGGGGTGGAAGTAGGAGGCCAGCTCCACTCCGAGGAGCAGGACGATCAACGCCAGCCAGACGATCCCCGTGCCCTCGCTCTTCGGGCGGGCCGGGTCCAAGCGGCGCCACGGCCCGGCGTCGGGCCGGAGCCGCTGCACGACGAGCACGCCGACACCCAGCACCGATGGCAGGGCCACCGCCGCGTAGGCGAGGCCCGTGAAGGGCTTCACGCCCGACGCGAGCCCCGCGTAGAGCGCGACGGCACAGAGCGCGAGGGCAGTCGTGCGCCAGGTGCCCGCCTCCTGGTTCTGCTGCGGCGGGAGCCGGAGGCGGCGGCCTGCGCTCATGTCGACGGCTCCAGCCCGTCCATCCCGAGGGTCACCCGCAGGGGAAGGTGGTCCGAGCCAACCGTGCCGAGCACGGTGCCGCCGAGCACGAGGAGCCGGCCACGCACCAGCACGTGGTCGACCTGGCTGTGCGGGCGCCATGCCGGCCAGGTCTTGGCGCGCAGCGTCCTGCGCCATCCGGGGAGCAGCAGGCTCACGGGGGGTCCCCACAGGTTCATGTCGCCAGCGAGGACCGCCGGGCCCGCGCCGAGCGCGCCACGCACGGCGGCGGCCAGGCGGAGGAATTGGCGCGGTGCGCCGTAGGTGAGGTGGGACATGTGCGTGCCCACGACCGTGACCTCGGCCGCCGTGCCGACGGTCACCGCCAACGCGGCCCTGCGCGCCCGGTCCCGTGCGAGGCGGCCGAGGTCGAGCGCGTCGGTGCGCACGACGGGCAAGCGGCTCAGCACCGCGATCCCCCATCGTCCCGGCTCGGCTTCGCAGAAGCGCCGTGACCGCGCCACCTTCTCGCTGAACGCCAGCTCGCTGTCGAGGTAGATCGCGTGGCTCTTCCCGCGCCAGTCGAGCGGGCGCATCCATCTTGTGTCCGCGTCGGGGTGGGGGCCTGCCAGCCGCCCGCCGGCGAGGGCCAGCTCGCGCGCCTCGTAGCCGAGCGCGTCGGCGACGCGTGCTGCCACGCTGGGCCCGTCGTCGGGTGCCCAGTTCTCCTCGAGCACGAGCACGTCGGCGTCGATCAGCCGGCACGCGGCGACGACGTCGTAGGGCCGCCCCCACCCGTCCACGCCCGCGTGCGCATTGAAGGTGGCGACGCTGAAGACGAGCGAGGGGTCAGGACCGTCCACGGGCGCTCCGACGATAGGCCGTGGGACGGCCACCGTTGCAGCGGTTGGCCACGCGCAGAGCGTTCGGGGCGCCAGGGCGCGCCCGGCGCCCGGTACCATCGCGTCGCGTGTCGACCCCTGCGCCCTCCGGGCGGCTCGCGCCCTTCTCGACGACGATCTTCGCCGAGATGACCGCGCTCGCCGTCGCGACCGGCTCGCTCAACCTCGGGCAGGGCTTTCCCGACACCGACGGCCCCGCCGAGGTGGCCGAGGCGGCGATCGCGGCGATCCGGGCCGGCGAGAACCAGTACCCCCCGGGCCCTGGCGTGCCCTCGCTGCGCGCCGCCGTCACGGAACACCAGCGCCGGTGCTACGGGCTGGACTACGACCCCGACGGCGAGGTGCTCGTGACGACCGGTGCGACGGAGGGCATCGCCGCGGCCCTTCTCGGCTTGTGCGAGCCAGGCGACGAGGTCGTGATGTTCGAGCCCTTCTACGACTCGTACCCGGCATGCGTCGCGATGGCGGGAGCTGTCGCCAAGATGGTCACCCTGCGCGCGCCGGACTGGTCCTTCGACCCCGAGGAGCTGGCCGCGGCGGTGTCGGCCCGAACCCGGCTCGTGCTGCTCAATTCCCCGCACAACCCGACGGGGAAGGTCTTCTCCCCCGAAGAGCTGCACGCGGTCGCGCAGATCTGCGTGGAGCACGACCTCGTCGTCGTCACCGACGAGGTCTACGAGCACCTCGTCTACGACGGCATCCACGTGCCCATCGCGAGCTTGGGGCAGATGCGCGATCGCACCGTCTCGTTGTCCTCGGCGGGCAAGACGTTCTCGTTCACGGGCTGGAAGATCGGCTGGGCGTGCGGGCCCTCGCAGCTGGTGGCCCGTGTGCGCGCGGCCAAGCAGTTCCTCACGTTCGCGACGGGCACGCCCTTCCAGCATGCGGTCGCCGCGGCGCTCGACGCGGGTGACCGGCTGATCGCGCCGTTGCGGGCTTCGCTGCACGAACGTCGTGATCTCCTCTGCGACGGGCTCGAGGCGCTCGGCCTCACCGTGCACCGCCCGTCGGCGACGTACTTCGCGACCACCGACATCGCCTCCATCGGAGAGGACGACGCGCTCACGTTCTGCAGGGAGCTTCCCGAGCGCTGCGGGGTGGTGGCAGTGCCCTCGTCCGTCTTCTACCGCGACCCGGCTCCGGGCAGGACGCTCGTGCGGTGGGCCTTCTGCAAGCGTCCGGAGGTGCTGCGCGACGCGCTCGGTCGCCTGGAGGTGCTCGCTCGCTGAGCACTCCGCACGGGTGGGTGCCGCCCGGGTGGGTGCCGCACGGGTGGGTGCCGCACGGGTGGGTGCCGCCCGCACGACGCGCCGTCACTCAGGCTCACACGATCCAGTCCAAACAAGACATGGCCCCACAATGAGGACAGCGGGGACGCATGTGGCCGCCAGGCGGGTCGTTCCCGATGCCCCTGGTCGCATGGTACCTTGACACCCTTTGGAGCGCTGATATAATCACATTAGCGAGTCCGCATGCTGTTGCTTAGGGGGGGCATCGTGGCCGACCAGGTGCTCGACTGCACTGGGTTGAATTGCCCACTGCCGGTAGTGAAGACGGCACAGGCGATGAAGAGCCTTGATCCTGGCCAGGTGTTGGAGCTCTTGGCCACCGATCCGGGTGTCGAACCCGACATGAAGGCCTGGACCAACAGGACCGGGAACGAGCTGGTCAAGCTGGAACGGGTGGGTGACGTGTTCCACGTCCTTCTTCGGAAGGTCGGCTGAGCGACCATGTGGTCCAGCGAGGACAGCAGCAAGGTCCTCTATGTGCAGACGCACGGCACCGATGACCCGGGGCGCTGTGCGACGCCGTTCTTCCTCGCGGCGTCGGCGGCGGCAATGGAGTGCGAGGCGGCCATCTACTTCACCATGTACGGGCCCCAGCTCCTCCAGCGTCAGGTCATCGGCAAGATCGGCCCGAAGGGTGACCGGGGTCAGCCGCTCTCGTACTTCGTGCGCCAGGCCACCGAGCTGGGCGTCCGGCTGTACGTCTGCCAGCCGTCGCTCGAGCTGAACGATCTCTCGATGGACGAGCTGATCGACGGGGTGGAGATGATCGGAGGCGCGGCCTTCAACGACATGGCCATGCGTGCAGACGCCGTGGTGTCGTTCTGAGATGGCCGAGACCTCGGCGCTGTACAAGTCCGACGACGTGGCGGGCTACCCAGAGGTCGCTCACGACGTAAAGGCGCGGCTGTTCGACGAGGTCAAGGCCGACCTGCGCTTCCCCGACTATCTCTACGGCTGCTACGAGTGCGGCATCTGCGTGGCCGCGTGCCCCTCGGCGCGCTTCTACGACTTCAGCCCGCGTCGTATCGCCCAGGCGATCGCCCGGGAGGACGTCGCGCTGGTGTACCAGCAGATGGAAGAGGACATCTGGGAGTGTTCCCAATGCTTCTCGTGTGTGCGGTGCCCGCGGGGGAACAACCCGGGCGGGCTCATCACGATCATGCGGGAGGTGGCCATCAACAACGGCCTGGCCTCCGCTCGGGAGGCGCTGGAGGGCTACTCGCGGATCATCTACAAGATCATGTCGACGGGGACGCAGGTATCCCCGGACATGCTGCAGCCCGACGCCTTCCCCGACTGGGGACCCGAGGTGAAGGACGTGTCCGACAACCTGGCACTGTGGCGACGGGCGCTCCCGCCCGAGACGTTGCACACCACCTCCACCGGGTGGGACGTGGCCGAGCGGACCTTGATCGAGCTGTACGTCATCTGGCTGGAGAGCGGCGTACTGGAGATGATCCGGGAGGTCGACGAGGGCCTGCACGCCATCCTGGAGGAAATCATGCAAGACCGCCTCGAGGAGGAAGGGATCGAGCCATGACCGCACCCGTCGACGTGGTCCTGCGGAAGAAGGAGCGCTTCGAGCGCGGCACCGAGCGGCTGCCGGGGGACTTCCACGAGGAGCTGTTCCGGCTCGAAGAGGAAGGTGAGTGGATCGTCGACCGGGTTCGCGAACCGTACGTGGAGGTGCCGACCAAGTACGGGCGGACCAAGAAGATCCCGAAAGCCCACCTCTGGCACCACAAGTCGTGCGGGCAGTGCGGTCACATCCCCGGCTACTCCACCTCCATCTTCTGGGTCATGCGCAAGCTCGGCTACGACTACCACGACCCCCGAGACCAGACGTCGTGCACGGCGTGGAACTACTACGCCAGCGCCACGTCCAATTCGACGGCGCAGGCCGCGGTGGCGCTGCGCAACTTCGCCGCCGCCAGAGAGACGGGGTACTTTCCGCTGATCCACTGCGGAACCTCCTACGGGCACTACAAAGAGGTCCGCGAGGAGCTGCTCCTCCATCCCGAGCTGCGCCAGCAGGTGCGCGACATCCTGGCGAAGCTGGGCAAGCCCCTGGTGATGCCCGAGGAGATCGTCCACTACTCCGAGTGGTTCTACGCCATGCGCCAGGAGATCGCGGCCCACCAGGTTCGGAACTTCGACGGGATCGCCGTGACCGTGCATCCGGCCTGCCACTACTACAAGCTGGTCGAAGGAGATGCCATCTACGACCCCGACATCTACGGCGGTCAGCGCACGGCCGTCGTCACCGGGCTGGCAGAGGCGCTTGGCGCCGAGGTGCGCTCCTACTCCACGTGGTTCGACTGCTGCGGGTTCGGCTTCCGGCACATCCTGGTGCAGCGGGACTTCACCAGGTCATTCGCCACCCAGCGCAAGATAGAGGTGATGAAGGAGGAGGCCGATCCCGACGTCGTCCTCACCCACGACACCGGTTGCGTCACCACCCTCGACAAGAGCCAGTTCGCCGCCCGGGCCCACGACCGCAATGTCGGTGTCCCGGTGATGTCGGAAGCGCAGTTCGCCGCCCTCGCCATGGGTGCACACCCGTACCGCGTGTGCCAGCTGCACTGGCACTCGGCTGACTACCGGCCGTTTCTGGAGCGGATGGGCATCGACTGGGAGGCGGCGTGGGCCGAGTTCGAGGCAGACGTCAAGCGCCTCGAGCGAGGCGAGATCGAGTTTCTCACCTGGGAGGACGTGGACGCCTGAGGCGTTCGTGCCACGCGGACGCCCGGGACCCGGGCATGTCGAGAGAGGAAGGTCATGGGCAGCGAGCGTGTGGTCGTGATCGGTGGCGGTCCGGCGGGCCTGGCAGCAGCCGCGGCCGTTGCCGACGTGGGGAGCGCGGTGACGCTGGTGGAATGGGCACCGTTCCTCGGCGGCACGCCGATCGCGGAGAACTACGCCGCGCTCACCCCGAACATGGAGAGCGCCGAGGTGGCCATGGGGCGCATGATCGACCGCGTCACCTCGAACGAGCTGGTCGACGTGCGGCTCGGGTCCCAGGTCGCCGCATGCGAACCGGATGGCCATGGATTCCGCCTCGAGCTCAGCGGAGACGGTGCCGGCCCGCTGCACGCCGACGCGGTGGTCGTGGCGACGGGCTTTCAGCACTTCGACCCCGGACGCGAGACCCAGATGTACGGCTACTACGAATTCCCGGACGTCGTCGCCCTCCAGGACCTCGAGGCGATGCTGAAGGACCACCATGTGGTGCGCCCCTCCAACGGCCAGCCGCCCGAGCGCATCTGCTTCGTCCAGTGTGTCGGCAGCCGCGACCGTCAGATCGGCAACGAGTACTGCTCCAAGGTGTGCTGCGGCATCGCCTCCAAGGAGGCGATCGAGGTCCGCCAGCAGCTGCCGGACTGCAAGGTGTTCATCTTCTACATCGATATGCGTATGTACGGCTACTGGGAGAACCAGATCTATTGGCCGGCCCAGGAGCAGTACCACGTGCAGTACGTGAAGGGCATCATCACCGAGGTCCTGCAGAAAGGCGACAAGCTCCTGGTGCGCGGCGAAGACACCACCATGGGCAGGCCCATGGAGGTGACCATGGACCTCGTCGTGCTGTCAGTGGGGATGGAGCCCTCGCTCGGGACGCGGCTCATGGCCAAGACGTTCGGCGTCGCTCAGAACAAGTACGGGTTCATCGACGCCGCACACGCGCCACTGGACACGGTATCGACCTCCAGGCCCGGCATCTTCGCCTGTGGAGCCGCCCTAGGGCCTGCGGACCTGGAGGACTCGGTGTCCTCGGCTGCCGCGGCCGCCGTCAGGGCGGTGGCTCACGCCCGTTCGCACCAGCCGGTCGGGGCTTGAACGATGCCGGTCGGTGCCCCATCGGGCCCGGTGGTCGACACCGGGGCGGCCCAGGAGTTCCTGCGCGAGATCCTCGGCCGTGCCACCGAGGGCGACCTCGCCGCGGTCGGCGCCGACTGCAGGCGAAAGTCGGACCGGTTCGCCGAGGTGCTGGGTGACGGCCGTGCCGCCCGCGCGAGCCGCGCCGACCTGCGCGAGGTGCTCCGCCGCATCTTCTCGTGCCGGCGCAAGGCTGACATGATCCTTGAGGCGGTGGGCGCCGAGCGCCTGGCGGCGGAGATCGATCGCCTGTTGCGAGGCCTCGAGCCGGTCGGAGAGCGCATCGAGCGGTTCGACGCGGTGCTGGAGGCCGCTCCCGGGATCGGGTTCGATCTTCCCGGTGAGCTCCTCCACTTCGCCCACCCCGAGCACTACTGGCTGTGGACGCGCTGGATGTGGGACCCCAGGATCGAGACGGGCGCCCTGCGGCTGGTCACGACGGAAGAGCTCGATCTCGTGGCCGAGGGTCGGGGCGCGACGTATGTCGGGGTCGGCCGGGCACTCGCCTTCGTGAACGAGACCGGTCGGGCTGCGGGCTTCACGACGTTCGAGGACGGCCCGTTCGGCATCGACGTCTTCCTTGCCTGCGTGTACGCCGTGTACATGTACACGGTCCTGCGGATGCGCATGACCCAGGAGTTCAACAGGATCGTTCCCGGGCTCGAGGGGCTCGTCCGGACCCTGCTCGGCGTTCGCCATCAGGAGGCCTGAGATGCCAATCGGGGGAAGGAAGCAGCCGCCCACTGCGGTGGAGCTCGAGCACGCCACCGTCACGTCGCCCCTCTCCGGCCGGGAGTGGGAGCTCCCGGGGATGTGGAACCGAATGTTCGAGCAGCGGGTGGAGTGGGACTTCACCACCGAGGGCTTCGAGAAGATCGGCTCCCTGGAGGGCGGCGAGTCGCTCGAGTGGTGCTACGGCTGCGGCAAGTGCGTTCCGGTGTGCCCCGTCGACCTGGTGGGCGAGTACGGGCCACGCAAGATCCACCGCAAGGTGCAGACCGGGCTCGACCTCTTCACCTCCGATGACCTTTGGCTGTGCACGACGTGCATGAACTGCCTGCGGGTCTGCCCGAAGGAGGTCGACATGGTCAAGGTCATGCCGGCCGTCCGCGAGGTGGCTGTCGCCGAGGGACAGGTGCCGGGTGAGCTGGCCGATGTCTTCGAGAAGACGTTCCGGTACGGCAACGCCCTCGGCGAGAACCCCAGGAGGCGCCATGCGTGGACGCGGGACGCCGGGGTGGATGTGCGGGTCCTGGCGTCGGACCCGCGGCCGGTCGACGTGCTCTTCTACGTCGAGGACTACTGGAGCTACCACCCGAGGGGCATGCAGGCGGCCCGGTCGTTCGCTCGTGTGGCGACCGCCCTCGGCGTCGACTTCGCCATCTTGGGTCCCGAGGAGAAGACGATCGGGGACTCCCAGCGTCTCGCCGGTGAGAAGGGGCTGTTCGAGGCGCTCATGGAGGACGTCGTCGCCACTCTCGATCGCTACGAGTTCCAGCGGATCGTGACGCCGGACCCGCACGGGTTCAACGCACTGGTCAAGGAGTACCCGAAGCGGGGTCACCGCTACGACGTGCTGCACTACACCCAGCTCCTCGCGCCGCTGGTCGACCGCATCGAATGGCGCAAGGAGCTCGACTGCACGGTCACCTTTCACGACCCGTGCTACCTCGGGCGCCACAACGGGGAGTACGACGCCCCGCGGACGCTGCTACGCGCCATTCCCGGTGTGCGTCTGGTCGAGATGGGCCGGTGCCGGGAGAACGGCTACTGCTGCGGTGGAGGAGGGGGCGGGATGTGGCTCGACGGGCTCACGGCGAACCACACGAGCGAGCGGCTGTCCGAGCGCCGAGTGCGCGAAGCGGTGGAGAGCGGTGCGGACGTGCTCGCCGTGTGCTGCCCCTACGAGGTGTCCCGGTTCGAAGACGGTGCCAAGTCGACCGGCAACGACCAGTTGCAGGTGCGCGACATCATCGAGCTCGTCGACGAGGCGATGGGAGGCGGCGGTGGGTGACGTCCTCCGGATCCGGCGGGCGTTCGATCGCAGGGGGCAGTTCACCAGTCGAAGGGGCGAGTGATGCGCATCGTGGTGGCCGTCAAGCAGATCCCGGATCTCGTCGAAGAGCTGGAGCTCACGGCCGACGGGACCGACGTCGACCGGGAGCTCTTGAAGATGGTGGTCAACGAGTTCGACGACCAGGCACTCGAAGAGGGGCTGTGCCTGAAGGAGGCCGGAGACGCCGAGCTCGTGGTGGTTGCCCTCGACGAGCCGGACGTCGATCAGACGCTGCACGCTGCCTTGGCCAAGGGAGCCGACGCCGCGATCAAGCTGACCGGCGCGCTGACCGGCTGGATCGACTCCCACCGCCGAGCGGCCCTCCTGGCGTCGTGGCTCTCCGGGCAGTCCTTCGACCTCGTGCTGACGGGTGTCCAGGCGGCGGACGACCTCGACGGCCAGCTCCCGGGCCTGCTGGGGGCTCAGCTCGAGGTTCCCCACATCTCGGTCGCGGTGCGGGTGGAGGCGGAAGACGGGATGGCCAAGGTCTGGCAGGAGCTGGCCGGCGGCACGGTGGTGGTCGACGAGGTGCGCCTGCCGGCCGTGATCGGCGTCCAAGCGGCACGGCAGGCGCCTCGCTACGTGTCGATCAGCCGGATCCGCCAGGCCCAGCAGTCCGGTGGGATCACCGAGGTCGAGGTCCAGGCAGCCGAGCTCGGGACGGAGCAGTTCGCGTTGCGGCGGCTGGTCGCCCCGGAGGCCGCTGGGCACGCCGAGATGCTGGCCGGAGGCGCCGGCGAGGTCGCTGATCGGATCGTGGAGCTGCTCCGGGCCAAGGGCCTGGTGCGGAGCTGACGGAGGCAGGGTCATGGGCAACGACGTGCTGGTACTCGCGGAGCACCGGAACGGTCGACTCTCGGACGTGACGTTCGAGCTCGTCGGCAAGGCGCGTGAGCTCGCCGATCGAGGAGGGGGCCGCGTGCTCGCCGTCCTTCTCGGCGAAACGTCGCTGGCGCACGAGCTCGGCGTTGCAGACGTGGTGCTGTGCTCCGAGGATCCCGCCGTCGCCACGTACAACGCCCAGGCCTACGAGCGAGCGATGGTGCACGTCGTCGAACGCCAGCAGCCGCGCCTGGTGCTGACGTCGACCACCACCGTCGGCATGGACGTGAGCACCGCATTGTCCGTGCACTGGCCCGCCCCGCTGGCCTCCTACGTGGTCGACGTGAGGCGTGATGGCGAAGACCTGGCGGTCACCTGCAGGGCATACGGAGGCAAGCTGCTGGCAGAGGTGGCGCTGACCGGGCCGCGGGCGATCTGCGCCGTCATCGCCGGGTGCTTCCCCGCGGCGGACGGTCGGAGCGAAGTGGCCGGGCGGAGCGAAGTGGCCGGGCAGGTCGAGCTGCTGGACCTCGAGGGCGTGTTCGACGGCCTCGGCGTCTCGGTCGCGCAGGTGGTGGAGCCCGAGAAGGGCGACGTCGACATCACGGCGGCGGATCTCTTGGTCTCGGTGGGACGGGGGATCGGGTCGCGTGAGAACCTCGAGGTCGTCCAGGAGCTCGCGGACGCCCTGGGCGCCCCCCTCGCCGCCTCGCGACCGCTCATCGACCAAGGGTGGCTACCCAAGGCCCGGCAGGTCGGCAAGTCGGGCCTCACCGTACGGCCCAAGGTCTATCTGGCCCTCGGCATCTCGGGCGCTCCCGAGCACCTGGAGGGGATGCAGCACGCCGAGACGGTGATCGCATGCAACACGGATCCCAAGGCACCCATCTTCGACGTGGCGACCTACGGCACCACCGTCGACCTCTTCGACCTCACCGACGAGCTGGTGAAGCGGGTGCAGGAGTGACGGTTCGGATCGTCGTCGCCGCCCTCCTCACCGCGGCAGGGCTCGCCCTGGCCGGGGCCCGCCTGGGACGGCTGGCGTTGCTGGTGCGGGCCGGAGCCCCTGCCCCCGGAAGGACGCGCAGAGCGCTCCGTCGCCTCGGTGCCGAGGTCGTCGAGGTGATCGGCCAGCGCAAGCTGCTGAAGCGCCCCCAGTCGGGCATCCCGCACGCGCTGACGTTCTGGGGGTTCATCATCCTGCTCTTCACCATCGTCGAGGCGTACGGCGACGCGCTGTGGAGCAAACGGTTCGCCATCCCGGGTATCGGCCATTCGGCGGCGCTGGGCTTCATCGAGGACCTCTTCATCGTCGTCGTGCTCCTCGCCGTCGCCACCTTCAGCGTGATCCGGCTGGTGGACGCGCCGGCGCGCCGTCAGCGGCGGTCCCGCTTCTACGGCTCGCATACCGGCGTCGCATGGGTCACGCTCGCCATGATCGCGGTCGTGATGCTCACCCTCGTCGGGTACCGGGCCGCCCAGGCGAACACCGGCGACTTCCCGTACGGCTCATGGGCATTCTTCTCCCACGGCCTCGGCGATCTCCTCCACCCGCTGGGGCGCGGCGTGAACTCGGTACTCGAGACAGTCCTTCTCCTGCTGAACGTTGCGGCGATCATGGGGTTCCTGGTGTTCGTCACCCACTCGAAGCACCTCCACATCTTCCTCGCGCCGATCAATGTGGCCTTCTCGCGGCGCCCGCGAGCACTCGGCGCTCTCGAGGTGACCTCGGGCACGGCCGGCGCAGAGCGCATCTACGACCTCAGCTGGAAGCACCTGCTCGACTACGTCACGTGCACCGAGTGCGGGCGGTGCCAGGCGGCGTGCCCGGCATGGAGCGCCGGCAAGCCGCTGTCGCCGAAGCTGCTGGTCATGTCCCTCCGTGACGGCATGTTCGCCTCCGCTGGGACCCTGCTGCGCCGCGGCATGGGCGACCGGAGTGCCGGCGACGCCCCGGTGCTCGTTCCCAACGTGATCGACCCGGACGTGATCTGGTCGTGCACCACGTGCGGTGCCTGCGTCGAACAGTGCCCGGTCGACATCGAGCACGTCGACGCCATCGTCGACCTCCGTCGCAGCCAGGTGGAGCAGGGGAACATGGAACCCAGCCTCCAGGATGCGCTCCAGGCCATCGCCGTGCAGGGAAACTCGTTCGGAAAGTCGGAGCGTATGCGCGCGCGATGGACCCGACAGCTGGGCTTCACGCCCACGGACGCCCGCAAAGAGCCCGTGCGCTACCTGTGGTTCGTCGGCGACTTCGCGTCGTTCGACGAGCGGCTGGCCGACCTCTCGCGCGTGCTCGCGGGCCTCTTGTACGACGCCGGCGTCGACTTCGGGCTGCTGTACGAAGCCGAGCGGAATGCGGGCAACGACGTTCGCCGAGTCGGGGAAGAAGGGCTCTTCCAGATGCTGGTCGAGCACAACATGGCAGCCTTCGCAGGCGCGCAGTTCGACACCATCTTCACCACTGATCCCCATTCCTTCAACACGCTGCGCAACGAGTATCCGGCGTTCGGCCTGGACAAGCCGGTCCTTCACTACTCGGAGCTGCTGGCCGAGCTGCTTGCCTCCGGGGCCATCCCGGTCGAGCCGCTGGGTAGGCGGGTCACCTACCACGACCCGTGCTACCTCGGTCGCCACAACCGGATCACCGACGCCCCACGCCGCGTGCTGCGATCGCTCGGCTGCGAGCTGGTGGAGATGCCCCGCCACGGTGTCAACACCTTCTGCTGCGGCGCAGGGGGCGGACGGATCTGGATGGCCGACGAGCCCGGCGCCGGCGAGCGACCCAGCGAGAGCCGGATCCGTGAAGCGATGGCGCTGGGCGTCGACCGGTTCGTGGTGGCGTGCCCGAAAGACTTCACGATGTACTCGGACGCTGCCAAGACGACCGGCTACGACGACCGGCTTCAGGTGATCGACCTCGTCCAGCTGGTTGCCGAAGCCCGCACCGCGAAGTCTCGGTCCCGCGACGCGGCCGCGGCGGTCGCCTCCGCGCCCGCATGACCCCGCCGCGATCCGCCAGGGCTCCAGCCCTCCTATTGGCATGATTGTCGCGATGACATGTCCGTGGTGTCCGTTGAAAGCTCAGCCTCGTGCACTCCATGCGCACCTGTCGGAGGTGCACGCCGACGAGGTGCGCTTCGTCGAGCGCCAGGGCGCGCGCTACTACGCGATCGAGTGTCCGGTGTGCCACGCTGCCTACGAGCACCAGGTGAACCCGCACCTACGTGATCCGGGATTTCTGGAGGAGTTCCGTCGTGAGATTCGCATGGTCGCCTTCGACATGCTCGTGAACCACCTGCTGGCCGAGCACGGTGACCTGATCGATGAAGGGGCACAGTGATGATCAGAGGCTGCAACATCCCCGACGACCTCTTCTACCTCGTGGAGAAGCACGTCTGGGCGAGTTACGACGGCGAGGTGGTCACCGTCGGCCTGAGCGACGTGGCGCAGCATCTGGCCAAGACGGTGGTCGCCGTGACGCCCAAGAGCGTGGGAAAGCGGGTCGCCAAGGGCAAGAGCCTGGCCACCGTCGAGAGCAGCAAGTGGGTGGGTCCAGTGCCGAGCCCGGTGAGTGGCGAAGTGGTCGAGGTGAACGACGCGGTGACCGAGTCGCCGACCACGCTCAACAGTGACCCGTACGGGGAGGGGTGGATCGCCCGTGTCCGGCCGGACGACTGGGAGGCCGACTCGACCGATCTGGCCACTGGGGCCGAAGGTGTCGATGCGTACCAGCGGTTCCTCGAGCAGGAGGGCATCGTCTGCGAGGGCGGCTGAGAGTGGGCGGGGAAGAACGGGGCGAGAGATGAGCGAGCGAGTGTGGGGCGGTTGCGTGCTCCCCGACGACCTCCTCTACGACGTGGAGCGCAACGTCTGGGTCCGGCTCGAGGGCGACGAGGCGGTGCTCGGCATGACGGACGTGGCCCAGTCGCTCGGGGGGAAGTTGGTCCAGATCTCCTTCAAGCCGCGAGGTCGGCGGGTGGCCCGCGGCAAGCCGCTGGCCGTCATCGAGAGCGCCAAGTGGGTCGGGCCGTTCCCGTCGCCGTTCACGGGCGAGGTGCTGGAGACCAATGAAGCAGCGTTCGCCGCCGACATCCTGGTGGCCAACCGTGACCCGTACGGAGAGGGGTGGCTCATCCGCATGCGCCCGGCGAACCTCGCTGCCGAGCGTTCGGCATTGGTTACTGGAGCGGAGGCGTTCGAGCGTTACCGCTCGATCATCGACGAACGAGGCATCCGCTGCTTCCGCTGCGCGGAGTGAGCGGCGGTGCGTCATCTCCGCGACAGCGCCGACGCGCCGACGCGTTGTCCTGGCCATTGTCCTGGCCATTGTCCTGGCCATTGTCCTCGATTCGGCCACGTACTACGATGAAGAGAAACTTGGTTCCGCCGGCCATTCAGGGGTTGGACCGAAGGTGTGCTTCTCATCGGCTGACGGCTGAGGAGAAGGGGGGCACGGCATGGACGATGCGCCAGTGCAGGCAGTGATCCCGGAAGCCCAGGCAGCGCCAGACGACCGCCGCCCGCAACGCATGACGGTCGTCTGCTGGAGCTCTGACCTGGACCGAGTATGGCCCGTGCTCATCCTCGCGACCACTGGGGCTGCATCGGGGTTGGACACCAGCATCTTCTTCACCTTCTGGGGCTTGCGTGTGCTGCAGAAGAACACGAAACGGGTCACCGGGAAGAATTGGATGCAGATTGGGGAGTCCGCGGTCGACCACGGCGGTACCGACCATCTGGGCCTCTCGAAAGTGCGGTTCGGCGGGATGGGCACGTGGATGATCAAGCGCTTGGCCAAGCAGCACAAGATCGCCAGCCCGACGGAGCTCCTGGAGATGGGGATGGACCTCGGGGTTCGGCTCTACCCATGCCAGATGACGATGGAGCTCTACGGACTCACCAAGGACGACTTCATCGAGGGCATCGAACCGCCGATCGGTGCCGCAAGCTACATCGAGATGGCTGCCGAATCGTCCATCAACCTCTTCATCTGACCCGGCGGCCTCACTACGGCACGACGGGGGGATCAGGCCCGGAGGTGGTCGACCGGTGGATGGTCCTGGTGGGCGACGACGCATTGGTGCGGCGCGGCATGGAACGGTTGGCGGCCGAGCGAGACGCTGACCTCGTGGCGGTCGGTCGGGGCGGTCCCGATGCGGTCGCCAATGGCAGGACGCGGCCGGAGGTGATCGTCGTCGATGCCTGCCAGCCGCCCGAGACGATCTCTGCCTGGCACGACCGCTTCCCAGACGCACTGGTGGTCGGCTTCCTCGCAGTTCCTGACCGGAAGCGCTGGACGGTCGCCGAACGAGCAGGGTGCGACGTCGTGGTGAATCGAGGAGCGGCCGTCGCCCAAGCGAGGAGCCGGTTGCGCGCACCGGGGCTGCGACGTCTCCCCCTCGTCGACAGCGCCGACGTCGCTGGGCGCCTCGGACTCGTAGCCCGGATCGAGGACAGCCCGGCGGGACCGCTGGCGCTCTATCGCGTTGGATCGTCGTTGGTGGCGGTCGACGATCTCTGTCCTCACGCTGGTGCCCAGCTGTCGGCCGGAACCCTCGACGGGGTCGTGCTCACGTGCCCGCGCCATGGGAGCCAGTTCGACGTGAGCACCGGAGAACGCGTGCGGGGACCGGCCGACGCAGGGATCCGCGTGCACCGGGTCGTCGAAGAGGCGGGACGCGCCTGGCTGGTGCTCTGACCGGGCGCCCGATCGCGATGAGGCGATCGCTCGGTCGACGCATGCCGGCGGTCTCCGCCCTAGCCAGGCAGCTCCTCTGGATGACGAAGGGTCGAAGAGCTGCGGTCGTGCGTATCGGCCGCTCGACCGGCGGCTCGCGCGTGGCGACGTTGCAGCTCATCGTCCATGACTGTCCGGAGGATGTCGATCGCCTCCAGCACCTTCGGGTGTCGTAAGGAGTAGATGACGCTGTTTCCGGCCCGCAACGCTTCGACGAGGCCTCGGTCTCGCAGCACGGCGAGATGCTGCGAGACGTTGGACTGTGGGGCGCCGACCAAGGCACAGAGCTGGGTCACGGTCCGCGGTTGACCACGCAGCGCATAGAGCAGGTGCAACCGCTTGGGATCGTTGACGCCCTTGCAGATGGCGTCGACCAGGTCGTCGAGCTCGTGGCGCAATGCGGGGTCGATCCCCACCATCCAAGAGCATAGTGCTCCATGGAGCTGTTCAACGGCTGACGATGAGGTGAGCCCAGGGGTGAGGCGGGTTCTTCCCGCTGTCGCCGGGGCGACGGCTCGTGCCGGTTCTACGGCGGCAGGGTGCGGGTTCTACGATGACAGGGTGCGGGCGCTCTCCTCGTGGCGGTTCCGAAGCCCGCTCCGCCGGGCGATCTCGTCGGCCATCACCTCGCGCAGGAAGTCGACCGCTTCGATCACCTTGGGATGTCTCAGCGAATAGATCACGTTGTTGCCTTGACGTACGGTGTTGACCAGGCCGCGGTCTCGGAGGATGGCGAGGTGCTGGGACGTGTTCGACTGCGGGGCGTCGATCACCTCGCAGAGCTCGGACACCGTGTGCGGACCGGAGCGCAGGGCGTACAGGATGGTCAGCCGCTTGGAGTCGTTCAGCGCTTTGCAGATGCCGGAGACCAGCTCGTCGAGCTCCTGACGGAGATAGGGATCAAGGGCATTCGCGGTGTGCACGCTCGCATCATACAAGGGAACATGTTCATGGACGCATATTCGGGAAGGCACATGGTGACCCGCGTTGCGGCTCAACGGGAGGGCGGTTCACCGGGCGCCCGGAAGCGACGCGGGAGAGAGCGGGCGGCCGCCTCGATATGAAGGGATTGGCGCTGTATCGACCGTCCACCCGCGATGGTGTGCTGCCGATCGCCTACGTCCACGCACTCGCGCGCCTCGGACATGACGGTCTCGTCCTCATCGAGCCGACCGACTCGTTCGTCAGCGTCGGCTACTTCGACGCCACCGCTGAAGCTGTCGACATCGACGCCTGCCGCCGTCAAGGTCTTCCGGTCGTCAGGAGGGAGATCGGCGGAGGTCCGGTGCTGCTCGGACCTGGCCAGGTCTTCTACAACCTTGTCCTGCCGAGGTCAGATCCGGTATTGCCACCCATCCTCGACGACATCTACCGGTATCTTTCCGAACCCGTGATCGAGACGTACCGGCACTTCGGCCTCGACGTGCAGTACCGTCCGATCAACGATCTGGTGACGGCCGCGGGACGCAAGATCACTGGGCAGGGGGCAGCGGACATCGCCGATCGCTTCTGCTTCGTGGGAGCGGTACTGCGCCACTTCGACATCGTCCGCATGGCATCGGTCATTCGAGTGCCCGACGAGAAGCTGCGGGCTCACCTGCGTCAGGTGCTCGACGACAATGTGACCTCGATCTCGCGGGAGATCGGCCGTGAGCCTTCGACCGAAGACGTCATCGCCGCCCTGGAGCACTTCTTCTCTCTCGTGCTGGGCCCGCTCGACCTGCGCCCGCTGCCGCCCGAAGTCGAGGATCTGGCCGCGCAGTTGGCCGAGCATCTCCAATCCCCCGACGTCCTCTTCGAGCCACGCTCTCGCAAGCACGTGACGACCAAGATCCGCGAGGGCGTGGTCGTTCGCCATGGCCAGCGCAAGGCGCAAGGAGGGTACATCCGGTCGTCGGTGACGATACGCGACAACGCAATTGCCGACCTCCAGCTGTCCGGCGATTTCACGTTCATCCCGAAGAGTGGCTTCACGGTTCTCGTGCAGACGCTCGTTGGTGCGCCGTTCGAGCCGAGCACGGTACGGGCTGTCATCGATGCCTTCTTCCTCTCCCGAGGTGTCGAATGCCCTGGTGTGACCGCCGCAGACTTCACCGAAGCGATCACCGGTGATCCCGGGACCGCGTCAGATCGTTCCTGAGCAAGGTCACGGCGGCCTTTCGCCGCAGCTCTTCGCCCGTTCGAGCGGGCTGTGGTAACGATGGGCCCGTGCAGACGCGTCCCGAGCCCTCCCACTCCGAAGTGGCGCGGGAGGCGGCTGGGTCACCGGCTCTTGCGCGGCTGCGGGCGCTCGTCGAAGCCCATGTCCCGAGCGACGCGCGCGAGCGCGCGTCGAAGGAGCGCTTCCTCGTCGAGCTCGACCGGCTCACGCGACCGTTCGACCGCGACGCGGACCCCGTCCATGTCACGGCGTCGGCCGTCGTGGCAGGGGCACGGGGGACCGTGCTCCACCGCCACCGGCGCCTGGGACGGTGGCTCCAGCCCGGCGGTCACGTGGACCCCGGCGAATCGGCCGCGGAGGCCGCCGTGCGTGAGGTGCTCGAGGAGACCGGGCTCGAGGCTTCGCACCCGGCTGCGGGGCCTTCGCTCGTTCGTCTCGACGTGCACGCCGCCGCGACCCACGTCCACCTCGACCTCTGCTTCCTCCTGCAGGTCGCAGGAGACCGGGACCCCGCTCCCGCCCTCGGGGAGAGCCCCGACGTGCGATGGTTCAGCTGGGGGCACGCCGAAGAGATCGCCGACGGGGCGCTCCGAGGCGCGTTGCGCGCGGCACACGCCGAGCTCGAGCGGATCGGACCATCATGACGGGTGAGGAGCGTGCGACAGGTCGCAACGAGCACGTGCCGGGTGCCGACGACCGTGCGCCGGGTGCCGACGACCGTGCGGCGGGTGCCGACGACCGTGCGGCGACCTCGGCGCAGGCATCAGTGGACGGGCGCCGCGTGCTGGACGCCCTGCTCGAGCTCCAGGACCTCGACACGGCGATCTCCCAGCTCGAGCACCGCAAGGCGGCGCTCCCCGAGCGCCAGGAGCTGGCCCGAGTGGCGGCAGCTCTCCAGGACGTCGAGGCTCGGGTCTCGCAGGTGGAGACGTCACGGGCCGTCCTCGTGGAGCGCCAGCGGGCGCTCGAATCGGAGATCGCCGCCGCGACCGCTCGTCGCGAGGTGCTCGAGCAGCGAATGTACGCCGCGCGCGGCACCCCGGCCCGGGAGCTCCAGGCCATGGACGACGAGATCCGCCACCTGCGCGAGCGGCAGGACCAGATGGAAGACGCCGACCTCGAGGTGATGGTCGCCCTCGAGCCCCTCGACGCGGAGCGCGCGGCGCTCGAGGCGGAGAATGCCGCGCTGGGCACCGAATCGGCCCAGTTGCGCGGCGCACTGCGCGACGCAGAGGCCGAGATCGACGCGGAGCTCTCCGTCCAACGCGTGGCGCGTGCGGCGGCGGCCAATGCGGTCCCCGAGGACCTCCGCAGTCGCTACGACGCACTCCGTGCGCGTCTTGGCGGGACCGGCGCAGCACGTCTCGTCGGCAACCGGTGCAGCGGTTGCCACCTCGAGCTTCCCTCGATGGAGGTGGATCGCATCCGCCATCTTCCTCCTGGCACTGTGGTCACCTGCGAGCAGTGTGGCCGCATCCTCGTGCCGACCTCCCCTTCCCCCGCGGGCTCTTCTTCGGCGGACGCTTCCCCGTCGGGCTCTTCTTCCGAGGGCTCTTCTTCCGAGGACTGACCGGGATACCGGGATCAGGACGACCGGGGACCGCCCGCTCGCGATGGCGACGGCTCCAAGATCGCCGTCAGCATCCGGACGACGACCCGGCGTGCAGCGGCTCTCGGCAGGCCCTCGACGTGGCGGAGGCGCTCCCACATCTCCCACGATCCGATCGCCTCGAGCGCGGCACCGAGCTCCCGGCGGTCGCGCTCGGCTGCGCGGAGCTCTTCGGCGAACGTCTCTTCGAGCCACGTCCGCAGCATCGTGTTGGTCACGTCGAGCGCTTCGGCCACCCCGCGGTGACGCAATGCAAGCGCGACGGCCCTACGGCGGACCGGGCTGATCGCCTCGAAGAGCGCCGCGCGCTGCGCGACGGTCCGCTCGATGCGCTGGGGGAGGGGGAGATCGGGCCGGACGGGATGGATTGTGCGCCAATAACGGTCGATCTGGGTTCGGCCGACCGCGCTGTACAGCGCGTCCAGATCCTCGAAGTGGTGGAAGACCAGCCGAACGGAGACGCCCGCACGGGCGGCGATCTCCTTCGCCGTGGGCAGGTCACCGCTTTCGCTCAAGAGGTCGATGAGCGCCTGGGCGATCGTGGCGCGCGTGCGCTCGCCGCGGTCCTTCGAGGCTTCCCGTCTCCGCATGGCCCCGGGCTTCGCTCCGGCGCCGGGATTCGTGCCAGCCGGGTCACCGGCTGTGGCAGCGCCAGCCGGGTCACCGGCTGTGGCAGCAAGGACTCGGAACGTCGTCGGATCCGGCGGCCACGCGGCGGGTCCCTTCGATGTCGCTGCGGTCCCGATCGGCATGGGACGCCGAGGATATCAATGCGCACCCGGGTCGCACCGTCACATGGGCGCGGGGTGTCCGGCACCTGCGCCGTCGAGGGGCGCTGAGCGTGCCGGGTCGTGGATCTCGGCGGCTTCGGCGCCGTCGAGGACGTGCACCACGCGCCCGTTCTCCATCACGACCACCCGGTCGAGGTGCCCGAGGTCCCTGGCTCGGTGCGTGACGAGCACGACGCTCGTGCCGCGTGCCCGGGCGTCGTCGACGATGCCGGCGACGAGCTGCGCGCCGCTCTCCTGGTCGAGCCCGGCGGTCGGCTCGTCGAGCACGAGCACCGGCGCACCGGTGAGGAGCGCTCGTGCGAGGGCGATCCGCCGCCGCTGGCCGCCCGAGATCTGGGCCCCTTCCTCCCCGACCTGGGTGTTCATCCCGTCGGGCAGCGTCGCCACCCAGTCCGCGAGCTGCGCGCGCGCGAGGGCGTCCTCCACGTCGCCCTCGGTGGCCTTGGGCCGTCCGAGCGTGACGTTCTGGCGGATGGTGCCCGCAAAGACGTGTGCATCCTGGTCGACCAGCGCGATGGCGCGGCGCACGTCTGCCTGGCGGAGGGTGTCGAGTGGGACGCCCCCGAGCGATGCCGATCCCTCCTGCAGGGGCCAGAAGCGCAAGAGCGCGTGCACGAGGCTGCTCTTGCCGGCGCCGCTCGCCCCCACGAGGCCGACGTGCGCGCCGGGCGCGACGTCGAGATCCATGCCGTCGAGCGCCCAGGGGAGGTCGGGCGCGTACCGCAGGCGAGCGTCGCGCACCGCGACCTGCGGGCAACCGAGGGGAAGGGCGGCCGGTTCGTCGGGGTCGACGACCGGCACGGGGATCGACGCGAGGTCGAGCAGCCGGCGCCCGGCGGCGATGACGTCGTTCGCGCGCAGCGCAGCGGTCGCCACCGCGGGGACGGTCTCGAACGCGCCGACCGCCGCGAGTGGGAGCACGGCGAGCATCACCGGCGCCATGTGGTGCGCGTGCACGGCGCCCACGCCAAGTGCGAGGACGGCCGTCACCGCGCCGCCGAGGCACGCGGTCACGATGGCGCCGGACGCGCCGGTGGACCACGCGCGGCGTCGAGCGATCGCCGTGAGCTCACGGTCCGTGGCTTCGACCGCCGCGAGCGCGTCGGCGTCGCGGCCGAAGGCGAGCAGCTCCGGCGCGGCGCGCAGCACGTCGACGACCTCCGCTCCGAGTCGGCCGCGCAGCTCCGCCTCGCGTCCTCTTGCGGTCCCCGTGGCGACCGCCGCCGCCGGAGCGACCGCCAGCGCGACGACGAGTGCCGCCGCGAGCGCTGCTCCGGCGACCGGGAGCACCACGGCGACGAGCACGACCGCGAGGGTCGCGGCAGCGACCGTGACGCCGACCGGGAGGAGGCAGCGCAAGTAGAGGTCCTGGAGCGTGTCGACGTCGTCGGTCACGCGCGCGAGCACGTCCCCGCTGCGCCAGCCGAGCAGACCGGCGGGCGCGAGCGGTTCGAGCCGGTCGTAGAGCCAGACCCGCCAGCGCGCGAGCGACCGGAACGCGGCGTCGTGGCCGACGAGCCGTTCGCCGTAGCGCAGCGGTCCGCGCAGGAAGGCGAGCACCTCGACCGCAGCGAGAACGCCGGCGATCGCTCCGAGGCCGGGCCGGAACGCCGCGCGGTCGACGACGTACCCCGAGCCGGCGAGCAGCCCGACGGTCGCGAGGGCGCCGAGCACGCCGAGCAGGGCAGCGAGCGCGAGCTTGCGCCAGGGGGGCGCGCCGATGCGCAGGAGCTCCCGGATCACCGCCACGGCCGTGAGCGATCCCGCTCTCTTGGACCTCATTGGTGCTTCGCCCCGGCGACGTCATCGGTGAGCTGCTCGAGATCCCCTGCGCGTACCGTCTCGTGCTCCACGTAACGAGTGCCGGCTCCGAGCCGCACCACGCGATCGAGGCGCGCGACGAGCTCGGGCCGGTGGGCCGCGACGAGGACCGTCCGAGACTCGAGCCAGGGGCCGAGCGTGTCGCGTAGCGCGGCTTCCGTGTGGGCGTCGAGATGCGCGACCGGCTCGTCGAGGAGGACGATCGGGGCGTCGCGCACCACTGCGCGCGCGAGCGCGAGACGCTGGCGCTCGCCGGCGCTCAAGGAGACGCCGCCTTCGCCGACGACGGTCGCGAGCCCGTTGGGGAGCCCCTGCACGGTGTGCGAGAGGCCGACCAGCTGGATCGCCCGGGTGAGCCGTGCCTCGCTGGCGTCAGGGTCCGCGATCCGCAGGTTGTCTTCGATCGAGCCGTGAAGGAGGTGCGGGCGTTGGGGCACCCAGGCGAGCAGGTGTCGCCACAGGGCGGGTTCGGCGAGCGCGACGTCGTGACCGCCCACGACGACCCACCCGTTGGTCGGGCGTACGAACCCGAGGAACAGGCCGATCGCGGTGGACTTCCCTGATCCCGACGGTCCGACGAGCGCGAGGTGCTCGCCGTCGCGCACCTCGACCGAGAAGTCGACCAGGGCTGGTGTGGCACGACCGGGGAAGCTGACCGTCACATGGTGTGCGCCGAGCGCCGCACGCTCTCGAGAACGCGTGCCGCCCGCCGGCTCGCCGCGAACCGGGCCGGCGGGGGTCCCAGGGCTCCGGGTACGACCGCCCTGACCGCCCTGACCGCCCTCACGGCCCTCGTGCGGCACCGTCTCGACGTCGAGAACCGAGAGGATGCGGTCCGCTGCGGCCTGTCCCTCGGCGCTCGCGTGGAATTCGGCGCCGGCGCGGCGGAGCGGCAGGAAGACCTCGGGGGAGACCAGCAGCACCGCGACCGCCGTGTACAGGCTCACGTGGCCGCCGAGGAGCCGAAGCCCGAGCACCATCGCGACGAGCCCGGTGCCGATCCCTGCGAGGAACTCGAGGGCCAGCGCGGAGGCGAACGCGACGCGTAAGGTGCTGAGGGTCGTCTGCCGGAGCCCGTCGGTCGCCTCCGCCACCTCGCGTCGGCCGTGGGCCTCCCTTCCGAAGGCTCGCAGCGTGGGCAGGCCGCGCAGCATGTCCAAGAAGCGAGCGGAGAGCGAGGAGAGCCTGCGCCACTGGAGACGCGTGCGGGCAGCCGACTCCCGCCCGAAGTAGACCATCGTCAACGGGACGAGCGCCACCAGCCCGAGAAGGATGAGGAACGACGGCCAGTCCTCCGCCCCGACCCATATCAGGATCCCGATGGGGGCAAGCGCGGCGAGCACCGCCTGGGGGAGGTAGCGCCCGAAATAGGTGGTCAGCGCGCTGGTCCCACGGGTCGCTGCGAGGGAGAGCTCGCCGGCCCGCTCCCCGCCCAGCCAGACGGGTCCCAGGTCGAGTGCGTGGCGCAGCAACTGCCGGCGCAGCGTGGAGGTGACCGCGGCTCCCGTGCGCTGGGCCGCCGCCTCGCCCGCCCAGCCGAGCAAGGCTCGAGCGGCGAACGCCGCGGCGAGACCCGCCAGACGGGGCGCGACGGCACCGAGCGTCGCCCCATGGAGGAGGACCGAGGACACGACGGACGCGAGCAGGACGGCTTGCGCGACGACCGATGCGGTTGAGGCGAGCCCGACGCCCACCGCGGTGAAGAGGTACCGACGCGTCGCACTGACCCGGGCGGCAAGACGGCGGTCGATCAGGCCACCGCGGCGCCGCTGTACGGCAGTGGTGGACATGTCGGCGCCAGGCTACTTGCGCCGGGCCGCCGAGTGGCAGGCGGGGGTGAACGGCACGAGGCAGGCGGAGCGCAGACGAGAGCCGCGCCAAGTGGACGTGACGGTGAGCCGGCCTGTAGGCGGGATTCTGTCCAGCCTCGAAGAGGCGTGGGTGGCCATCCATCTACGCGGCCTACCTGGGGACTGCCCCTCGCGGGGCGGACGGGCCGCCCGTGTCCCACGCTTGGCCTTGCTCCGAGTGGGGTTTACCGAGCCGGTCCGGTCACCCGGACCGCTGGTGCGCTCTTGCCGCACCGTTTCACCCTTGCCTGTGCGGGCCTGGGGCCCGCCATCGGCGGTCTGCTCTCTGTGGCACTGTCCTGCGGGTCGCCCCGACTGGCCGTTGGCCAGCACCCTGCCCTGCGGAGTCCCGACCTTCCTCGACCCGGTGCCGCGCTCTAGGCACGACCCGGGCCGCGGCCACCCGGCCGGCTCACCGTCACGTCCATTCTGCCAGGAACCCGGCGGCGCCGTGGCCGCACAGCGCAGGCCCGGCGCTCCGAGGAGCGTCTGACGGAGGGAAAGCGGGTCACACCTCCTGGCTATGGTGGACCCCATGTCACAAGGTCCCCGGGGGCCCCTCGGTGGCGAGCATGCCGACGCGCTCACGATCACCGACCTCTACGACGAGGTCCAAGGCGCGATCGAGCGCGCGTTCCCTCGCCGACGCGCGTTGTGGGTGCGTGGCGAGATCCAGCACGTCTCCGACCAGCGTGCGGGGCAGGGACACTGCTACATCGACCTGGTCGATCCCGAGTCGGCCCGGGATCGCCAGGCACCCGTGCTCAAGGTCAAGTGCTGGCAGTCCACCTGGGGACCACTTCGAGCGACGCTCGCGCGCGAGGGGATCGAGCTGCAGCCGGGCATGGTGGTCGTCCTGCGCGGCACCATCGACTTCTACAGGCCCAAGGCCGAGATCGGCTTCGTGCTCCAAGAGCTGGACGTCACCGCCCTGCTCGGACGTCTGGCGGCAGCGCGCGCTGCGCTCATCCGGGCCCTCGAGGCCGAAGGGCTGCTCACGCGCAACCGCGCGCTGGCCGTGCCCGAGGTGCCGCTGCGCATCGGCCTCGTGGCGAGCCCGGGGACGGAGGGCTACCGCGACTTCGTCGGTCAGCTCGCGGCGTCCGGGTTCGCCTTCTCGGTGCAGGTGGCCCCCACGACGGTGCAGGGTGCAGCCGCTCCGTCGGCGATCAGCGCGGCGCTGCGAGGGCTCTGCGACCTCGGGCCGGCCGGTCTCGACCTGATCGTGCTGGTGCGTGGCGGAGGGTCCAAGGCCGACCTCGCGGCGTTCGACGCCGAGCCCGTGGCCCGGGCCGTCGCCGGCTCGCCCGTCCCGGTGTGGACGGGGATCGGTCACACCGGTGACGAGTCCGTCGCCGACGTCGTCGCGAACCGGGCGTGCATCACCCCCACCGAGTGCGGCAGGGAGCTCGTCCAGCGGGTCCAGGCGTGGTGGGAGGTCTCCGTCTCGACGCCTGCTGCCCTTCTCGCACGCCGCTGTCCCGAGACGCTCGCCAGCTCCCGACGTGAGCACGATGCGGCCCGGTCGCGTCTGTGCGCGATGGCGCGGCACCTTCTCGACCGCCAGCGCGAGCACGTCGTCCGGTGCGCAGCGACCGTCGGGCGAAGCGCGCCACGACTGGTCGATGAATCGTGGACCTCGGTCGTCCGGCGCGGCGCACGCGTCGCGCCGCTCGCCCAGGCGAGGGTCGAGCACGCGCACGACCGCCTCGTCGCCTGGCGCCGGCTGGTCGCCGCCTACGACGTGGAGCGCCAGCTCGAGCGCGGCTACACGCTGACGCTCGACGAGCATGGTCAGGTGGTGCGCCATGCCCATGAGGTCGGATCGGGACGGCGTCTCGTGACCCGTTTCGCCGACGGCTACGTCGGATCGGTGGCGGACGGCACCCACGGCACGCACGGCGTGGAGGTGGCGTTCGGCGATGCCGCGGCGCGTGCGCGTGGAGACGAGCGAGTGGAGGCGTGATGGGAGGGTTCATGGACGAGGAGACGGGTGCTGCTGGTCGCCCGGTCGAGGACATGAGCTACACCGAGGCGAGCGAGGAGCTGGACACGATCGTCGCGTTCTTCGAAGGCCGGGAGGTCGACGTCGACCAGCTGGTGGGACGGCTCGTCCGTGCGGCCGCGATCATCGAGGAGCTCGACGCGCGGCTGCGTCGGACGCGGATGCAGGTGGAGCAGCTCGTGCCCCGGCTCACGGCGGTCCTCGAGGACGCCGCCGGTGGCGAGGGCGCGCCCCTGGAAACGGGCGGTGGCGAGGACGAGGTCGTGGAAGACGCCATGGAGGACGCTGCCGGTGGCGGGCGCGCCGAAGGCGTACCCGGGCTCTTCTGACGAAGACGAAGAACGTGGACGATCCGATGGCGAGGCGTGGATGACGAGCCAGCAGCAGGCCTTCGACCGCCTGTACTTCCGCCAGCTCCTGTCGGGGAGTGACTTCGCCCGCGACGACCCGGTGGCGCGCCAGATGGTCAACTTCGCCTACGCGATCGGCGACAGGACGACCGGGGAGGCGCTCCTCGTCGACCCCGCGTACCGCGTGGGGGAGCTCCTCGACGTCGTCGAGGGTGACGGGATGCGTTGTGCCGGGGTGCTCGCGACGCACTACCACTTCGACCATGTCGGGGGGGCAGCCATGGGGGTGGAGGTCGAGGGCATCGCCGCGCTGCTCGAACGCGTCCAGGTGCCGGTCCACGTCCAGCGCGCCGAGCTCCCGTGGGTCGTGCGCGCGACCGGGGTGGGCGAAGGCGACCTGGTCCCCCACGAGAGCGGCGACGTCGTCATGGTCGGAGAGGTCGCGGTCGAGCTGGTGCACACCCCGGGCCACACTCCTGGGAGCCAGTGCTTCCTCGTCGCAGGCAAGCTCGTGTCCGGCGACACGCTCTTCCTGCAGGGCTGCGGGAGGACCGACCTGCCCGGCGGGGATCCCGAGGCCCTCTACGAGTCGCTCACGCAGCGACTGGCGAAGGTCCCCGACGAGACCCTCGTGTACCCCGGCCACCGCTACTCGGAGGAGCCCTTCGCCCCCATGGGGGAGACGCGCCGGGCCAACGTCGTGCTCAGGCCGCGCTCGGCGCAGGAGTGGCTGGCCATGTTCGCACGATGAGCGCGGCGGGAGCTGGCGGTCCCTTGCCGCTCGACGGCTCGGTGGTCGTCGTCGGAGCGTCGCTCGCGGGCCTGCGCGCCGCAGAGGAGCTCCGTGAGCGCGGCTTCACCGGGTCGCTCGTGATGGTGGGCGACGAGGTCCACTACCCCTACGACCGCCCCCCACTGTCCAAGCAGGTGCTCGCGGGGACCTGGCCTCCGGAGCGCACGGTTCTCGCCGACCGCCGTCGGATCGAGGAGCTCGGGATCGACCTCCGCCTCGGGCATCGAGCCGAGGCGCTCGATGCGGCGTCCCGCCGCGTCACCCTCGACGACGGCACGGCGCTCGAGGCGGACGGTGTGGTGGTCGCGACCGGCGCACGACCGCGCCGCCTGCGTGGCACGGAGACGCTCGAGGGGGTGGCCGTCGTGCGCACGCTCGAGGACTGCGAGCGGCTTCGCGCGGCCCTCCTCGGCGCAGGGCCGGGGTGCAGGGTCGTGGTCGTCGGGGCCGGCTTCATCGGCTCGGAGGTGGCGGCCACCTGCCGCGGGCTCGGCTGCGTCGTCACGGTGCTCGAGGCGCTCCCGACGCCGCTCGCGCCCGCCCTCGGGGAGCTGGTCGGGGGTGCCCTCGGTGCGCTCCACCTGCACCACGGAGTGGAGCTGCGCACCGGCGTCAGGGTCGAGGGGGTGCGCACGTGCCCTTCGGACCGGCCCTTCGAGGTGGTGCTCGGCGACGGCGAGGCGTTGCGCGCCGACGTCGTGGTCGTCGGGGTCGGCGTGGTGCCGAACACCGAATGGCTGGAGGGCTCCGGGCTCGAGGTCGCAGACGGCGTCGTGTGCGACGGCGCGCTGTTCGCCGCGGACCGTGTGGTGTGCGCCGGCGATCTGTGTAGATGGAGCTGGCGCCACCTCGGCGACGAGCAGTCCCTTCGGATCGAGCACTGGGAGGTGGCGTCCCAGATGGGCTCGGCCGCCGCCCGCAGCCTTCTCGCCGGCAGGGGCCACGCCGGGGAGTTCGACCCCGTGCCCTACTTCTGGTCGGACCAGTACGGGCTGAGGATCCAGGTCCTCGGCCACCCGGGTCCCGATGACGAGGTTGTCGTGGTCGACGGGAGCCTCGACGCGCCGGATGCGAGGTTCGTCGCCGTCTACGGCCGGCGTGGGCGGTTGAGCGGGGCGGTCGCGGTCTCACGCCCTCGCCAGCTCATGGCGTTCCGGCCCCTGCTCGTGTCGGGTGCGACCTTCGACGAGGCGGTGGAGCTCCTGGAGGCGGGACGATGACGCCAGGCATCGGTCGCACCTCTGCTCGGTCCCGGCGACGCGCCTGGCGGCGTGCGGCGCGACGGAGCCCTCGCGCCTCGCGGACGTAGCGGCGCTCTGTGCGTGGCGCTGCCTCCTCGGCGCCCCACGCCGCGGCGGCGGCGATGGACGCGAGCTCACGTGCGGCGCATGCGGGCCGTGCTCGGCTCGGCGGGGCGGGCGCGGTCGCATCGGTCCCGGGCGCGCGGTTCCCGGCTCGGAGGACCGAGTCGAGCGCGGCGGCGATCGAGTCGAGCGTCGCCCCCGGCTCGGCGTGGAGACCCGCCCGGCTCGCGGCGCGTTCGAGCTCCCGCGTGACCTTCGCGCTCCAGGTGCGCGGCCGCCGGCGCCGCCGTACGAGCACGAGCGCCACGAGCGTGAGGGCCCCCACGGCGGCCGCGGTGGGAGCGACCGGCACACGGCGGAGGGCCGCGAGCAAATCGTTCCCGATGGTCGACGCCGCCGACGGGTTCGCAGCCGGAACGTAGGCGGTGGGGTCGAAGCTCTGCCAGCCGTAGCCGGGGAACCACACCTGGACCCATGCGTGTGCGTCCTTGGCCTCCTCGTCGTAGAGGCCGGTGATCGGATCCAGGGGACCTGGGACGTAGCCGACCGTCTCGCGTGCAGGGATGCCGAGCGTGCGGAGCATCACGGTGAGCGAGGTGCTGATCTGCTCGCAGAATCCGCGCCGGGTGCCGAAGAGGAACTCGACGACCGTGTCTCGACCCGGAGCGAGGGGTGGGATGTCCAGCGTGTACCTGGTGTGCTCCCCGATCCAGCGCTCGAGCGCGTGGATCTTGGAGAGGACCGTGGGGTCGTGCGCGGTCACCCGGCGGGCGAGCGACGCCACCCGCGGGTAGGGGTGGGGGAGCTGGAGATCCTCACGCACGGCAGCGGCGGTGAGCCCTGCGGTACCGTTCGCGCTCTCGAGCTCGGCTTCGCTCGGCGTCGCGACTGTGGACGCAACGCTGTAGACGGACCCGGCGCCGAGCGCCCGAGCCGTGCGGATGGTCCCGTTCGCACCGACGTACAACCGCCGGGTCGGGATCCACACCGCGGTCGCCTGGTCGGCGTGGAGGACGAGGTTCGACGCCGATGCCGCGAGGTAGAAGGTCTGGTAGTCCGGCTGCACGTCGACGCGGGCAGTCGCCGAGGGCGGTGCCGTCCGGCTGGCGCCCTGCCCGCTTGGAGACACGGCGCTCGGTGCGACGACGAAGGGCGGGCCGCCGGTGAGGACGGCGGAGCGCCCTTCGGACGCTCCGCTTCCGCCCGTCGGTTGGTCGGCTTGGGGGTGCGGTCCGGTCTGGGTCCATGAGCGCCCCGACCAGGTGTCGTAGGTCTCGGCGACCCAGTACGTCGGGCGGTCCGCGCGCACCCGGAGCACGACCTCGTTGCCGAGCCCGGGACGCAGTGCCGTGTCGAGCGGTCCGGCGAAGCCGAGGAAGCCGCCGACGCCCGTCGGTCCGCTCGCCGACGCAGGCCCCTCGTCCGTGGAGCGGGGCGCTGGGACGAAGCGGACGGGCTGGGTCGCGCCGAACGCACCGGCTCGCGCTCCGAGGCTGGGGCTCACCGCGAGGCTCGGCGGGCTCGGAAGTGGGAGGAACGCCACGAGCAGCCCCGCGACGAGCAGCGCAGCCGCGCTCGACCCCGCGACGCCGAGGGCGTGCGGCGCGAGCCCCCCTGCCATCGAAGCCCACGACGCGTGCAGCGCGACGAGAGCGAGCAGCGCCCACGTGACGACGTAGAGCCCGAAGGAGAGGTCGATGGCCTGGGCTGCCGCAACGGCCATGAGGGTCGCGGATCCCGCGAGCGAGAAGCCCAGGTCGCGTCGAGAAGGCATGTCGAAGGAGTGGGCGACCTGCATCGCACTGAAGAGGACGGCGAGGGGGCCCTCGACCGCACCGAGCTGGCCGCTCGACGCGTTTGCCGACACCGTCACGAAGAACCAGGCGAACGCTGCGAGCATCGCGGCGCCCAAGGCGACCTTGAGATAGGGCACGGGGCGCGTGCGGCGCCGGTAGGAGATGACGCTGCCTGCGCAGACGAGGGCGCTGCAGGTGGCCGCGTACCACGCCGGGAGCTCGCCCTGGGCCGCGCACGCGGCGACGGCGACGCACACCGCGCCGCTCGCTGACGCACGCAGCGCGACGGAGCTCTCGGCGGGCCACGTGCGCGCGGGTCGCCGGAGGGCACGCATCGGGTTCACGGCGGTCCCTCCGCCCAGGGCTCCTGGCGTGCTCTCGCCGCATCGCGTTCGAGGGCGTGTGCGCGCGGGGCGGCGACCCGCGGGAGGGCGAGAGCGAGCCGCCGTCCTGCGGCGTGCAGCGTGGCGACCGGTGCGACGACATCCCCTTCGGGCTCAACGGTCTCGAGCTCGACATGCGCACCGGAGCGCAGCAGCGCGTGCACCTCCGCCATCACGTGCTCCGCCTGACGCTCCGCCTCGGAGGGATCGGTGGGGAGCCGCCCGTCGACGACCGCCGTGCGCGGTCCGGGGCGCTCGCTCTCACGCACCATGAGCGAGCCCGTGTGCGCGGTCGCGGGCCAGTGCACGAGCGTGCGCCGGTCGCCGCGCTCGTAGGGGCGGATGCCCCGCGGGTCATCACCCCGCCCTGGCGCGGCAAGTGGCGTGTTCGCCGGGCTGCGGCCGGTGCGCGCCCGTCGCTCCGGCACTCCGACACGCGGTGCGACGGCGAGCGGGTGCGGGAGTGTGAGGACCACGGTGCGCGTCCACCACAAGATCCCGAAGGGGGCGGCGCTCGCGAGGGTCAGCGTGCACCGGTCGACCACGCCGCGGTGCTCCGGTCGCACGTCGAGGGTGCTCGAGCCGCGGCCCTTCGCCGTCGTCACCGGACCGGGCGGGTCGATTGGCCGGAGCTCGACCGGCGCGCTGGTCCAGATCTCGAGCGTGGCCGGGAGTCCTGCCGTTGCGTCGTGTGGCGCTACGACGACCCGGCACCGCGCCCGCGCCACGAAGGCGGCCGGTGCGAGCGTCCCCACCACCAGCGCACCGGCGACCAGCGCGCCGATGGACTGGACCCATCCTGCGCCCGCGTCGTGGGCGACGATCCCCCAGATGCCGAGCGCTGCCGCGCTCGCGATGACCGGCATCGCGGCCCGTCGGGGGCGCGGGAGCCGGCGCTGCGTCACGGTCTCGGTGCCGGTACCGACCGCAGCGCGTCGCGCACGATGCCCGCTCGCTGGTCGGCGAGCGCGTCGGTGTCCAGTCGATGCGCGAGGCCCGCAACCGCGATCGCCTGTACGTCGTCGGGGGTCGCGTACGGCCGGCCCTCCAAGAGCGCGTGGGCCCGTGCGGAGCGGACCAGGGTGATCGTCGCACGCGGGCTCGCACCGAGGTGGACTCCGGCTGCGCCCCTCGTCGCGCGTACGAGGCGAACCGCGTAGGCGGCCACGTCGGGAGCCACGCGCACCGCTGCGCACGCGTCCACGAGGCGCCCCCACTCGGCAGTGGAGCAGACCGGCCGCAGCTTGTCGAGGGCGTCGCGCCCGCCTCGTCCCATCGCGAGGTCGAGCTCGGTCTCTGCGTCGGGATAGCCGAGCTGCGTGGAGAGCGCGAAGCGGTCGAGCTGGCTCTCGACGAGCGGGAAGGTGCCGAGCTGACCTGGGTTCTGGGTGGCGATCACGAGGTACGGGCGAGGCAGGGGCCAGCGCGCCCCGTCGACCGTGACCTGCTCCTCGGCCATCGCCTCGAGCAGCGCGGACTGGGTCCTCGGCGGCGTGCGGTTGAGCTCGTCGAGGAGGACGACGTGCGCGAAGACGGGTCCGGGGTGGAAGCGCCAGTCCCCACGGTCGGGCGAGTAGACGGACACCCCGGTCACGTCCGTCGGCAACAGATCGGTGTTCCCCTGGATACGGGAGAGCTCTGCGCCGAGCGCAGCCGCGAGGGTTCGCGCGAGCACGGTCTTGCCCGTCCCCGGGACGTCCTCGATGAGGAGATGCCCTCCGGAGACCGCGGCGCACACGGCGACCGTCACCGCATCTGGCGCGCCGAGCACCACCTCGCTCACGGCGTCGCGCAGCGCGCGGGCGAGCGCCGTGGCGCCGACGAGGTCCATCGCGTCCTCCGCCGGTTCGGTGGCCGGCTCCCCGGTGCGCCGCAGGTCGGGCACGGCGGCCGGCGGGGGGGCGGTGTGCGTGGCGGGACCCGCGGTGGTGCCCGAAGGAGGAACGGGTCCTGCGGGCGCGCCGGAGCCCTCGCCGTCAGCCCCTCCCTTCGCCGTAGCCGGCCACGCGGTCATGGCGACCCCCTAGAACTCGATGCCCGACAGTTCGGGGATCGTGCGGGCAGCCCGCTCCCGTGCCTCCAGCCACCGTCCCCGCAACTCCCGGTGGGTCGGCTCTGAGAGCCTAGGCTCCACGACTCCCTTCGGACGATACGCGTCGGCGATCTCTTCGGTCCCGCCCAGCGTGCCGAGGGCAACTCCTGCGAGCAGCCCGGCGCCGAGGGTCGTCGCCTCCAGCTCGCGGGAAAGCTCGACGGGGCGTCCGCAGGCGTCTGCCAGGGCCTGGACGAAGACGCGGTTCGCGCTCATGCCGCCGTCCACTCGGAGCGTCGGGACGCGCGCGGCACCATCCGTCTCGGCGGCCTCGAGCAGGTCGGCCCCGCGGTGGGCCACCCCTTCGAGGACCGCACGGACGACCTGCGCCCGGCCAGACCCGCGAGTGAGCCCGACGAGCGCGCCCCTCGCGCCGAAGTCCCACACGGGAGCTCCCATGCCCATGAGGGCGGGCACGAACCAGACGTCGTGTGTGGGCTCGCACGACGCTGCGAGTGCCTCGGTCTCTGCGGCCGTCGCGACAAGGCCCATGTCGTCGCGCAACCAGTCGATGCACGCGCCGGCGGTCAGCATGATCGCCTCGGTGCCCCACGTGAGCTCGCCCCCGAGCCGCCATGCCACGATCGGAAAGGTCCCCTGAGCGCTACGCCCTGCGCGTTCGGGCGGTGCCGTCCCGGTGCACAGGTCGAGCATGCCGCCGGTGCCGAAGGTCGCCTTGGCGAGGCCGGCGCGCGTGCAGCCCTGGCCGACCAAGGAGGCTTGCTGGTCGCCGATCAGGGCGCACAGGGGTGGAGACCCGGGGAGCGCGGCCGCCTCGCCGATGGGCCCGCAAGAGTCGACGACGCGGGGGAGCAGCGTGCCGGGGATCCCCAGCGCGTCCAGGACCCGCTCGTCCCAGACGTCCCAGGACCCCGACCCGCCTGCGGCGAGCATGCCGGTGACCGCAGCGTTGGTCGCGTCGGTGACGTGCAGGCCGCCACCCGGGCCCCGCGTGCCCCCGGCGAGGGTCCACGCGACCCAGCTGTCGACCGTTCCGGCGCACAGCTCACCGGCTCGCGCGCGCACGCGTTCGGGATCGACGGCGTCGAGGATCGCGGCGACCTTGGTCGCGGACATGTTCGGTGCGAGGCGGATGCCCTCGGACTGCAGGGTGAGGCAAGTGAGGACCGTGCGCAGGTCCTGCCACCCGATCGCCGGGGCGACAGGGGTGCCGCTGCGGCGGTCCCACACGACCGCCGTCGCGCGTTGGGTGGCGACGCCCACGCCGGCCACCGGCCCGGACTCCGCGAGCACCGCCGTGGCGAGCCCCACGACGGCGTCGGCCAGGTGGGCCGCGTCCAGCTCCACGAGACCGGGTGCGGGCGAGAGCGTCGCGAGCGGTACCCGGTGGGCGTGCTCGACCGTGCCCTCGGGGCGGACCACCCCCGCGCGCAGGCTGGTCGAGCCGACGTCCACCACCAGAGCGCCGTCCGTCACGGCCAGGGCACCTCCCCGAACGTGGTCGGGATCCCGAGCTTGCCCGGGTTGAGGATCCCTGCGGGGTCCAGAGCCTGTTTGAGCGAGACGAGGACGTGGTAGGCGCTGCCGAGCGCGCGCGCGAGGAAGCGTCCGCGGTTGAGGCCGATGCCGTGGTGGTGGCTCATGGCCGCGCCGCGCTCGACGACGACGTCGCTCAGCGCGTCCCAGGCCCGCCGGTAGTACCTCTCGGCGAACGCTGCGTCGAAGGATCCCCCGGAAGCGCCGCGGCCCGCGTCGCTCGATGCGGCCTGCTCCAGGGTCGCCTCGCCAAGGGGGCGCCCTCCGGCGAAGGTGAAGTAGAGGCACGCGCCGTCGAGGTAGGCGTGGGAGAGGTGCACCGACGCGGCGATGGTGCCGTCGAGGGCCTCCAGCACGCCGACGACGTCACGGGCGAGCGCTGGCAGCGCCGCCCATGGGCCCGCGACCTCGGAGGTGTCGACCGCGATCCCCGCGCGCCAGAGCGGAGCCAGTGCCGAGGTGTCGTAGCGCGTCGAGAGCCAGTGGTCGACGACCGAGGCGTCGAGTGGACAGGCTGACGAGCACTCCTCGTCGACCACTGCGAGCGTCGCATCGAGCAGCCCCTGGTCGGCTTCGTCCGCGACGATGAGGACGCACCCGTCGGGGTGCGAGAAGGTGCGCTCGGACTCGGCCGCGTCGTAGAGGCGGAGGACCGCGGGCGTCGCCCCCCGCCGCAGCACCCGCCTGCAGGCCTCGAGGCCTGCATCGAAGCTCGAGAACGCGAAGGCGCGTCGGCCTCGGGCCGAGGGGAGCGGGTGCACGCGGAGCCACGCGCGGGTGATGACCCCGAGCACGCCCTCGCTGCCGGTGAACAGCTGCGTCAGATCGGGCCCGGTCGCCGCCCGCGGCGCGTGGGTGCCGGTGCGCACGATCCGGCCGTCCGCGAGCGCGACTTCCAGACCGACGACCATGTCCTCGATCTTCCCGTACCTGGTCGAGCACTGGCCTGCGCTGCGGCATGCGATCCATCCCCCCACCGTGGACAGGTCCACCGACTGGGGCCAGTGGCCGAGCGTGTAGCCGGAGCCGCTGGTGCGTAGGCGCTCGACGAGGTCGCGGCCGCTGGTGCCCGCGGGGACCTCGGCGACGAGCGACACCTCGTCCACCTCGACCTCTCCGACGAGCCCGGTGCAGTCGAGCGCGACGCCGCCGTACAGGGGGATCGCTCCGCCGCACACCCCGCTGCGGCCTCCCATCGCGGTCACGGGGACACGCTGTCGGGCGCAGGACGCGAGCAGCTCGGCGACCTGTGCAGCCGACACCGGGCGTACGACCGCAGCCGGCATGGCCGGGACGAGGCCGGCTGCGGCCCAGCCGATCCCGAGCGGCCACCAGTCGCGCCCTGCCTCTGCGCGCGCGGCCATCTCGAGCTCGACGGTGCCTCCTTGCTCGCGCACGCGCTCGAGGATCGCCTCGGGCACCGCGACCGGGCGGGTGGCGAGGCGCTGGCCGGCTCGCTCCGCGCCGCCCTCGATTGGAATCGGCGGCACCGGGGGGGTGGGCGGACCCTGGGGCACCAGGGGGGTGGGCGGACCCTGAGGCACCGGGGTCGGCACGCTCACTGCCCCCTTTCGGCGGGAGCGGGGATGCCCGCTCGCTCGAGGTCGGCGCGGACCTGAGAACGGAAGCGGCATGCGTTCTGCGCCGCCTGGTCGTCGCTCCAACCGAGCTCTCCGGCGATCAGCGAGGCCACCTTCGCTGCGGCCGACGACGCTGCACGGGTATCGGCCAGCACGGCCCGGGTCCGGCGGCTGAGCACGTCGTCGACGGACTGGGCCATCTCCTCTCGTGCCGCGTAGAGCACCTCGGCGTCGAGGTAGGGGAGGCCTTCAGCGACCGGGGTGCGCAGCTCGGGACGAGCGTTGCAGAGCGCCCGGACCTCCTCCGCTTCGGTGCCGTACCGGGCGAAGAGGCGGTCGGCCCGCGTCGTCGTCTCGACCGGTTGGTCCGGAGCACCGCGCAGGGTGAGCCGACGCGTGCGCGAACGGCTGGCCGAAGGAGCAGTGCCGAGCACTCGGATGACCTCGTCCATCGTGTCCTCCGCCATGCGGCGGTAGGTCGTGAGCTTCCCGCCGACGACGGTGACGAGGCCGTCCGGAGAGGCGCGCACCGAGTGGCGGCGCGAGAGGTCGGCCGTGCGCGCGGACGTGCGTCTCTTGTGCGGGGCAGCGAGCAGGGGTCGCAGCCCTGCCCAGACGGCGGTCACGTCATCGGGTCGCAACCCGACCGTGGTCGAGGCGTTGACGGCCGAGAGGAGGTAGCCCACATCCTCCGCAGTGCAGGCCGGGTCTTCGAGCGGCCCCGTGTAGTCGGTGTCGGTGGTCCCCACGTAGGTGACGCCGGCCTCAGGCCACGGGACGACGAAGACGGAGCGCCGGTCGTCGCGGACTGGGAGCACGGCGGCGACGTCGCAGGGGAGTGATGATGCCGGCACGGTCACGTGCACGCCTTTGGCAGGGCGCAGCGAGCGGGGGTCCTGGCCACCGGCGAGCTCGCGGACTCGGTCTGCCCAGACGCCGGTTGCGTTGACCACGACCCGGGCTCGTACGTCGAGGTCTGCACCGTCGTGCGTGTCGTCGGGCCCGCCTCCCGGTGGCATGGTGGCCGGGCGTACCCGGGCTCCGCACACGGACCCCCCATGATCGGTGACGAGCGCGGTGAGCGCCGTGTAGTTGGCTGCGACCGCGCCGTGATCGAGGACCGCCGTGCGCAGCACGGCGAGCACGAGCCGTGCGTCGTCTGCGTGGGCGTCGAGGTAGACGAAGCCGGCCATCAAATCGTCGGAGCGCAGCACCGGCACATGGGCGAGCGCCTCGTCGCGTCCGACGCGATGGTGCCGGCTGCCGATGCGCCAGCCTCCAGCGAGGTCGTAGATCCACAGAGCGGTGGAGAAGGACCGCGCGACCGCCGCGGACGCCGCGCCCTCGTGCCCGAACAGGGGGACGAGGAAGGTGAGGGGGCGCACCAGGTGGGGCGCGTTGCGCAGGAGTGCCTGGCGCTCGCTGAGGCTTTCGTGCACGAGGCAGAGCTCGCCCTGCTGAAGGTAGCGAAGGCCGCCGTGGACGAGCTTGGAAGACCTCGACGACGTTCCCGAGGCGAAGTCCCCCTTCTCGACGAGGGCCGTGCGAAGCCCCCGGCTGGCCGCGTCGAGGGCCACCCCGGCACCGGTGATCCCGCCGCCGACCACGAGGACGTCGAACTCCTCCGCAGCGAGTCGCGCCAGCGCGTCGCTGCGGTCGAATGCGCTCATCACGGCAAGCGTGCCACAGTGATGGCCATCTCCTGCCCGCTGACGCCGATGTCGCCATCTCGAAAGGCGATGTCAACCGCCAACTCTTTACGCTATGATCGTGTGCGATGCGGACGCCGGCGGAACTGACCCAGCTCTTCCGTGCGAGCGGACGGCACGTCACCCCGCAGCGCCAGTCGATCTTCCGCGCCCTCGCGGGCAACGAGAGCCACCCGACGGCGGAGAAGGTCTACGAGGCGGTTCGTGCGGAGATGGAGACCATCTCGCTCAAGACCGTCTACCAGACGCTCCACGATCTCGAGGAGCTCGGGGAGATCGCCCCTCTCGAGGTCGGGACGGGCGCCGTGCGCTTCGACCCGAACGTCGAGCGTGCGCACCACCATCTCGTCTGTCGCGTGTGCGGCGACGTCCGGGACGTCTTCGTCGACTTCCCGGCGGTGGGGTTGCCCGAGCGCCTTGCCCAGGGCTACGACGTGGAGCGAAGCGATGTCGTCTTCCGAGGGCGCTGCGGCCGGTGCCGCAGCGAGAGCTGAGGCCGACCTGTCGCCGGGCTGTCCGTCCACCACGTGCAAGCCGCCAACACCATCGAGCCACCGCACCATCGAGCCACCGCACCATCGAACAAGCACAGCCTCAAGCCAACAACGAGAAACAAGGACAAACGAGGAGGAGCAATGCCCCAGCTCAAGGGTTCCAAGACCGAAGAGAACCTGAAGACTGCCTTCGCAGGTGAGAGCCAGGCCAACCGGCGCTACCTGTACTTCGCGCAGAAGGCGGACGTCGAGGGGTACCCCGATGTCGCGGCCCTCTTCCGCTCCGTTGCCGAAGGGGAGACCGGTCATGCGTTCGGCCACTTCGACTTCCTGCGCGAGGTCGGCGACCCCGTGACGGGTGCGCCGGTCGGGAGCACCACGGACAACTTGAAGAGCGCGATCGAAGGCGAGACCTACGAGTACACCGAGATGTACCCGGGCTTCGCGAAGACCGCCCGCGACGAGGGGTTCGAGGAGATCGCAGAGTGGCTCGAGACCCTCGCGCGCGCCGAGAAGTCGCATGCGGGCCGCTTCGCCAAGGGTCTGGAGTCCGTCTCCTGAGCGGCATGGCCGCCCGGTCCCTCGGGCTCGACGACATCCTGGATCTTCGTGCCTACGAGCGGGTGCGCGACGACTACCGCCGTCGCGTCATCGAGCTGAAGCGCCGGCGCCGCATCGCGCTGGGGCCCATCATCACGGTGGTGTTCGAATGCCTCGACACCGTGCGGTTCCAGGTCCAGGAGATGGCCCGGGCCGAGCGCATCGCGACGGACGAGGGTGTCCAGCAGGAATTGGACGTGTACAACCGCCTCCTGCCGGGCGACGGCGAGCTCTCGGCGACCTTGTTCGTCGAGCTCACGACCGAGCACGACCTTCGCCATTGGCTTCCGCGGCTCGTGGGAGTGGAGAGGGCGCTCGCCTTCGAGCTCGGCGATCCGGTGGCCGCCGTGGTGCGCAGCGTGCCAGAGGAGTCCCATGCCGAAGCCCTGACCAGGGAGGCGGTCACTCCCGCGGTCCACTACATCCGCTTCCCGTTCTCACTGGACGCACGGGAGCGCTTCGTGGGTGGAGATCCCGTCGCCCTGACGGTGCACCACCCCGAGTACGAGGCGCATGCCGTGCTCGGCGACGAGGCGCGTGCCGAGCTCTCCGCCGACCTCGAGGGCCGTACCGAGCTGCTCCCGCTCGCCTGACGAGGGCCGTACCGAGCTGCTCCCGCTCGCCTGACGA
>JAKAQM010000089.1 GCA_021822565.1 Actinomycetes bacterium | reverse complement strand
TCGGCTGCGCCATCCAACCTGGCCCGTTCCGCTTGTCGTGCCCCTCCACCGGGAACTGAAGCGGGGCACGCTCGCGGGCATCCTTCGCGACGCTGGCATCGACGCCGAGGAGCTACGCCGTCTGCTTCGAGCCTGACCTGAGGCTCGGGGCGCTGGCGGCGGGTGGGATGGCACCCACCCCCAGACGTTCCTTCGCTGCAATCGCGCGCTGGTCCGCCGCCGCTGAACTTTTCCGGGTCTCCTGCTCCATCCGTGGGTCGATAGGCGCAGGTCTCGTGCCCATGGACGTGGCATTGGGACGGTCGGCATCGCGTAGAGCCGACAATCGACCGCCGTCATCGGAGGTTGCAGCGTCGAGCCGGACTGCACGGTTGTCACGGTGCATGCCGACGGGCAGGTGATCGGCCGCAACGCGGACAGGTTGCCGAAGCCGCCGGACGATTGCGGCTACCACGGCCAACGCAGCCGTTGAGCACCGAGAACCCAGGATCACTGCGGCAGTCATTGCCCCTCGGCCACTGTCACGGGGCGGTGCGAGGAGCCCGACGGCGATCCCGGATGGCCCGAGGCGCCCCACTGGTGCCGAGCGCTCGAGGCCCGCGCAGAGTCCCCTCGGTCGCCGACGTAACGCAGCGCCGCAGGTACGGTCGGGATCGCCTCTGCCCCCAGCAGAGCGACGGCCCTCGGGTGCGATGGAGCTCCGGATGAAGGCGGACAAAGGCGGACGGGGATCGTTCCAAAGGCGGAATAGGCTCCCCGATAGGCTCCCCGAGTCGGCGAGAGAAGCGCACATCGATGTAAGATACAGGCACTGACCTGGGTAAATATGAGAGTTCTCCCGGAGCATGTCATGGAAGTCACGTGCTTTGGGTGCACGAGGTCGGGGGTTCGAATCCCCCCTCCCCGACCAGAACACCCTGGTCGAAAGGACCGATGATTAGGGTATTCTGCCTACGGGCACGCCTCGCCCCCTCCGCGCCTCCTCGCCGCTTCGTGCGAACGCCCTGCTTGGCTCGGCGCCGGGCGCCGCAGGCGCGGTCAACTCCGCGTTCGGCCCTCAGTGGTCGCCAAGCACGCCGGCGAGGGCACCTGGTGCTCCCTCGCCCCAAGACGAATGCAGAGTCGTGGACGTCGCGAACCGATCCAGACCATTACGAGGCTGCTCACACTCTTGGTCTGTGTCTCGTACGAGCTGGTGCGCACGAAGATGACAGGAACGTTGCGCAAGTTCTATGCAGCCCCTGGCTGCAAGAAGCTCACACGCCCTCATCGAACTCCGGAGGCCCGCTATCGAGCCCGACGAGCTTCGACGTCCGCCTCAGTGCGCCGTCCACCCGCCGTCGATGACGAAGGAGGTCCCGGTGACGAACCCGGCATCCGGACCGCACAGGAAGCCCACCATCGCCGCCACCTCCTCCGGCTCGACCAGACGCTTGATCGTCGACTTCTCCAACAGGACCCGAGCAACCACTTCCTCCTCGTCGACACCGTGCACCCGAGCCTGCGCCGCGATCTGTCCCTCGACGAGCGGGGTCCGCACGTAGCCGGGGCAGACCGTGTTGGACGTGACCCCATGCGCCGCACCCTCGAGCGCTACGACCTTGGAGAGCCCCTCCAGGCCGTGTTTCGCGGCGACGTACGCCGACTTGAAGGGCGACGCGCGCAGGCCATGGACGCTCGAGATGTTCACGATCCGCCCCCACCCGCCCTCGTACATATGGGGCAGCACGGCCCGGCAGAGAAGGAACGGTGCCTCCAGCATCACAGCGAGCATCCTCCGGAAGATCTCGGGCGAAAATGTCGGCAGTGGTGCGACGTGCTGGATCCCCGCGTTGTTGACGAGCACGTCGACAGCCGTGTTCTCCCCCTCCAGGACTCCAAGATCGGCCAGGTCGACCACCCACGCCTCGCCGCCAAGGGCGTCAGCAACGGTGGCTGCACCCTCGCCGTCTCGATCAGCAACGATCACCTCTGCACCCAGAGCGCGGAGGCGCTGCGCGCAGGCCCGACCGATCCCGCTCGCGGCGCCCGTGATCAGCGCCCGGCGACCATCGAGCGGCAGCGATCCGTCAGGGGTAGACCCGCTCACAGCGTGACGCACGCGTGCCCACTGCCCTGTGGCAAGCGTCATGAGCCCTTCTCCTCTCGCTCGGTCTCCTTCTTCGCGTCCTTCGCGCTGGTAACTGCTAACCGCGAGCCCCCTGCCTTTCGATCGAACGCGGCAGCCAGGCGCCGCTTGTCGACCTTGCCGCTGGCGAGCAACGGCAGCTCGTCCATCAGGACCACGCGACGCGGCACCTTGAACCCCGCGACGCGCTCCCGGGAGTACGCGATCACCTCCTCCCCGGTCAGGTCCGCCCCCCGCCGGAGCTGGACGAATGCGAGGCCGACCTCGCCCCATCTTCGGTCTGCGACCCCGACGACGGCCGCATCGCTGATCTTCGGATGACCTCGCAGCATCGCTTCCACCTCTGCGGGGTACACATTCTCCCCACCCGAGACGAAGAGGTCCTTCACCCGACCGCAGATCCGATACACACCGTCGGCGTCGCGTCGTGCCAGGTCCCCGGTCTTGAGCCAGTGCCCGCTCATGGTGGCTGCGGTGGCCTCCTCGTCCCGCCAGTACCCACAGAACACGTTGGGCCCCGACACCCAGAGCTCCCCGACGTCCTCGGTGTCGACGGTGTCCCCGGCGGGATCGCGGAGGCTCACGTCGACATGGCCGTAGGGCCGGCCCACCGAGCCTGGATGCGCCAGGGCGTCGCGGGCAGCGAGGCAGAGCACGTTGGGCGACGCCTCGGTCAGGCCGTAGCCCTGGAACACCGCGACGCCTCGACGAACCCAGGCTTCGACGACATCACTCGGCACGGCCGCACCTCCGACCACGGCCCGCCGGAGGCTCGACAGGTCGGCACTCGCGAACGCAGGCTGTTCCGCCAGCATCAGGTAGGTCGTCGGGACCCCCATCATCGTGGTGACCCGTCGGCGCCCGATCAGGTCGAGCACCCGATCCGGTTCGAAGGTGGGCTCGAGGACGACAGTCGCACCCTTCCACCAGGCCTGGAGGGGCTGGACGTTCCACCCGCCGACATGGTGCTGAGGAAGTACCTGGAGGACCACGTCGCCTGCACCGAGCGGCACCGCGCCATCGAGGCTGAGATTCGTCCAGAAACAGTTGGCATGGCTCAGCACCGCGCCCTTCGATCGGCCAGTCGTCCCCGAGGTGAACACGACGAGCAGCGGGTCCTCGTCACGTACGCCTGCTGCGACCGTCTCCACGCGGCGCAGGCTCCGCCCTCCTGCGGCGCCCGCCTGCGCGATGGCGAGGAGATCCCCTGGCGAACAGATCACCGGTGCAACGACGCTCGCACGCAGCGCGTCGGCTGCTGCTCCTGCATGAGCGGTGCTCGCCATCACGAGAGACGGGGTGACGACGTCGAGCTGCGCCGCCAGCTCGGCGACGGCGAGACGTCGGTTGAGTGGCGAGAGTGCCATGCGACTCAGTGCGCAGGCGAAGAAGAGCACCACTTGGGCGGCGTCGTTCTCGGTGACCGTCGCGACGCGGTCCCCCGGTGACAGCCCCAGCTCGAGCAGGTGCCCTGCGACGGCGACAGCCCATCGCCACAGCTCGCGGTAGCTGATCCGCTCTCGGTGCCCCTCGAGCGCGATGGCATCCGGATCGCTGCGGGCACGATCCATGAGCCAGCGTGCAGGGGTGTGGAGCGCGGCCATCGGCGGACGGCTCAGCACGCCGGGATCACCGTGGCCGCGGCGTCGGCTCCGAAGGACGTTAGCCTGCCCACCCATTCCTCGGCGCAGAACCCCGACGTTGCGTCCGCAACGAGCGCAGGGTGCTCCCAGAAGCAGAGGTGGCCCGCGGGAGAAAGGTAGAGCGCACGCGCCCGAGGCATGGCGAAGGCCAAGCGCATCGAGTTCGACGGGTCGATGACGGCGTCGGCGAGCCCGGCCACGGCCAGGGTGGGCACCTCGATGCGCGCGAGCGGTACGCGCAGTGAGAACGAGGCACTGGCCGCCGCCTGGGCTCGCCACGCCTCGGGATCCTGGGGTTGCTCCTCGCGCAGCGCTAGGAGCCGGTCGACCAGGTCAGGGCGGTTGGCCACCGTCTCGGGCGCGAGCGCGCCTTCGATGAGACGGCGCGGCGAAGGCAGCTTTCGACGGCGATCACGGCGGAGCAGCGCCGTGGTCCGTACCGGCAACGGGGCGCCCTGTGGATCCCCGGGGGTCGCTGCAATGAGGACCAGGTGGCACACGAGGCCTGGCTCGTCGCTGGCGAGCTGCAGCGCCACCATGCCGCCCAAGCTGGCGCCTACGAGTTCGCAGCGGTCGATGGCGAGGTGGTCGAGCACGGCACGCACGTCGTCGACGAGGTCGTGCACCCGGTAGGGACCGGGAGGCCGGTCACTGTCCCCGATCCCCCGGTTGTCGATCAACACCAGCCGATGTCGCGCCGCGAGCAGGTCGGCCAACGGCCCCCAGCCGAGCCGCCCGTAGCCGAGCCCGTGCACCAGGACCATCCACGGTCCACTTTCTCCGCGACGCTCGTAGGCAATGGAGACACCGCGATTGGCCACCCACTGGACACCCATGCGCGCGCCGTCATGGCGGGCAGGCCTCGCATCGCTCACCACCCCGCCGCCTCGGCACTCTCGACGAATGGCTCGAGCAGTCCGACGAAGTGCGCCTCGTCTTCGAGATGGGGCGAATGGCCACACCCTTCGAACACCGCCTCCACGACGGTCCCACCCTTCTCCTCGCCGCGGTGCAAGACCGCCCGCGTCTGCGAGACCATCGGTTGGGCAGGGAAGACCTCATCGCCCGGCCAGCCGGGCACCACCCCCAAAGCGCCGAGGTGGCCGAGATCGAGCATCGAGTGGTCCGATACGATGAGATCTTCGGTTCCGTGCACCCAGAGCACGGGCCACGTGGCCGCGACATCGGCGAACGGGGTCAAGTTGCAGTAGAGAGGCGACAGGGCGTTGGCGACGCCACGGACGCCCGGAGCGACCCCGGGCCAGTGCTCGCTCGTACGCTGATCTCCCGGATAGTGGTCGTCGCCGACGGCCGCGAGGAGGATCTCGTCGACGAAGAGGTCCTCGAGCGACTCTGACAGCTTGGTTCGCGCTCCCACGTACAAGGAACGCAGGACCGAGCGGGGTGAGAACTCGCTCTCTGCGGTGCGGTCCTTGTCCACGAGCCGCTGCACCAGCTGCGCTGCCACCGTTCCGGCACCCGTCCCTGCTCCGTCCTCATGACAGAGGGCGCCCTCGACCCCCTTCGTGCCGCCGAAGCCGTACGGCGAGACGGGCGCGAGCAAGGTCACCGAGGCCACCGCGTCCGAATGGGCGATCGCGTAGGCCATCGCCACTCCGCCGCCCATGGACCATCCGACCAGGTGCACCCGGCGCCCGGCCGGGACCACCGTCGGTTCGGTGAGCACCCGGTCGACGTCGTCGACGAAGTCACCGAGCCCTCGGGTGGCGTCCACCGGCAACGCGGCCGAGCGCCCGAAGCCACGGAGATCAGGAGCCACGAGGTGCCATGAGGGCGGGAGCGAGCGGAAGACGGACTCGAAGAACCGGGCGCTGCTCAGGTTGCCGTGGATGAAGCACACCACCGGACCCTGGCCCTCTGCGGGGCGAACCACGCTGTGAAGACGTGCACCCACAGGGCCGATGAACGCGGAGTCGGCGATCACCGAGGTGGAGCGACGCCCGGCGTCGCTCTCGGCCGTCGGTTCGACGATGGGGTCGGGTCGGGACATCAGCTCCTCCTCTTCCGACTGGTGCGGGCGCTCGGCTTCGCCCGGGTGGTGCTCACCGAGCGGAGCGAGGCGTTCGTCGTGGGGTCCGGTGAGGGTTCAGAAGCGCCGAGCATGCGTCCGATGATCGTCACCAGCTGATCGAAGACGTCCTCAGGAATCGCCCGGCGGTCATCCCACAGGATCCACTTCATGCCGGTCATCTCGCCCACGGCGATCAGCGCCCACGCCAGCACGGTCGGGTCGCTTCGAGCCACCTCTCCCGACGCCATCGCCTTCTCCAGGTGCGGGATGTAGCCCGAGATGATCCGTTCGTAGTGGCGATGATGGATCTCGGGCGAGACGAACTCGGCCTGCCGGATGAGCCGGTAGAGCGAAGGATGCTCTGCGGTGAACGCGAAGAACGCGGCGAAGCCTCGGCGTTCGGCTTCCAACCGGCTCGGGGCGCCCTCTGCGGCCTGGGACATCGCTTGGCGCACTCGATGGTTCAGATCGAGGACGACCTCGTCGAACACCTGCTGCTTCGACGAGAAGTAGATGTAGAAGGTCCCCTGGGCGACTCCAGCCACCTCGGTGATCCGGACGATGGAGGCATCGTGGAAGCCGAGCTGGGCGAAGACCGACTCGGCCGCGTCCAGGATGCGCCGGCGGGTCTGCTCACCACGCGTCGTGCTCCTGGGAACACGGCCGCTGGCGCCCGGCGATCCACCAGAGCGCGAGATCACAGGGTCGGGGACGATGTCGGACTGGGGACCGGTCAACGAGTTCCTCCGAGATAGGTGGACTCGAGCACCTCGGGATGCTCGAGCACGTCGGCTGCCGTGCCCCAGATTGCCTGCTCGCCGTGGCGGAGCACCAGGGCTCGATCGGCGAGCTCGAGGGCGAGGTCGGCATGCTGTTCGACGAGCACCACAGCGGCGCGGCGCTGCTCCACCACGCGACGCACCGCTTCGAAGAGGCTTTCCACCGCCTGCGGGGCCAAGCCTGCGCTCATCTCGTCGACGAGCAGAACGGGGGGCTCGAGGACGAGGACGCGGGCGAGCGCGAGCATCTGCTGCTCGCCTCCGGACAAGAGCCCGGCGGGCCGGCGGAGCAGCGAGCCCAGGGCCGGGAACAACTCGACCGCTGCATCCACAGCCGCACCGGCGCGCCGAGGCAGCAGGCGAAGATTCTCTGCGACCGTGAGCCGCCGCGCGATGCCTCGATCCTGCGGGACGAGAGCCAGGCCTTCCCGAGCACGCGCGTGTGCCGGCTGCCTGGAGACATCTTGGCCGCGAAGCCTCACCGTCCCGGCCATGACGCCCAGGAGGCCGGCGATGGCGTTGAGCAGGGTGGACTTCCCGGCACCGTTGGATCCCAAGACGGCCACGACTGCACCCGCTTCGGCCGAGAACGAGACGCCGCGCACCACCGGAACGCCGCGGTACCCAGCGGACAGTGACTCGACGCAGAGAGCCGTCATCGCCCACCGGTCCCGTGGGCGACAGAGGGCATCGCCTGGCATCCCTCCGACGGTGGGTCGGCACCTCGACCGAGGTAGGCGCGGCGGACACCTGCGTCAGCCTGGACAGCGGCGGCGTCCCCAGCAGCGATGAGGCCGCCCATGTGCAGCACGAGTACCTGGTGCGACACCCCGAAGACGAGGTCCATGTCGTGCTCCACGAGGAGCACCGCAACCCCTTCGTCGACGATCTCGCGCAGGCGCCGACCGAGCAGTCGGCTCTCGTCGTCGTCGAGGCCGGCGGCCGGCTCGTCAAGGAGCAGGACGCTCGGCTCAGTTGCAAGCGCGCGCCCCACGGCAACCAACTTCTGCAGCCCCAGCGACAGCGACACCGTGGGCCGATTGGCGACCTCACGAAGGTCGAGCAGATCCAGCGCCCACGCGACGGAGCCGGCGCGTTCCGAGGGTGCGCGCAGGAACCCGCGTGCGCTCGCCGGTCGTCTCTGTCGACGTGCCGCCACCGTGAGCTCCTCTTCCACCGTGAGGTCGCCGAACGTCGCCGGGGCTTGCCACGTCCGCACGAGGCCGCGGCGGACCAGCTGCGCCGGAGCCATTCCCAGCACCTCTTCCCCCCCGAGCCGCACCGAGCCGCGCGCCGGTACGAAGCCGGTCAACGCATCGAGGATGGAGGTCTTTCCTGCGCCATTCGGCCCGATGAGCGCGGTCACCTCTCCGGGGCCGAGAGCGAACGACACTCCATCGACGACGACGGTGGCGCCGTAGGCGACCCGCAGGTCGTGCACGCTGAGGGCCGGCACTGTCCGCTCGGCGCCTGGTGCGCTCGACGCAAGACGGCGCTTCACCGGCGAACCTGCCACCGCGGGTGCACCCGCCTGCTGTCCCGCCTCCCACACCACAGGACGTGGGAAAAGCGGCGCGTCGGTGCCAGGTGGGCCTTCGGGACGAGGGGCGCCCGCCGCCGCGGGAGCGAGAAGGTCGCCCGGACGCCTCTGCGCAAGGAAGTCGCGCACGGTGCCCGTCATGCCGCTCGGATAGGCGATGGCGGCGACGACCAGAGCAGCCCCGCTCACGACGAGGTAATAGGGCCCGAGGTCGTTCACGTAGCGGTTGAGGATCACGTACAGGATGCCCGCCGGAGCGAGCACACCGGCGATGGCTCCCCCCGTGATCGAGGTGATGCCACCCAGATAGGCGAAGGCCAGGAACGGAAGCCCCGCAGCGAGCGCGTCGAACGAGCTCGCCGAGAACTGCCCCGTGCTGTACGTGAGCAGCGCACCGCCGAGCCCGGCGATGAACGAGGCGAGTGCGTAGGCCCCAAGCTTCGCTCGCGTGACACCGATGCCGACCGAAGCCGCGGCCTGCTCGTTCGCTCGCACTGCAAGAAGCCGGAGCCCGGACCTGCTACGCATGAGCAAGAGCACCGCTCCTGCCACGATCGTGAAGATCACGACGACCAGCACGCCGAACGACGTTCGCGCCACGTCGTCGCCGGCCCGGACCGCAAGGTCCATTCCGAGCAGACGCGGCGGCTGCACCGAGAGCCCGTTCGGCGGGTCGAACGCCGAGTTGGCAAACAGGAACTGCTCGACGGTGACGGCGAACGCGAGGGTCACGATGGCCAGCTGCATCCCGCGAATGCGCAGTGCGGGAACGGCGACTACGAGCCCGCAGCCTGCTGCGGCCACGGCAGCGAGCAGGGGAGCGACCGGGAAGGGAACCCCCGCTGCGGTCGTGAGCTTGGCCACGAACACCCCGCCCGTCCCTGCGATGGCCAGCTGAGCAAGGGAGATCTGGCCTGCGTACCCCGTGAGGACGACGAACGAGAGCATCACCATCGCGGCGATGACCGACTCGATCACCCCGAACCGGTAGATCCCCGACAATGCGAAGAGGGCGACCGCCGCGACTCCCCCGAGCGCGCCCAACGTCCGCCACGGATGGCGTGGGCGCGCCACTGCCGGAAGCTCCACGGCAGCGACGTCGTTACGAGTCGGCAGCCGGTTGCCCGCCAGCGCGAGCACGGCGACGATCACGACCAGCGGGAGCGCCTCGTCCACGCCGCTCTGGGCCCAGCCTGGATACCAGGGCATGGTCTTCACGAAGTCGACCACCGACTGGAAGATCCCCAGCACGACGCCGGCGACACACGCAACCGTCAACGAGCGCATACGACCGACCAGCACAACGGCGAGCGCCGGAACCACGTAGAGCGTGTCCGACACCGTGTTCAAACCGACGAGTGGCGCGATGAGCACACCGAACAACCCGGCGAGCGCGCCCGCCATCGCCCAAGCCCCGGCCGCCAGCCAGTTCGGCGAGCGGCCGACGAGGGACACGGATGATTCCTGCTCGGCGAGCCCTTGCATCGCAAGCCCGGTGCGTGCGAAGCGGAAGTACACGCCAAGCGCGCCGGTCACGACCACCACGATCCCGAGCAGCATCACGTCGCTCCACGGTGCGCTGCGACCCCCCAGCGCGAGGCTCGTGTTCGGAAGGATCGACGGTGCGACGAGCTGCTGGCTGCCGAACGTCACGGCTGCGGCGGACTGGATCAGCAGCATCAGCCCCACAGAGGCCACGATCTTCGCCAAGTCCGGGGCGCGGCGCAGCGGGCGGAAGATCACCACCTCTGCGACCACGTTCAGCAGCATCGCCGACGCCACGGCGCCGATGACCGCAACCCACAACGGAACTGGCCCTCCGACAGAGACCGAGCTCGGGATCCCCACCACGGGGAAGTACAGCCGTCCCACACTACGCAGGCCGTAGTAGACGTAGCCTCCCCACATCGCCACGGCGCCGATCGCGAAATTGACGACATTCGCGCCCCGGTACGTCACGAGAAGCGAGAGCCCCAGCCCCGCGTAGACGACACCGATCCCGAGCCCGAGGATGACGAAGATCCCCAGCTCGTCAAGCACGGTCAGGGCACCAGGCAGTCGTCCAGCGCGCCCCGGTACCGCAGCGGGTACTCGCTGCATGCATCACTTCACCAACTTCTCCCCGTTCACGAACCCCTTCGTGTACAGCACGCGTCGGCCGCCGTGGACCTGGTACTCGATCAACCCGCTCGCGCACGCAGCTCGCTCTCCCGGCCACTGTTTCCCATCGCAGTCGAGCGACTGGCCCATGAAGCTCTGCTGCCCGTCAATGCGGCGAAGGGCGTCCAGCACAGTCCTCGCATCGATCCGACCTCGGATCTTGCTCAACGCGGTCGCGAGATCCATGGTGGAGGAGAACGTGTCCTGTGCGAACCCGTCCGTGTACTGCGGGGCATAGTGGTCCATGGCCTTCTCGTACACGGAAAGCTGCTCCTTCGCCCTCATTGGGTAACCCTTCATGTCACCGGGGACGTACAAATCGGAAGCAGTGAAGACGCCATCCGCCGACGAACCGTCCGCCTTGATGAACGCGGAGCACGAGCCGGCGAAGATCGCACCCTTGTACGACAGCGTGCGTGCGGCCGCAACCAAGCTGGTGCATGTCGGGTCCGGAGCGGTGAAGAAGAGCGCCTTGGCACCCGTCGCGATCGCCGCACCGACGGTCGACTGGAAGTTCGGGCTCGTCCCGTTGTAGTAGATCGCCTTGTACCTGATTCCGAGTGCGCGAGAGGCAGGCATGGAATCGTCCTCGACGAAGCCGCGATCCTGGGGATTTGTCGCCGCCATGTACGTCACGGATGAGATGTGCAGATCGCGCCGCATCACCTCCAGCGGGACCACGTCGTATGCGCCCGTCGCCGCGCCGAAGAAGAAGGCATCGGAACTGTTGGACTGGACGTTGCCGAACGCGGTGTGCCCGACGAGCGGAATTCCGGCGCCCGCGAGGATGGGCACAGCCGCGTCCGAACCGATGGAGATTCCCTCCAACACCACGGGAACGTGCGCCGCCACGAAGCGATTCGCGCACGCGACCGCCCCTGCCGTCGAGCCGTCTGTGTAGCAGTCGAGGAACCGCAGCGGCCTCCCGTGGATCCCGCCGTGGTGGTCGAGGTAGATGCGCGCTGCCTGTGCGCCAGCGCCGAATGTCGGGAACGCGACCGCACCCTCCTGTTCGTTCAAGAACCCCACGGTGACCGCAGATCGATCGGAGCTCCCGTTCCGACCCGAGATCGCCCGGCTCGTCGCTCCCGCCGGCTCCCCTGCTGCAGAAACCGCGATCAGGAGGGCAGCGCCGAACATCGACGCGGCCGCGAACACTTTCGCCACCATTCGAGCCATTGGACATTCCTCCTATTCCTGTGTACGTCTTGCTGAGCACGTCGTTGCACTCGGCGACACGTCGGGAACGAACTTCCCGAAGCTGGTTGCGTGAACGGCTTCTGGTCTCGACAGCGCCTGTCACGAGGACTGACACCTGCCTCCGTCCATCTTCGAAGGGCTGCACCTACGTGCCGGTGTGTCATGAGGATGACAACCAACCGGCGATGGTGGACTCCGCTGTCGGCTCCCAGCCCAA
>JAKAQM010000088.1 GCA_021822565.1 Actinomycetes bacterium | reverse complement strand
AGGCGCGCTACGCACCATCCTGGTCGACCTGCCGCTCAGCCGAGACCCAGACGCGGCGGTCGAGCACATCATGGGCGGCTTCCTCGAGCTGCCGGTCCACCCTGATGTGCCCGACGGCGTACGTGCGCTCTCTGCCTCCGGAGCACGCCTCGTCACGCTTTCCAACGGCTCGACCGAGGTAGCCGAGCGCCTCTTCACGGCCGCCGGGATCCGTGACCACTTCGAACGGCTGCTGTCGGTCGAGGGCGCCGGGGTGTGGAAGCCGGCTCCGGCTGCCTACGCGTACGCTGCGAGCACCTGCTCGGTCGATCCCGGCGACATGCTGCTCGTCGCTGTGCACCCTTGGGACATCGACGGCGCCAAGCGAGCGGGCTTACGCACCGCGTGGGTCAATCGCCGAGGTCGGCTTTATCCCGGCTACTTCCTAGCCCCCGACCACTCCATCGCCGCCTTGTCCGAGCTTGCCGGAGTGGTCGGTTAGATCTTCCAGACGACGTGTCGGGCTCAGCCGATAGCAGTGGTGCGCCGGGACAGGACGACGGTGCCACCACGTCCTGGGCCGAGCACCGTGCCGGCAAGGCGCCCTCGCTCGGCGTGACCGGCTGCAGGCTCGAGGACAAAGGCGGATACCACCTCGCTCGATACGATCTCCATCTCGACGAGTGCCACACCGGCCTGAGCCTCCCGCGGCTCTCGGTGCTGATCGATGTGATCAGCGGGTGGTCATCTGGCCTATCCGGCCGGCATGCTCGACGATGCCGCACTAGCAGGCGTCGTCGGGCGTGCGCGTCGTCCAGTGCGTCGAGGTGTCCTCGGGGGTCTCCTCCAGGGTGACGCGCACCACCTCGGCGACGGTGACGTCGGGCAGCCAGGACCTGCGGCCCCGGCCCCTGGCAATCACGCCGACGCCGGAGTCCACCTGACAGCGGCGCCCGATCTCCGCCGCCGACACCCCGTCTGCCCTCCAGATCGAGGCCTTCGCCTGCCTCACGGTGCGGTGCGGCAACGACGAGGAGCGAGCCATCTTCTGCTGGCTGCGTTCCCCGGCGTCATCGCCGCGACCAGACCCGGCGATGTGATCGCCTTCGACCTGCAGGCGACCGCTCCCTTCAGTGCGATCTATCGTTGCGGGTCGCCTACCGGGGCCGAACCAAGCTGTGGCTCGGGCGTCGGATCGCCACCGGTGGGTACAGCTCCGCGGCGTCGCAAGAGGATCCCCGCAGCCGTCGGCTCGACGACGTCGACGGCCCAGTAGGCGAAGGGTCGCAGTAGAGAGACGGCGAGCACGGCGACCGCGGCCAGCAGGTAGCCGGCCACGACGTCACCGGGGTAGTGGGCGCCGACGTAGACCCGAGCGAAGCAAAGGAAGAGTCCAACCACGAGGTTGACTGCGGCGAGGACTTTGACCACCTCCGGCACGCCCCCTCCATTCGCCTCGGCATCGGGAAGACCGCGTCGTGCGGGGCGCCGACGCCGCCAGGCTCCGCTGCCGAGCACCAGGAGGATCGAGACGGTAAGGCCCCCGGCGATAACCGAGTGATCCGAGGGGAACGAGTAGTCGTTGGCCTTGGCCACGAGGACCAAGGCGTTGGGATGAGCCACGTAGGGTCGCAGCTCCTTGGCCGCGTGCCCGACGAGCTGGTTGAGACCGAGAGCCACGATCGTGCCGATGCCACCCAGGACGAGGAGCGCGGCGGCCCGTGGCGCCCGTCGCCACCACGCCACGGCGTACGTGGCGACAAAGACAGCGGCAAGGAGCACAGGCCCGAGCCAGAGCGCGTAGTTGTGCATGAATCCGTGCGCCCAAGCGGTGTGCCGGGAGAAGTGGTTGAGATCGAGGTAGATCGAGTTGTTGAGACCCTTGGGTGGCAGCACCCGCACGCCCGTGAGGGCGGCTGGCGGGCTCGGCGGATTTGCGCTCTGAGCAGCGGTGAGGGGTTCCATGGGGCTTTCTTCGGTGACTGACTGGTGACAAGCAAGTGAACGAACGGTGACCAAAACGTAGCACGGACTCACCCGAGCAGATGTAGCATTCGTTACATGGGATGGCGTGTCCTCACCTATCGGCTGTCGGGTGATCAGTCGCGCCATCGGGTCGCCGTCTGGCGGGAGCTGCGCCGGGTAGGTGCGGTGGCCTTGCAGTCGGCGACCTGGGCCATCCCGACTGGAGACCGCTTCGACGAGGGGCTGGACCGGGCGACGGCGCTGGTCAAACGCTCGGGAGGACAGGCGCTGTGCTTCGAAGTCGCCGCTTCAGAGGAGGCCTTGGTAGCGGTGGAAGCGCTGTACACGGCCGAGCGCGAGGCCGAGTGGGTCGAGTTCTGCTCGGAGTGCGACAAGGCCGAGGCCGAGCTGCACGGTGAGATCGAAAAGGAGAAGTTCACCCTCGCCGAGCTGGACGAGGAGGAGCAGAACGTCGACCGGCTCCGGCGCTGGTACCGCAACCTGCGGGCGAAGGACCTCTTCGGCGCCCCGTCGGCCGGGGAGGGCGAGCGGCGCCTCAAGGACTGCGCGGAGCTGCTGGAGGACTTCGCCGAGCGCGTCTACGAGGCCCGCGAGCGCCCGTGAGCACGAGCGAGGAGGCCGCCCGTCGCCGGCAGGTCCTCCCCGTCTACGGGGCGGGCTTCGTCACGGCCTTCGGGGCCCATGCCGTCGCCGCCAACCTCGGCGCCTACGCCCTCGGGCGTCACGACCCGCTCCTCGAGTTCGGGCTCATCTTGGGCGTGTACGACGCGGCGGAGGTGGTCTTGAAGCCCGTGTTCGGCGCCGTCGTCGACCGCCGGGGGGCGAAGAAGGTCATGGTCGGCGGGCTCGTCGCCTTCGGCCTCGCCTCGGCCGCCTTCGCCGTCGGTGGCGACCCGAACCTTCTCGGCGCCGCCCGCCTCGCCCAGGGGGCCGCTGCTGCTGCCTTCTCCCCCGCAGCTGGCGCGGCGGTCGCCACCTTGGGGGGCAAGAAGCGCACTGGTCGCCTCTTCGGCGGCTACGGGGGGGCCAAGGGCATCGGCTACCTGCTCGGTCCGGTCGCCGGCGGAGCGCTCGTCGTGGCCGGCGGCTACCGCCTCCTCTTCGCCGTGCTCGGCGCGGTGGCGCTCGTCGCCGCCCTCGCCGTCGTTCGCCTGGTGCCCGAGATGGCGCCTCTCCGCCGGCCGCGCTCAGGAGTGGTCCAGCTCGTCCGCCGGCTCGCCCGACCGTCGTTCCTCCAGCCGGTCCTCCTCCTCGGGGCGGGTACGGCCGCCCTGTCGGCGGGGGTGGGCTTCCTGCCCGTCCTCGGCTACCGCCACCACCTGGACCCGGTCGCCACCGGGGCCATCGTCTCGCTGCTCGCCGCCACGGCTGCGCTGCTCCAGCCCTGGGCTGGGCGCCGGCTCGATCGCGGAGAGCTGCATCCGGCCTTCGCCGCTGGCGGGCTCCTCGTCTGCGCCGGGGGCTTCGGCCTCGTCGCCGGCCTGTCGTCGCCCCTCGCCATGGCGATCACCGCCATCGCGATCGGTGCCGGCGTGGCTGCTGTCACCCCGCTCGGGTTCGCCCGGCTCGCCGCCACGGTTCCCGCCGACCAGCTCGGCCAGACGATGGGGGCGGGTGAGGTCGGCCGCGAGTTGGGCGATGCCGGCGGGCCGGCGCTCGTCGGGGCGTTCGGCACGTTCGGCCTCGGTGCCGGATTCGCCGCCATCGCCGCGGCGCTTCTCGCCTGCGCAGCCCTCGCCCTGCCACGTGGAGCCTCGCCGAAGGACGCACCAGCAGAAGCATCCGCGACATGAACGTCGACCACCTCGTCTCGAGCCTCGGCTACTGGGCGGTGTTCTTCCTCGTGGCAGCCGAGAGCCTGGGGGTCCCGCTGCCGGGCGAGACGGCCCTCATCGTGGCGGGCGCCTACGCCGGACAAACGCATCACCTCGACCCGTGGATCATCTTCGCCGTGGCCTCGGCGGCTGCCATCGGTGGCGACAACGTCGGCTTCTGGATCGGCGACAAGGGCGGCTACCGCCTGGCCAAGCGCTATGGGAGCAAGGTGCGTCTCGACGAGCGCAAGCTCAAGGTGGGGCGCTACGTCTTCGACCACCACGGCACCAAGGTCGTCTTCTTCGGCCGCTTCGTCTCGATCCTTCGGACCTACGCCGCCTTCTTGGCCGGGACGAGCAAGATGCGCTGGCGGCGGTTCCTTCCCGCCAACGCGGCCGGCGGCATCGTGTGGGCGGCGATCTACACCTTCGCCTCCTACGGGGCCGGCGCGACGCTCCGCCACCTGTCGGGGAGGATCGACCTCGCGCTCGGTGCCGCGGCGGTCGTCGTCGTCGTGGCGGTCCTCATCGCCGTTCGGCGCTCCACGAACCGGCTGGTCGACAAGGCCGAGCTCGCGTACCCCGGCTCTCTCGAATGAGGCCACCCGACAGACGGAGCCACTCAACTGCCAAAGGGGCGATAGTGGGAGTCACCTGGCATCGGCCTGCCAGGCCGTGGCGCCGGAGCGTTTCCCAGTCGACGCCGCGGCCAGCTTGACCGCACAGGGTCCAACGACACGATCAGAGATGAACGCAGGCAGTCCTCGAGGTTTCACCGGTGGGCGTGCGCCCCGGCGGCGTCGGGCCCGACAGGCGCGCCGCCCATCATCTTCAGCATGGAGCGGCCGCCCGTTCTGAAGAACCGCCAGACGAGCGCGGCGGCGAGGACGAAGAAGACGATGTTGAGGATGGTCGTGTAGTCCCAGGTGATGCTCGGGTGAAGGACCGTGGCCTTGCGGGTGGCCGGGACGAGGCCGGCGGCGCCGAAGACGACCTCGACGGCGTAGCCGGCGAGGGCCATCGTGGCGTAGAAGACGCCCAAGATGACGAGCATCATCTTGGTCCCGTAGTACTTGCGGTAGATGAGCAGGATCGGGATGATGATCAAGTCGGCGAAGATGAAGGCGACGACGCCGCCGAAGCTGATCCCACCGTTCCACAGCACCGCGGCGAGCGGGACGTTGCCGATCGAGCAGACGAAGGCGAAGATCGAGATGACCGGCCCGAGGAGCGGCCCCCAGATCTTCGCCACCAGAGGATGGCCGGTGAAGAACAAGTGGCGCCAGAAGCTGTCGGGCACCCAGGCGCCGAGCGCGCCGGCAAGCAACAGCCCACCGACCACGTCGCGTAGCACTGCCGCCCACTCCATAACGAAAATGTGCGACACCGAGGTGAACCCCTTCGGCGAGCGCAGGCGCCGCCACAAGCTGCCCGTCTCGGCGATCGACATGTCCATCGCCGCGTGGCCTTCCATCTGACCGGCGAGCCCTCGGTCGGCCTGGCGGCGGGCCTCGTCGAGCAGCTGCTGGCGGAGCACGAGGCGAAAGCCGACGGCGACGAGCACGATCATGATCGGGCCGCCGACGAACTCGGCGAGGGTGAACTGCCATCCGAGCAGCAGCGCCATGATGATGCCGAGCTCGACGACGAGGTTGGTCGAGGCGATCTCGAAGGTCATCGCGGCGACGAAGTCGGCGCCTTTGCGGAACAGCGAGCGGGCGAGTGCCACCGCGGCGTAGGAGCACGACGAGCTGGCGATCCCGAGTCCGGACGCGACGGCGAGGGTCCTCGCCCGGTGGTCGCCGAGGAGGCGGGTGATCGTCGCCTTCTTGGCGAGCGCCTGGACGATCGCCGAGAGGGCGAAGCCGAGGATGAGCGACCAGGCGATCTGCCAGGCCATCCCGCCGGCGACCTCGAGGGCGTGGCCGAGCGCGTGGACGACGGTCACCGGTGGCCTCCGGGCGCGCCATGTAGCACCCTCGCTCGACGCCTGGCGCACGGGATGGAGCGGCTCGATCGCCCCCGCGAGCCAGCCACCGCGACCCGGTTCATCGGGTCCGGGTGAACCGGTGGACGGCTTCGAGGAGCTCCGTGGTCTTCTCGGCGGCGACCGCTTCGTCGCCCGAGGAGAGGGCGTGGCGCACGCAGTGGTTGACGTGGTCGTCAAGGAGGATGCCGGCCACCGCCTCCAGGGCGGTGGATACCGCGGCGATCTGGGTGAGGATGTCGATGCAGTAGCGGTCCTCGGTGATCATCTTCTCGATGCCCCGAGCCTGGCCCTCGATGCGGCGCATCCGCTTGATCAGCGCGTCCTTGTCCTTGTTGGCCACGTAGCCGTAGGGAGGACCGGATCCGGTGGCCGCCGCCAAAGAGTCGTCGCCGCTGTGGACGGTGTCGGTCACCGGTGCCCCTCCGCTGCACGGAAGCGCCGCAGGCGCAGCGAGTTGGTGACGACGAAGACGCTGGAGAACGCCATGGCCGCGGCGGCGATGATCGGGTTGACGAGTCCGGCGACCGCCAAGGGGATGGCGGCGACGTTGTAGCCGAAGGCCCAGAACAGGTTGCCCTTGATCGTCGACAGGGTGCGGCGCGACAGGCGGATGGCGTCGGCCGCTGCCCGGAGATCGCCGGCGACGAGGGTGATATCGGATGCCTCGATGGCGACGTCGGTGCCAGTCCCGATGGCGAGGCCGAGGTCGGCCCGGGCAAGTGCGGGGGCGTCGTTCACGCCGTCGCCGACCATGGCGACCACCTCGCCGGCTTCCTGCAGGCGGGCGACCTCAGCCGCTTTGTCCTCGGGAAAGACCCCGGAGAGCACCCGGTCGATCCCCACCTCTGCGGCGACCGCCCGGGCGGTCGCCTCGTTGTCCCCGGTGAGCAGCACGGGCGTGAGCCCGAGGGCGCGCAGCTCGGCGACGGCCTGGCGGCTCGTCACCTTGATGCGGTCCGCCACTGCCACGAGGCCCTTGACCTCGCCGTCAGCGGCGACGCCGACCACGGTCGAGCCCGCGGCCTCCAGGCGGGCCACCTCGGCCGTGAGCGCCTCGGTGAGGTGCACGCCCCAATCGGCGAGGAGGCCCGGGCGGCCGATCACGACGGCGTGGCCGTCGATGACGGCCTCGATCCCGAGGCCGGCCCGGGCTGAGAAGGACTCGACGGCGGGAAGGGTGCCGAGACGGTCGCGCCCGTAGGCGGCGATGGCACGGGCGATCGGGTGCTCGCTGGCGTCCTCTGCTCCTGCGGCAAGGCGCACCAGCGCCTCCTCGCCCACCCCCTGGGCGGGCACAACGGCCGAGACGGCCATCCTGCCCTCGGTGAGCGTGCCGGTCTTGTCGAGCACGATGGTGGTGACCTGGCGGGTCTGCTCGAGGACTTCGGGACCTTTGATGACGATGCCGAGCTGAGCGCCGCGCCCGGTGCCAACCATCAGGGCGGTCGGGGTGGCGAGCCCGAGGGCGCACGGGCAGGCGATCACGATGACGGCCACCGCGGCGGTGAACGCCGCCGTGGTGGCCGCGCCCCCCACCACGAGCCAGCCCACCAAGGTGAGGACGGAGATGGCGATCACGATCGGGACGAACACGGCGGAGACCCGGTCGGCCAGGCGCTGGACCGGCGCCTTGCCGGCCTGGGCGTCGGCCACCAGCCGGGCGATCTGGGCCAGGGCCGTCGTGGCCCCGACCCGGGTGGCCTCGACAACAAGACGGCCCGAGGTGTTGACGGTGGCGCCGGCCACTGCGTCGCCGGGACCGACCTCGACGGGGACCGACTCGCCGGTCAGCATCGACTGGTCGATCGCAGCGGTTCCCGACTCCACCACGCCGTCGGTGGCGATCTTCTCCCCGGGACGCACCACGAAACGGTCCCCCACCGCCAGCTCCTCGACGGGGACGAGGACCTCGGTGCCGTCGCGCAGCACCCGGGCCTCCTTGGCCCCGAGCTCCAAGAGTTTGCGGATGGCCTCACCCGAGCGACGCTTGGCCCCGGCCTCCAAGTAGCGGCCGAAGAGGATCAGCGCGGTGATGGCCCCGGCGGTGTCGAAGTAGACGCTCGTCGACATTCCCGCCACCAGCATCACCGTCGACCAGATCCACGCGGCGAGCGTGCCCACCGAGATGAGGGTGTCCATCGTGGCTGCCCCGTGGCGGGCGTTGGCCGCCGCGGCCCGATGGAAGGGCCAGCCGGCGTAGAACACCACCGGAGTGGCAAGCACCAGCGAGAACCACTCCCAGCCGGGCGGCCGCGACGCCGCGATCCAGGCGAACACCGTCAGGGGGACGGTCAAGGCCACGGCGAGGACCAGGCGCCAGCGGTAGGGGCGGGCCGGGTCCTCGTCGGTGATCGCCTCGGGCAGGGCGGCGCCGTAGCCGGCGGCCTCCACCGCCCCGATCAGGTCCTCGATGTCCACCTGGGCGGGGTCGAAGGCGACCGCTGCGTGCTCGCTGGCGAAGTTGACCGTGGCGGTCACACCTTGCACCTTGTTGAGGCGCTTCTCGACGCGGGCCGCGCACGACGCGCACGTCATGCCCGTGATGGCCAGCTCGACGTGCTGGCGGCCCTCGGTCGCCGTCGCCTCTGTCGATCGGGCCTCGGTGCCGGTCGCCGTCGCCTCCGTCGATCGGGCCTCGGTGCCGGTCGCCGTCGCCATCACGACGCCTCGTACCCGGCCTCTTCGATCGCGGCGCGCAGCTGCTGGTCGTCGAGGCCCTCGCCGGTCACCGTCACGAGCTTGGTGTCGAGGTCCACCTCGACGCCGGCCACGCCCGCGACCGAACCGACCTCGCTCGACACGGCGTGCTTGCAGTGGTCGCAGGTCATCCCCGCAACGCTGTAGGTCATCGTCTCTGCCATGACGCTCTCCTCTCGTCCCTGAACTATACCCTACCCCGGTATTATCCTGACCCGGAGTGGGTTGTCAAGACCCCACTCGTCGTCCCTCCGGCGTTCGGGCTCCCTCGCCCCAGTACAAGGGCGGCACAAGGCTCGCTGACGCCAACCGCAGGCGGGCCCACGACCCCGTTGGTCCGCCGAGATGTCCCTGTACCCATGGTGGGTATCGCTCCGATCCCGTCGACGTCCTCAGCGCTGCAGGGGCGTGCCGAGACCCGCGGTGCACTCCCCGCCGGGCTCGGGGATGTAGGTACTGCTCGTCCGGAAGGTGTCGACGAATCGCTGGAGCCTCGGGTCGGCGGGCGAGCTGACACGCAGCTGGGAGCCCCACGACGAGGTGACGATCGGCGAGGAGAGACCCGGGTAGGGGCTCACGTCGACATAGCGGGACCCGGTCGCTCCGACGAGCGACTGGCGAGCCTCGAACGCCTGGAGCTGGCGCGCCTCTGCGGCGGGCAGCGACGGTCGGTAGGTGATCCACACCGCCCCGTGCTCGAGGTCGTGCACGGCCCGCTTGTTGGGCACCGGCTGGTCGTAGACGCCGCAGTTCAGCCAGACGCCGCTGTGGTCGCCCCCCACGGGCGGGGTGACCGAGTAGGCGACCGGACCGGCGACGTGGGTGTGGCCGAGGGCCTCGGCCGCGGGCCGTCATCCCGGTCCGCCGGCCAGCCGGTCGTGTCGTAGGCGACGACGCCGGGGATGCCGGTGGTGTTGGCCACTATGAGCGCGGCGGGCTGGGCGTCGGATGCGCCCGCGGCGACCGGTGGTGCCGGCACCTCGCGCTTCGGCCGCGGCCCGCTCGGGGTCGCAGCGCTGTTGAGGACGACGGTGAGCGTCACGGCCAGTCCCACGCCGAGCAGCCCGCCGCCTTCCCACAACGCGGCGCGGCGGCGTCGGCGTCTGGCCTGCGCCACGAGCTGTTCCCGTTGGCGCTCATCGTGACGGGACCGGCGCAGGTCGGCCCCGCTCGCAACCAGCCGGGGCCTCCCTGCCGCCGGGACCGCACCGCGTTTCGGACGCGCCGCGTTGGCTCTGGCTCGCCGGCTCGCCATCGCGGCGTCAGCTCCCGTTCGAGACGACGAAGGTGCCCGCCATCCCCTCTTGAGCGTGGCCCGGGACCGGGCAGAGGTACTGGTAGGTGCCCGAGGTGCCGGCGGTGAAGGTGAGGGTGCCGGTGTGCATGCCGGCCGAGGTCGACTCGCCGAGGAACCACAGCGCCGCGCCGGAAAACGCCGGCGGAGCGGTCATCATCGGCATCCACGACGACGCCGCCCCTGAGGCAGTGACGACCAGGCCGTGGGCCATGTCACTGTCGGCGTTGACGAGCTCGATCGACACCGTGGCGCCCTTGGGCACGACGACGGCCGGGTTGGTCATGCCGGCGATGCGGAAGTTCTCCGCCGGCATCGAGGGACTGGCGAGCACGACGAGGTGCACGTCCGCGGAGGTGAAGGTGAGCCGGTTGGCCGCCTGATCAGCCGTCGCGCCTGCGGGCACCTCGCTCCCCAGGCGGGACGCCTCCGACGGGCTCACCCGCGGGCCCGGCGCGTCGGCAAAGAGCCGACCCATGACCCTGCCGGGATCGGTTGCGCCGCCCATCATGAACCCCGGCAGGTCCTGGCCGCGCATCCACTCGGGCGCACCGGCGCCTCCCATCATCCAGGCGTAGCCCGACTGGCCCATCATCCAGCCATACGAGCCGCCGCCCATCATCGAACCCGACCCGTAGCGGCCCATCACCGACTGGTAGTAGTCGTAAGAGGCCGCAGTGGACCTCGCCGGCGTGGGCTCCGAGCCGCCGAGCGACACGGCGAGGCCCGTCCCGAGCCCGGCCGCCCCCAGCACACCAGTGACCAGCGCGACCACCACCCAGCGACGACGAGGTCGCCTCGGCGGCTGGTCCGTCGTCGAGCGATCGGCAGTGACCGTCATGATCGCGACACCTCCTCCATGCACCGGGGATGGCACCGGCCCGGCACGTTCCGAACCGGAACCGGAACCGGAACCGGAGCCGGAACCGGAACCGGAACCGGAACCGGAACCGGAACCAAGGCAACCGCAGTTGGGCAGCCCAGGACTCCAGCCCGGAGCGACCACCGAATGCCCGGTGAGCGGACAGGGACACCGCCCACCCCGTCGACCCACGAGCGGACGAGCACGCCGCCGCCGAGGGCGACGACCACAGCGGCAACAACGACGCCGATCACCCAGAACATAAGCCTATCCTCTGCCCCCGATACGCCCCGGGGGTAGGGCCGTTCGTCCTTACCAGCCGAGGACCAACGCCCCTACCCCACACGGGTATCGAGGAGGACCATGGAAGCACGCCCCGAGAATCTCGGGTCGCAGGAGGTGATCCCGATGATGTGGTACTGGGGAGGAGGGTTCCACTGGTGGGGCTGGCTGCTCGGAGCACTCGCCATGGTCGCTTTCTGGGGCGTCCTCATCTGGGCGGTCTGGTATTTCGTCACGGCCGTCACGCGTCGGCCCGATGGAGGGCGGTCCCAAGGCGACCGGACCGGCACGGCCGACCCGAAGCGCATCCTCGATGAGCGTCTGGCGCTCGGCGACATCGACGCCGAGGAGTACCGCCGCCTACGCGACCTCTTACAGGAACGCGACCGCTCGATGCCAGGGGCCCAGCGCCCGGTCAGCACCGCTGACCGCACTCACTGACCTTGAGCCGGATGCCGGGCCAGCCCGGCGACCCGAGGTCGAACAGCATCCGTCCCGAGGCCGTGTCGTACCAGGCGTCGTAGCGCTCCGCGAGGTCCTCGAAGGGCTGTGCGGCCCGGTTGGCTCGAGCCCGCACGTCGGTCCTCCTCGTGGTCCAGCTCCCGCGACGCACTCGGTCCGTCGGCGCCTACTATTCTATAGATCTATGGAAAATGATTCGGGACGCCGCGCCGATCTCTACGAGCAGCTGGCGCGCATCGGCAAGGTGGTCGTGCACCCCAAGCGGATCGAGCTGCTCGACCTGCTCTGCCAGGCCGAGCGCAGCGTGGAGGCGCTGGCGGCGGCGACCGGGCTCAAGCTCACGACGGCGTCCGCGCACCTGCAGGTGATGCGCCAGGCTCGGCTCGTCGAGACCCGCCGGGAGGGCACCCGCGTCTTCTACCGCGCCGCGGGTGAGGAGGTGTGCCGCTTCGTCGGCGCGCTCAACGACCTCGCCCGCGCCCGCCTCGCCGAAGTCGACCAGATCCTCC
>JAKAQM010000087.1 GCA_021822565.1 Actinomycetes bacterium | reverse complement strand
CTCTCGACCACCGCCATGATCGAAGGGACCATCGCCCGTGCCACCGCGTGCGGCGCCCGCTACGGGTGGTCGTCGACGCTCGCGCTCCTCACCACGAGCGGCGCCGCGCCGGCGGACGAGCGATGGTCCGCGCTCGGCGCAGCCGTGCGCCAGGCGCTCCGCACCGGAGACGAGGCGGGGGTGGCTGCACCAGGCGTCGCGCTCGCCGTCCTCGCCAACGCCGGCTCCGACGCGATCCGCCCCTTCGTCGCCCGGGTACGTGCCGCGCTCAGCACGGGGGGCTCGACCGACGTCGAGCTCCACGCGGCGACGGCGAGGACCCCCGAGGAGACCGTAGACCCTTCGGAGCTCATGCGCCTGGCCACGGAGCGGCTGGCCGACGCCCGTGCCGCATCGCCGAGCCAGGCTGGTGCGGAGCCGGCGGCTCCCGTGCCCGACGTCGCGTCGAGGCTCGAGCTCGAGCTGCGCATGCTCCCCGGCGTCGTGTGCGTGGGCATGGGCACACCGGTCGTCGTCGTCGCGACCTCGACCTCCCAGCTCCTCTACGACCAGGTCCAGCGCCTGGTCGTGCGCCGTCTCCCTCAGGCATCCCTCCGCGTGCTCGGCCTCACCGACGAGACCGCCACGTCGGGCCCGGCTTCGGCGACCGGCCCACCCGTCCACCGAAGCCGCTGGGGCATCGAGGGCATCACAGGCGTTCGGGACGCCGCATCGCAGACCATCGCGGCGACGGCTCCCGCTGCGCCCGGCGGAGCGCCCGGCGCGCCCGGCATGGCGGGCGCCGCTCGGGTGGTGCTCCTCGGCGCGGCGTTCGACGTCGCGCATGGCACCAGCGAGGTGTCCCTTGCCTTCGGCGCAGCACGGGGAACCGGCCGCGCGCCTGCAGGGCCGCTCGCGGGAGGGGCGCAGGCGACGCTCAACGCCCTCAGCGCCCTCTCCATCGACGTGCCCTTCTACCTCGCCTCTGTCGAGCAGGCGCACGGCGTCCCCGGCCAGCCCGTGGTCGTGGTGCTGGCCCCGAAGCGCACTGGGAGGGATCAGGGCGCCCAGAGCGGAGGGCCAGTGGAGCGCCTGGGCGTTGCGAGCGACCCCGAGGACGTCGTTGCGGCGAGCCGTGCGACCCTCGGAGCGCTCAACCGTCACCTGGCAAGGGCGCCGACGATCCCATGACGACCTTTCGCTACGGCGCATCGTTCTACGACCGCGCAAGTGGCCTGCGCTTCGAGGCGCACCATCCGCTGAGCCGGCCGGACCGATGGCGGGCATATCTCGAGGGTGCTCACAACGAGTATGCGCGCTACGGGATCGACATGCTCGCCAACCCGCGCGCCCTCGAACGCGGGGAGGGAGTGCCGCTCTTCTTCGTCGGGGTGAACGCGGACGACGACGTGGTCGCCGGGCTCCGTGCCCACGGACCGCTCGACGACCCAGCCGCAGCCCAAGCGCTCGCCGAGATGGCCGCCTCGCCCGAGTGGGAGGAGCACCGCGCGGCGGTGGAGGCTGCCTCGCCCTACGGCGTGGTCGAGATCAAAGGGGCGTGGCGGAAGATGAGCGGCGACGGCAACCCGGCCATCATCGCCGCGATGGTCCGCTGCTGCGCCCACGCGATCGAGTGGCTCGGCGCAGAGGTCCTCCTCGCGGCCGTGGCCGATCGCATGGAGCCGGTCATGGCATCGATCGGCTCGATGATGCGCGGGACGCAGGGCGCGCCATATCCGACGGAGCAGTACCGCACGATCCTCACCTCCATGCAGCGCCCCGAGTACCGCGGGCTCCTCGACGAGGCGCAAGCCCGTCTCTTGCGCGAGGACGCGGAGCAGCTCAGCCGGCCGCCCGAGCGCCTCCTCACAACGGGCTGGCGCCCGATCGTGCTCGACGTGCGGCGGCGTTCGGACCGCCAGATCCTCGCGAACCTCCGGGCCGACCCGGGGATCGACGTCCTCGACGTGGCCGAGCGCCAGCGCACGGAGCTGCGCCGCCTCGTCCCACCGCCGAGCGCGGAGGCGGTGGAGGAGCCGACGAGGCACGTCTACCTGCCGTGGCGCCGCTCGGTGGTGCACATGCTCGGGCCGCGCGGGTACGCGCTCCTGCGGCTGGACAGGAACCGCCACCGCATCACCCGAGAGGAGCAGGAGCGCCTCGCTCGCCAGCGAGTGGGCGTCGTCGGACTGAGCGCCGGCCATGCCGCGGCGGTCACGATCGCGCTCGAAGGCCTCTGCGGCGAGCTGCGCGTGGCGGACCACGACGCGGTCGAGGCCTCGAACCTGAACCGGCTGCCCGCATCCATCCTGGACGTCGGGGACAACAAGGCGGTCGTCGCCGCGCGCCGCGTGGCAGAGCTGGACCCGTACCTGCCCGTCCATGCCTTCACCGGCGGCGTCGACCCGGACAACGTCGACGAGTTCATCGCGGGGCTCGACGTCGTCGTCGAGGAGTGCGACGACCTCGCGATGAAGCTCCTTGTGCGCGAGGCGGCACGCCGCCAGCGCGTGGCGGTCGTGATGGAGACGAGCGACCGGGGGATGCTCGACGTCGAGCGGTTCGACCTCGAGCCCGACCGCCCCCCGTTCCACGGCCTGCTCGGAGACGTCAGCGCTGACGCGCTCTTCTCGCTCAGCGTCACCGAGAAGGTCCCCTACGTGCTCGCGATCGTCGACGCCCCGCAGAGCTCGGCACGCGGCACCGCGTCGCTCGCGGAGATCGGGCGCACGGTGTCCACCTGGCCTCAGCTGGGCTCCGAGGTGACCCTCGGCGGCGCGACCGTCGCCGCGACGGTGCGTCGCCTCGGTCTCGGCGACGACGTCCCCTCCGGAAGGGCGCGGGTCGACCTCGACGCGATCATCTCCTCGCTGGAGCCACCTCGGCCACCACGCACTGCCACGCCCGCGGGCACGGCGGCCGCGTGGTCGCCGCCGCCGACGGACTGGGCGCGGGCGATCGTGCACGCGGCCACGCTCGCTCCGTCGTGCAGCAACGGCCAGCCATGGAAGTTCGAGCTCACCAGCCGCGAGCTCGCGCTCGAGCTCGACTCGTCGCGAAGCTGCGGGACGATGGACGTCCGCTCCCGGGCGAGCTACGTCGGCTTGGGCGCAGCGCTGTTCAACGCGCGCGTGGCTGCAGCATCGTCAGGGCATCTCGGTCCCTTCGAGCTGTTCCCCGAAGGACCGAGCTCCGACGTGGTCGCATCGCTCGAGCTCGGAACCGCATCGGACTCCTCGCTCGCCGAGCTCCGTGAGTCGATGCTCGATCGGTGCTCGAACCGGCGCCTCGGCACTCCGGCTGCGCTCGACCTCGCCGTGGTGCACCGCCTCTCGAGTGCAGCGGCAGCAGAGCACGCGCAGTTGCACCTGCTCACCGACCGAGAGCGGCTCCAGGAATGCGCCGAGATCTTCACCGCTGCCGAGCGCATCCGCTTCCTCAGCCCGGAGCTCAGGGAGGAGACCATGCGCGAGCTGCGATGGCCCGGGGAGGACGTGAGCACCGGGATCGACGTCGCGACCCTCGAGCTCTCGGGGTCCGACGCAAGCGCCCTCCAGCTGCTGCGCCGCGGCGACGTCATGGAGCTGCTCGACCGCTGGGACGCCGGTGGCGCCCTCGGCGACTACCTCGGGCGGGCGATCGGCTCGAGCTCGGCCGTCGCCGTGCTGACGATCGAGACCGCGAGCCCCTCGTCCTACCTCACCGGCGGCATGGCGCTCGAGCGGGTCTGGATCGAGGCGCAGCGGGCGGGCCTCGCCGTGCAGGCGATCGCCCCCGCGTTCTTGTACGCGGTCCAAGAGCGGGACTTCGACTCGCTCGGCGGCAGCCGCTGGGCAGGCGACCTGCGAAAGCTGTCGGAGCGGTTCCGCCAGCTCCTCGACCTCGGGACCGACACAGTGGGGATCCTCACCGTCCGGCTCAGCCACGCTGCCCCACCCCGGGTCCGCAGCGCCCGCCTTCCCCTGGAGCACGTGCTGCGACGCCGTGGCCAGGATGCTGCAGCCGAGCGCCAGAGCAGCTAGGATTGCACCGACAAAGGATCGGGGATGGTGACGAACGTAGACCCCTTCTTTGCGGAAAGTGTCGGCGGGGACAACCTCGGTGAGATCCTCGCGGGCACGCTCCGACTGCTGAAGGGCGCGGTCGCGGTCGAGTACGTCCCGGCATCCACGTCGAACGCCCCAGTGGTCTGGGCCGACCTGAACTTCGCCGCGGTCACCGCAGCGCTCCACGGCGTGGTCTCCGAGCGGCTCGCCGCCGACGGCCCGTGGGGCGAGGCCGTCGTCGGGTCGGGCCCTGCCTGGATCGAGCGCGTCGAGCTCGCTCACCCCGCACCAGGGGAAGAGCCGGCGGGTGCAGGTGCATGCGCTGACGAAGCGGGCGATGCGACCGGACCGGCGGACGGGAAATCCCACAGTGTGCCGGGTGCCTTCGCGGTCGCGTTCCGTGAGCGTCCGCCGCTCGGACCCGACGAGATCGAGACGGTACGCCTGTTCGCACGGCTCGCCGCCGCGTTCGGCGCTCCGAAGGGGGCAACAGGGACAGCGTCACGGCAGGACCGCCTCGACGACCTCGTCTCGAGGATCAGCGAACGGCTGATGTCCACGACCGGCCCCACCCTGAGAGATGCGCTCGACTGGGCGGTCGAGGAGCTGTGCCGGTACCTCGGAGCCGACGTCGCCTTCCTGCGGCGCAACGACCACGCGCGCGGCATGAGCGTGCTCATGGCGTTCTACCCTCCGCGGGGCATCCCCCTCGAAGAGGACCCGCTCGGCATCGTGCCGTTCGACGCAGACCCGATCTTCGCCGCGACCAAGGACTTGAAGGTCCCGTTCATCGTACGGAACTCGGCGGAGACCGACGAGCGGTACCTCCAGCGAGTCCGGGACGCGGGCCAGCCGGACGAGTTCACCGGCGCAGCCGTTCCCCTCGTCCACGGGGACGTGACCGAGGGCATCCTCGCCTTCATCTACCTGACCCCCTACACGTGGTCGGAGCACGAGATCAACGCGCTGCGGGCGATGGCGTCGCTGCTGGTCCAGCTGCTGCACCGCGTCGACGCCGAGGAGCGGCTCCGCTACAGCGCGCTGACCGACGACCTGACCGGGCTCCCGAACCGCCGCGCGCTCCTGGAGGAGGTCGGCAAGCGCCAGGTCGCGAGGAACGGGTCCACGGCGCTCATCTTCATCGACCTCGACCGGTTCAAGGTCATGAACGACCAGCTCGGACACATCGCCGGCGACACGGTGCTCGGGGTGATCGCGGACCGCATCCGTACGTCGCTACGACCCGCCGACTTCGCCGCCCGGCTCGGGGGCGACGAGTTCGTCGTGGTGCTCGACGACGCCGACGGAGAGCTGGGGGCGGTCGCCGCCGCGAACCGGCTGCTCGAGCTCATCGAGCAGCCGATCGACGTTCGCGGTCAACGGGTGGCCCACACCGCCAGCGTCGGCATCGCGATCACGGAGGATGCCGGCGTGACCGCCGAAGACCTCCTCGGTCAGGCGGACATCGCGCTCTACGCGGCCAAGGCGCAGGGGCGCAACCGCGCCGTGGTGTTCGACCGCGAGCTCGAGGCGAGCGTCGCCCAGCGCTCGACCATCGAGCTCCTGCTCCGCCAGGCGCTCGACGAGGACGCCCTTCGGGTCATGTACCAGCCGGAGTTCGATCTCGAGACGGGCACGCTGCTCGCGGCCGAAGCCCTCGTGCGCTGGTTCCGCGCAGGCGAGGGATTCGTGGAGGCCGGGAAGTTCGTGCCGATCGCCGAGGAAACGCACCTGATCATCGACATCGACCGCTGGGTGCTCGCGAAGGCATGCGCGCAGCTCGCCGAGTGGCGGCACGTCTACGGCCTGCTGGACATGGTCGTGCGCGTCAACATGTCCCCGGCACAGCTCGGGATCGCAGGGCTCGTGCGTTCGATCGCAGACTGCCTGCACACGTCAGGCCTTCCGCCCGAGGTGCTCTGCCTCGAGATCACCGAGCAGGCGGTCATCGCCGACGTCGACCAGGCAGTGCGCGTGCTGCAGGACCTCCGCTCGATGGGAGTCAAGCTCGCGATCGACGACTTCGGCACGGGGTTCAGCTCGATGAGCCAGCTGCGATCCCTCCCGGTCGACGTGCTCAAGATCGACCGCGAGTTCGTCGACGGCCTTGCGAACGACCCGACGGACCAGGCCATCGTGGACACGATCGTTCGGCTCGCCCGCGCGTTCGACCTCGACGTGGTCGGCGAGGGGATCGAACGGCTGGACGACCTGGCGACCTTGGTGCGGCTGGGCTGCCGGCGCGGGCAGGGATTCCTGCTCGCCCGCCCGCTCCCCCCCGACGAGCTGAAGCCCATCCTCGAGAAGGGAGGTATCGACCTCGATGACCTCGCACCCTCGATCGACGTGGTGATCCGGGGATCCTGATCGCTCGGAGGCTTCCGAGAAGCCTCGCCGGTGAGATCCGCCGATCAGAACAGGCGGCTGGCGAGCGCTCTTCGGTACTCGCTCGTACGCGGGTCGTCGGGACCGAGGGTCTCGAGCAGGTCGAGGAGCTCCTGTCGGGCGCCCTCGTCGTCTCGCACACGATCGAGCAGCCCGTCGAGGACCGCCGTGACGTCAGCGCCCCGGTCGACGGGAACGCCTCGCGCCACCAGACGCGCCTGCGCCGCCACAGCTCGCGCATCAGCAGTCTCGGGGACGCGCGCGAGGAGCTCCAGGGCTTCGTCGGCGTCGCCCTTGTCGACGAGGAGCCTCGCCAGTGCCACGACCGCACCGGGGTTGTCGCGCTCGATGTCGAGGGCCTTGCGCAGCGACTCCTCGTCCCCGGCCGCGACGAGCAGGTCGACCTCGCTGGGCTCTGCCGGAGCGAGCCGGCCGACGAACGCTTGGACCTGCGCCTGCGGAACGGCCCCGATGAACCCGTCGACCACCTGCGCGTCGCGAAGAGCAAAGACAGCGGGGATCGACTGCACGCGGAACGTCGCGGCCACCTGAGGGTTCTCGTCGACGTTGACCTTGGCGAGCTCGACCGCCCCGCCGGTCGCCGCGACCGCCTGCTCGAGCATCGGACCCAGCGTCCGGCAAGGTCCGCACCACGGCGCCCACAGGTCGACGACGACGGGCACCGTCTTGGAGCGCTCGAGGACCTCGGTCTGGAACGTGGCGTCGGTGACGTCTGGCATCGCCACCGACCCTACCTGCCCGGGCGTCGTGGAGAGGCCCCAGCTCCCTCGGTCGGCTGGTCCAGCTCGCTGCCACTACCCTCGGTGATTGGTGAGCGAGCTCTTCGAGGTGCACACGTCTCCGGTGCTGAACGCGCCCGTCCTGGTCGTGGCCATGGAGGGCTGGGTCGACGCCGGCCTCGGAGCGGCCAACGCGGTCGCGTCGCTCACCGAGCACCCGCCCACGACGGGAGTGGCCACCTTCGACAGCGACCACTTCCTCGACCTTCGCGCCCGGCGCCCGTTGGTCCGCATCGTCGACGGCATCACGACCGAACTGGAGTGGCCACGAACCCAGCTGCGCCACGGGCACGACCAGACCGGTGCCGACGTGCTCTACCTCGTCGGCCCGGAGCCCGACTACCACTGGCGCGAGTTCGTCGCCGCAGTGGTCCAGCTCGCACTGCGGCACGGTGTCCGCCTGGTCGTCGGCATGGGCGCCTTCCCCGCCGCAGCGCCCCATACGCGCCCGGTCCGGCTCGCGGCAACCGCACCGGCAGGCTCGGCAGATCTCGCCGCGCAGATCGGCGTCGTCCAAGGTGAGCTCGAAGTCCCTGCAGGCGTCCTCTCCGCTCTCGAGCTCGCGCTCGGCGAGGCGCACATCCCGACCGTGAGCCTCTGGGCGCGAGTCCCCCACTACGTCTCGGCGATGCCGTTCCCCATGGCGAGCGCCGCCCTGGTCGAAGGGCTCGCCGCGGTGTCCGGGCTCCAGCTCGACTCCACGGTCCTGCGCGCCGCAGGCGATCGCGCGCGCGGCCAAGTCGACGAGCTCATCGCAGGGAACCCTGAGCACGTGGCCATGGTCGCCAAGCTCGAAGAGGTGATCGACAGCTCCGAGGGGAACGCCCTCGGCTTGGAAGAGGTCCCTTCCGCCGACGAGCTTGCCGCAGAGCTCGAGCGCTTCCTTCGCGGCGAGGACCGCTGACGCGGCGAAGGGCGGAGGGGCGAACGTGAAGATCGACGGTGCGATCGCCTTCGATCCCTCGGGGATCGCCGCTTCCGCGCGGCAGCTCGAAGAGGCCGGCTACGACGGTGCGTGGTGTGCGGAGACGGGGCGGGATCCGTTCATCCCCCTCGCGGTGGCGGCGGACGCGACCGACCGCATGGAGCTCGCGACGGGCATCGCGGTCGCTTTCGCCCGCAACCCGATGACGCTCGCCATGTCGGCGAACGACCTCCAGCAGCTCTCCAGAGGCCGATTCATCCTCGGTCTCGGCTCCCAGGTCAAGCCCCACATCACGAAGCGGTACTCGATGCCGTGGTCCCACCCCGCCCCGCGCATGCGCGAGCTCATCCTTGCGATCCGCGCGATCTGGAGGACCTGGGAGACCGGCACCCCGCTCGACTTCAGGGGCGACTTCTACACGCACACGCTCATGACGCCGTTCTTCGATCCGGGGCCCAACCCGTACGGCAACCCGAAGATCATGCTCGGCGCGGTGGGCACGCACATGGCGGAGGTCGCCGGTGAGGCGGGCGACGGGCTTCTCGTCCACCCGTTCACCACGGCGCGCTACCTGCGCGAGGTGAGCATCCCGGCGCTCGAGCGCGGCGCGGCGAAAGCGGGGAAGACGCGTCGCGACCTCGTGGTCGCGCTCCCCGGGTTCGTCGTGACCGGGTCGACCGAGGAGGAGATGGCCGCCAGCGCCAAGACCGCGAAGGCGCAGCTCGCCTTCTACGGCTCGACGCCCGCCTACCGTCCGGTCCTCGAGCTGCACGGCTGGGAAGAGCTCCAAGCGGAGCTGCACACCCGCTCCAGGCGCGGCGAGTGGGACGCGATGGGCGAGCTCATCGACGACCAGGTCCTCCAGACCTTCGCGGTCGTCGCGCCCCTCGACCGCGTCGCCGCAGCGGTGCTCGAACGCTGGGGCGGTCTCGTGGACCGCTTCAGCTTCTACGCCGCGCTGCCCGCGCCTGCCATGGCGTCGGTGATCGCCAGGTTCACGCAGTCGTCGTGACGACGTTCACGAGGCGGGGCGCCCGCACGATGACCCGCGCCGGCGGTGCAGCGCCGACCGCCTCGACGACCCGAGCGGAGGCCAGTGCCCGGGCGCGAGCCTCGTCGTCGCTGATCGTGGCTGGGACGTCGAGGCGGTCACGGACCTTGCCGTCCACCTGGACGACCATCGTGACGGTCTCTTCGGCCACGAGCGCCGGGTCGAAACCAGGCCAGGAGCGAGCGTGGAGCCGGTCGCCGTGGCGGTGCTCCCACAACTCGGCGGTCACGTGCGGAGCCATGGGCGCGAGCAGGTGCAGCAGCGCGTCCAGAGCTTCTCCGAGCACATCGGCATGGGGGTCCTCCCGGGCATAGTCCCGGAGCAGGTTGACCTGCTCCATGCAGTGCGCGACCGCCGTGTTGTACGACCACCGCTCGATGTCCGAAGTCACCTTCTGGATGGTCCGGTGGGTCGCACGGCGCAGCTCCACGTCGGCCTCTCGCAGCGCCCCTGACCGGCCCGCTTCGCCCGCCACCTCGGCGAGGCGCCACAGGCGGTCGAGGAAGCGGCCACAGCCCTCGATGACCTCGTCGGTCTGTTCGGTCCAGTCGAAGTCGTCTGCAGGCGGGCCGACGAAGAGGTGGAAGAGCCGAAGCGCGTCCGCGCCGACGCTCTCGTAGTAGCGCGCAGGAGCGATCAGGTTGCCCTTGGACTTGGACATCTTGGAGCCGTCCATCCGGATCATGCCCTGGGTGAACAGTCGGCTGAACGGTTCGCGCGGAAGCTCGGGGGGCGCGAGCCCGACGTCGATGAGGGCTCTCGTGAAGAACCGCGCGTACATGAGGTGCAGGATCGCGTGCTCGATACCGCCGATGTACTGGTCCACCGGCATCCAGTGGACGACGGCCGCCGCGCCGAATGGCGCCTCATCGTCGAACGGGTCGCAGAACCGCAAGAAGTACCAGCTCGAGTCGACGAACGTGTCCATCGTGTCGGTCTCGCGCTCGGCAGGCTCGCCCCCGATCGGGCAGACGGTGCGCTTGAACCCCTCGTGGTGCGCGAGCGGCGACTGTCCGGTGGGGAGGAACTCCACGTCGTCGGGAGCGAGCACGGGGAGCTGGTCCTCGGGCACCGGGACGGCGCCGTGGACCGGGCAGTGGACGATCGGGATGGGGCAGCCCCAGAACCGTTGGCGCGACACGAGCCAGTCCCGCAGGCGGTAGTTGACCTTGCGCCGGCCCCGCCCCTCGCGCTCGAGGTGGGCGATCGCAACCTCTTTCGCCTCGGCGACCTCCAGCCCGTCGAGGAAACCGCTGTTCACCTTCACCCCGTCGCCCGAGTAGGCCGCGCCACCCTGCGCTTCCCATCCCTCGGGCGGCTCCACGGTGCGCACGATCGGGAGGCCATGGAGCCTCGCGAACGCCCAGTCGCGCTGGTCCTCTGCCGGAACGGCCATGATCGCCCCGGTGCCGTAGCCCATGAGGACGTAGTCAGCGACGTAGACGGGGACCTTCTCGCCGCTGAAGGGGTTGACGACGTGGCTTCCCGTAAATGCGCCGCGCTTCTCGAGCGCGGGGCCGCCCTCGGTGCTCGCCGTCCGCTCGATCTCGGTCTCGGAGGCGACTCGGGCACGGAGCTCCTCGACCGCCGCTCGGCACTCCGCCGTCGTGAGCTCGTCCACGAGCGGGTGCTCGGGCGCCATGACCGCGTAGGTCATCCCGAAGATGGTGTCGGGCCTCGTCGTGAAGACCCTGAGCGTGACGTCCGGGCGTCCCGCCACAGCAAGGTCGATCTCCGCCCCTTCTGAGCGGCCGATCCAGTTGCGCTGCATCACCTTCACGCGCTCGGGCCACTCGAGCGTGTCGAGGCCGCTGAGCAGCTCGTCGGCGTAGGAGGTGATCTTGAAGAACCACTGCTCGAGGTCGCGGGTCACCACGACGTCTCCTGACCGCTCGCACGTGCCGTCGGCCAGCACCTGCTCGTTGGCGAGAACGGTCTGGCAGCCCGGGCACCAGTTCACCGGCGCAAGAGCGCGGTAGGCGAGGCCCGCCTTCAAGAGGCGCAGGAAGATGAGCTGCGTCCAGTGGATGTAGCTGGGGTCGTGGCTTCGGACCTCACGCCGCCAGTCGTAGACGGCGCCGAGGCGGACGAGGGACTCCTTCAGCTCCGCGATGCGGGCGTCGGTGAACACACGGGGATGCGTCCCGGTACGGATCGCGGCGTTCTCCGCCGGCAGCCCGAACGAGTCGAAGCCCAGCGGGGACAGGACCGCCTTGCCCCGCATGGTCTGGTAGCGCACCACGAGGTCGCCGAACGTGTAGTTCCGCACGTGGCCCTGGTGGGCAGGCCCTGACGGGTACGGGTACATGCACAGGGCGTAGAAGGCGGGGCGAGGGTCGTCGTTGTCGACCTCGTAGGTCCCCTCGTCCTGCCACCGCGCCTGCCACTTCTTCTCGACCGTCTGCACGTCGTAGGCCCTCGCCATGGGCGGTGATGCTACCGCCGGGTGACCGGAGCGCCCCCGTGCACGGTGCCGGCGTTCGTCTACGGGACCGGCGGAGGCACGTCGCGTCCCTCGCTCGGCTGGTACGCTCGCGACTCGCACCCGGGGGCGTAGCTCAGCTGGTAGAGCGCTTGACTGGCAGTCAAGAGGTCCGGGGGTTCGAGTCCCCTCGCCTCCACTCGAAATTTGCATCGCGTCGATGCTGGTCAGGCCCGCACGCTTGGCGGACAGTCGAGGGGGATCGAAATCGGCTCGGGCTCCAAGAACCAGCCGATGGCCGGGCCATCGCGTCACACCATGCGCGTACGTTCGAAGCTCGTGAAACCCGAAGCGC
>JAKAQM010000086.1 GCA_021822565.1 Actinomycetes bacterium | reverse complement strand
TGGGCCGCGGGACGATGCGTCACCGGGCTGTGGAGGCTGAGTGCCGGGCCTGTGCGCGACCCGTGCTCATCGAGAACGCCGTCGGTCCAGGTGGGCCCAGCTCTTCTCGGTGCGGGTCTGAGGCAGGGGCTCGCAGCACCTCGGCGATGCCTCCCTTCGACGCCGCAATCCCACGGGCGAGGAGCCTCGCCGCCCCGACCACCGGTGCCGGCCAAGTCGTCGACGAGAAAGTTGGACCCCTCAGCCCCTTTGCAGCGAACGCCGACGCTCACTCCACGCGCTCGAACACCGCGGCGATCCCCTGGCCGCCGCCGATGCACATCGTCTCGAGGCCGAAGCGTGCCTGTCGGCGGTCCATCTCTCGCAGGAGGGTGGTGAGGATGCGAGCCCCGGTCGCGCCGATGGGGTGGCCGAGGGAGATGCCCGATCCGTGCACGTTCAGGCGCTCGAGCCCGTCGTCGGAGAGCTTCCACTCCCGCAAGACGGCGAGCACCTGGGCTGCGAACGCTTCGTTCAGCTCGATCAGGTCCATGTCGGCGAGGGACAGACCGGCGCGGCCGAGCGCCTTGGCACTTGCCGGCACGGGCCCGATGCCCATGCGCTCGGGCTCCACGCCGGCGACGGCCCACGAGACGAGGCGGCCGAGCGGTCGCAGGCCGAGGTCCCTGGCGAGGTCCGGATGCGTCACGACGCATGCCGCCGCTCCGTCGTTCTGTCCCGAGGCGTTGCCAGCCGTCACGGTCGACTCGGGATCCTGGCGCTGCAGCACCGGCCGCAACGCAGCGAGGGCGTCGAGCGTCGTGTCGGCACGAGGATGCTCGTCGGTGTCGACGAGGATCTCCTCGCGGCCGCGACGCACCGTCATCGGGACGATCTCCTCGGCGAAGATCCCCGCCTTCTGCGCTGCGACGGCGCGTTCGTGGGAGCCCAGCGCGAGCTCGTCCTGCTCTCGCCGGCCGATGCCGTACTCGCGGCGCAGGTTCTCAGCCGTCTCGATCATCCCGCCGGGGATCGGATGGCGAGCCCCCCCGGCCGTCACCCGGCCGCGCGCCAGGCGGTCGAGCAGCTCCACGTTTCCTGCTCTCGACCCCCACCGCATGGCGGTCGTGTAGTACTCCGCTTGGCTCATGCTCTCCACGCCCCCGGCGAGCACGAGGTCTGCGGCGCCGGTCTGGACCTCCATCGCTGCGACCACGACGGCTTGGAGGCCTGAGCCGCACCGGCGGTCGATCTGCATGCCTGCCGTCTCGATCGGCAACCCGGCGTCGAGCGCCGCGAGCCGCCCGATCGCCGGGGACTCGCCGTTCGCGTAGGACTGGCCGAGCACCACCTCGTCGACAAGCGCGGGCGGGATACCGGTACGTGCCATGACCGCAGTGACGACGGCGGTCGCGAGCTCGGCCGGCGGGGTGTCGCGGAACGACCCGCCGTAGCCGCCGACCGCGGTGCGCAAGGGTTCGCAGATGACCGCGTCTCGCATCGTCTCTTTCCTTTCCAAGTCCAAGGTTCTTCGAGAGTCGTTCAGCTCTGCGCAGAGGATGATCGTCAGAGGCCGAGCAGCGCCTCGGCGTTCCCATGCGCCAGCTTCTCCAGGTCGCCCGGACTGAGTGGCACGTTGTCGAGGAACCGTCTCGCGTCGAGGTTGTCGGAGAAGGGATAGTCCACCGAGAAGAGGAGCCGGTCGATGCCGAACACGCCCAGGGCGCACTGGAACGGTGGAAGGGTGAAGTAGGCGCTCGTCGTGATGTAGAAGTGCTCGTGGAAGTACTCGGCTACCCGGCGCTTCAGGTGGGTGGCCGCCGGTGAGAGCACCGAATCGGCTCGGGCGAGCGAGAACGGGATGTTCTCGCCCATGTGCCCGATCACCACCTCGAGCCTCGGGAAGCGGTCGAAGACCCCCCGAGGACGAGGCGCAGCGCGTGCAGGCCCGTCTCTGCGTGCCATCCCCACGCCGCGCCGGCGAGCACCTCACCCGTACAGCCCGGAAGACCGGAGAAGTACGCGTCGAAGACCGCGGGGGTCGGCGGGGTGGGATGGAGGTACACGGGCACCCCCAGGCTCTCGGCGCACGCGAAGACCGGCGAGAAGGCGAGGTCGTCGAGGAAGGTGCCCGGAGACGACGGCGAGAGGACCTGCAGGTCGATCCCGGCCGCGTCCATGTCGGCGAGCCGTCCAGCGCCGAGGTCTTCCAGCTTGGGACCGATGTCGGGACGTCGCATGGTGCCGACCGCCGGGAGCATGGCGGTCGTGTAGTGCTCTTCGAGGGCGATCACGCGCATAGGAGGACCTCGTCTGTTGGTCGCGACGATCGGCACGAGCGACGAAGCGAGCCCCGTCCCTGCGTCGCCTGCGGTGCATCGCCAACCTACCAGCGTCATGCGTGACCTCCTCGTGCGACCGAGGGCGTGGTCGTCGGAGGCGGCCCGGCGGGCCTGGGGGCAGAGTCGGAGCTCGGGCGGCGCGGGGTGGCCGACGACGCCACGGTTCTCGTCGCAAGAACGTGCTGTCGGGGAACGGTCTCGATATCCTCCACAGCGAGCAGGTCGGCGAGGTCTTTATCGGGAAGAGGGTGGGATCGGCATGACGGACACCACGGGTGACGGCTCCGTCACGCGCGCTCGGACCCTGTGTCGGACCGTCCGGTGATCCGCGTCGAGGACCACGGGCCGTACGCCACGCTCGTCCTGGACGATCCGGCCCGCCGCAACGCGCTCTCGGTCGAGTCCTCTGCCGAGCTGGTCCGCTCCCTCGAGGTCATGGAATCGTCAGGGAACGTGCGCGTGCTCGTGGTGACCGGTGCGCCACCTGCCTTCTGTGCGGGCGCAGACCTCGCGCAGCTCGAGGGATCGGACGAGGCGGGACTTCGCTCGATCTATGCGGGGTTCCAGCGGATCGTGCGCAGCTCGATGCTCACCATCGCGGCGGTGAACGGAGCGGCGGTCGGCGCAGGGATGAACCTGGCCTTGGCCTGCGACCTCCGTCTCGTTGCCCCCGAAGCAAGGTTCGACGCTCGCTTCCTCGCCCTCGGCCTCCATCCCGGTGGCGGGCACACGTGGCTGCTGCGCCGTGCCGTGCCCTACCCGACCGCGGCGGCGCTTCTCCTCGCTGGCGAGGTGAGGAACGGCCAGGAGGCGGAGCGGATCGGCCTCGCCCACCGCTGCGTCCCGAGCGACGAGCTGCTCCCAGTCGCCCACGAGCTCGCCGCGCGCGCCGCGTCTGCGCCGACGGAGCTGCTGGCGAGGACCAAGTCCACGCTCGCGAGAGCCTACGAAGGGCCTGACACCTACGAGGCCGTGCTCGAGGAGGAGCTCCGCGTCCAGTTGTGGTCGGTCGCGCAGCCGTATTTCAAGGAGAGGGTCGCGGACCTCCGCCGGCGCATCTCGTCGAGGCCCTGATCGCGTCGGTGGGCGGGTCCGCTCCCGGGTGCGCGAGCCGATCCTCGTTCGTGCGATACGGCCCAGTGGGTGGGCCACGCTCGATCGGTCGCCCCGGTCACGGGCGCGTCCCGAGCGCGGAGCAGGCGTCTGGGGGAGCCGGTCGGAGAACACCCTCACGATCTCCACCGCGTCCTGGGCCCTCGTAGGGCCAGCCGTTCGGGGCGCAGAAGCCGTCCGATCGAGCCCCTCACGAGGCACAGTGGTTCGATGTGGCCGGAACTTCTCCGTAGGTTCGAGAACCTGAAGATCGGGGATCAGTCCACGTCCAGGTCGTCGTCTGTGCCGTTCGCCGAGCCGGCTCGGGCACCGATCGGCGCGGCGGCACCGGCGGGGAGCCCGGGACCGTCGGGATCCCAGCCACCGTCGGAGGCCTTGCGGTACGGGTACCAGCACCCGTCGCGGCCGAGGCGCAGCTGGCGGTCAGCGGCGGTCAGCCGGTTTCGGCGAAGGGTTGCGTGCTCTCCGAGAAGGTCCCGTCCCTCCGCCATGGCGGAGGGGCCTGGATCCCACTGCTCCTCCAGCACGTCGAGCGCCGCGGCACCGCCGGCCTGCCAGGCGAGCGCCCGGCGCAGGAGCTGGCGAGGAGACAGGCTGGTGCGCGCGGCGAGCGTGGCGAGGTCGACGCTCTCTGGCGCGCTCGGACCGACCAGCGCGGCTGCCCGCCGGGCCAGGTCGGCGTCACGCGTGAGGTCGAGTGCATGGTCGGTGCCGCCCCCCGCCAGGTGCAGCGCCCGGGCGGCGGCGTCGGCCGCGACGGCACGCAGGCCCGCCGGGTCGACGTCCACGCCGGCCGGCGGCTCTCCGACCAAGAGCGGCGGGCGACCCGGGTGGCTCGGCGGGAGCGGCACGAGCGGCAACGTCGCACGCCCGCCTGCCTCTTCCCGGTCGCCAGCACCTCCTGCTGGGTCCGTGCCGCCGGCACCTCCTGCGGGCTGCGCACCGCCGGCATTGCCCGCGCCGGACAGCGCACTTCGCCGCCAGGCGTCGGCGGCAGGGACGCCCGGGTCGGCCACGGCCTCTGGCGATCGCGCGTCGTCGGTGTCGCGCTCGCCCTCCGGCGACGCTCGGCGGGCCCGCAGCCCGGCGAGCACCTCGGCCCGGCTCCGGCCGCGCAGGAGGAGGATCCCGAACGGGTCCGCGTCGAGGGCGTCGGCGACCAGGTAGCACACGGCAGCCGCGTGCTTGCACGGGTCTGCCCAGTCCGGGCAGGTGCACCGGGGCTGGATCTCCCCGGGCCCGGGCAGCAGGTCGTAGCCTGCCCCGGCGGCGTCGGCGGCCACCTCGGGGGGAAGCTCCCCGTCGAGCAGTGCCGCGGTGTGGCCGATCGCGGAGGCGAACGCGTCGAGCACCGCCGCCCATGCCGCGTCGTCGAACGTCCGCACCCGCACCGTCACCCGGTACGGCGTCCTGCGCGAGCCCTGCACCGGAGCGGTGATCTGGCCGGCGGTCAGGACCAGGTCACCGACGGCGCCGCCCCGCGCGTAGGTCCGGCCCCGAGGCAGCCGGTTCGGGTCGAGGCTGGCCCGGCCCTCGAGCGCGTCGACCCATGCCCGTCCCCACCAGGTGGCGCCGAAGGGCCGCCGTCCGGGCCGGCGCTGACCCGGCCCGGGGCGCCGGGGGCGGTGCTCGGGCCAGTCGCCGGACCATCCACCGGCTCGCCGCGAGGTCACGAGGCTCTCCCCAGCTGCACGAGCGAGGCCAGCTCTGCGTCGGAGAGCTGGCCGATCCAGGCCTCCCCACCGCCCACGACCGACTCGGCAAGCTCCCGCTTTCCCTCGATCAGCTTGGCGATGCGGTCCTCGAGGGTGCCCTCGGCGATCAGGCGGTGGACCTGCACCGCCTGGGTCTGGCCGATGCGGTGGGCCCGGTCGGTGGCCTGGTCCTCGACCGCGGGGTTCCACCACCGGTCGAAGTGGATGACATGGCTGGCCCGCGTGAGGTTCAACCCGACGCCGCCGGCCTTGAGCGAGAGCAGGAACACGGGCACCCGCCCGGCTTGGAACTCGTCGACCATCTCCGCCCGACGCCGCGCCGGCACTCTGCCGTGGAGGAGCAGGCAGCCGACACCGAGCTCGCCGAGGCGCGCTTCGAGCAGGCCGAGGCACTCCACGAACTGGCTGAAGACGAGCACGGACTCGCCCTCGCTGGCGATCACCGTCACGAGCTCCTCCAACGCGGCCAGCTTGCCGGACCGCCCAGTCAGCGGCCCTGGCTGGTGGAGGTACTGCGCCGGGTGGTTGCAGATCTGCTTGAGCGCCGTGAGCATCTTGAGCACCAGGCCCTGGCGCTCGAAGCCCTCGCTTCCTTCGATCACCGCCATCGCCTCGCGGACGACCGCCTCGTAGAGCTCGACCTGCTCACGACTGAGCGCGACGGGCAGGTCGCTGATGGTCCGAGCCGGAAGGTCGGGGGCGATGTCGGGGTCGGTCTTTCGCCGGCGCAGGAGGAAGGGCTGGACGATGCGGGCCAGGCGGGCCGTGGCGTCGGGGTCGTGGTAGCGCTCGATGGGGGTGGCGATCGTGCGGGCGAAGCGCTCCAGCGGACCGAGCAGGCCGGGGGTGGTGAAGTCGAGGATCGACCACAGGTCCGCCAGCCGGTTCTCCACCGGGGTGCCGGTGAGGGCGATGCGGGCCGGGGCGGTGATGCTGCGCAAGGCCCGCGCCGTGGCGGTGGCCGGGTTCTTGGCGTGCTGCGCCTCGTCGGCCACCACGAGGGAGAACCCTGCTGCACCGAGCTCGGCGGCGTCGTAGCGGGCCACCCCGTAGCTGGTGATCACCAGCTCGTCGGCGGCGAGGCCCTCGAGGGTGCGGCTCGGGCCGTGGTGCCGGCGCACCGGCACCGAAGGGGCGAAGCGCCGTACCTCGCGCTCCCAGTTGGCGAGCAGCGAGGTGGGGCAGACCACGAGCGTCGGGCCGAGCTGGCGCTCTGCCCGGTGCAGGTGCAGGGCGATCACCTGGAGGGTCTTGCCCAGTCCCATGTCGTCGGCCAGGCAGCCGCCCAGCCCGGTGCCGGTCATCTCGGCCAGCCAGGCGAGCCCCCGCTGCTGGTAGGGGCGCAGCTCGGCGCGCAGCGCCCTCGGAGCCGGCACCGCGTCGTCGGTATCGCCGGAGACGCCGGCCGCTCGCCGCAGCCGCTCGGCCAGGTCGGCGAGCTGCGGCTGGGCGGTCACCTCCACGAGCTCCCCGCCGATGTCCACCGTGCCCGACAGCACGGCTGCGAGTGCTTCCACAGCGCTGAGCGCGCGAGGCGGCCGGCGCCGCAGCCGCTCCACCAGCGAGGGGTCGACGGCCACGAACCGTCCTCGGAGCCGGACCACGCCGCGTTTGGCCTCGGCGAGGAGCGCCACCTCGTCCTCCGAGAGCGCCTCGCCGCCGAGCGTCGCCTGCCAGCGGAACGACACCAGCTCGTCGAGGGTGAAGCCGGACCCGGCGACCGCACCGGGCGAGCCGATCGACCCGGTGAGCCGCACCCCGTCGGTGAACATCCCAGCCGGCCACAGCACCGAGATCCCCGCGCCACCAAGGTCCGCGGCGGCGTCTCCGAGCAGGTCCGACAGGTCGTCGTCGCTCAGCTCGAGACGATCGGGCACCGGTCGGGCGAGGAGCTCGGCCAAGGGCGACCACGCTCGGGCGGCGCGGCGCAGCGCGCGCAGCACGTCGGTCTCCACGTCGTCTCCGAAGCGAGCGGCGAGCGCCGCCGGCGCACCGAACACCCGGTCCGCGTCCACGACCAGCGACGGGTCGACGCGGCTGGCGACCTGGACGACAGCGTGCGCGGTCACCTGTGACGGATCGGCGCCGGGGAGCGCAGCGTCGACGCGACCGGTGGCCGGCATCGTCGGCGGCAGCCCGCCGTCGAGCTCGATGCGAAGGGCCACGTCCGCCCCGCCCTCGAACCCCGACGACCATTCGCCCAGCCACGTGGCCAGGTGGCTGGCACGCTGTGGCGCGGTGGCGGCGAATAGGTCGCTGCCGGCGACGAGCGGGGCAGCGGCACTGCGGGCCAGCGTGTCGGCCAGCGCGTCCCACAGGGACCGCACGAGGCGATCGGGGCTGGCCATCGCGAGCGGCCGCGACCTTGGCACCCACAAGGCGTGCGCCGCCGCCGGGAACGCTGCGGCCAGGTCGGAGAGCAGCTGCCGGTCACCTGCGTCGAGCGGGCCGGCTGCCCAGGCGTCGAACCCGGCCGAAGAGACCGTCGGGTAGAGCCGCCCCCGGGCGACGAGCACGAGCCCGGCAGTCAGCGCCCGCGCCCAGGCCCGAGCGCTCGCCGGCGCAGCCACGCTGTCGGGGCGTCGTTCGAGCTCGCCCAAGACGGCGATGGCGTCCGCCAAGGAGAGCTGGGTCGCTGCCACCCGCCGCCGCCGTACCCGTGAGCCCGCCGGCACCACGACGTCGAGGTGGGTGCTCGTGGCGCCGTCGGCCGAGCCGCTCGGCTCGTACCACGCGAAGGACCCGGCCCGTGGCGGATCGGCCGGCACGAAGACCAGCTCCGCTCCCCGGGGAACGTGGACGAGCTCCGGCTCGGTCGACCTCTCGGATGCCGCTTCGATTGCTCCAGCGGATACGGCGCTCATGTCCCTCGGGCGGGGTCGGTCATCGCACGGTGTGGTGTGGGTCTGGATGAGAGCGGGACCCGGTCCGAAGTGGCTCGCAGGGGACCGGCGAATGCAGGGCTGCACACAGCGTAGGCCGCGCGGCGCCCTCCCGCGTCCCCCCGGCGCCCCGAGGCCTGTCGGAAGCTCTCGGCGGTTACGCTGCGCACAGATGCTCCCCACCGTGCGAGCGAGCTGAGCGTGAGATGACCGATCCGGTCGTCAGCCGCTCAGCGGTCGGCGAAGGCGAAGAGGCCCAGCTCCTCGAGACGTTCCGTGCCGTCCTCGACGACCTCCGACCTGGCACCCCGGTCGTCGCGGTCCGGCTCGACAGTCGCTTGGAAGAGGATCTCGGTCTCGACAGCCTCGCCCGTGTGGAGCTCCGGGATCGCATCGAGGAGCAGTTCGACGTGAGGCTTGCCGATCGTGTTCTCGACGCTCCCACCCCTCGCGACTGGCTGGTCGCAGTGGAGCTCTCCCGCCGATCAGGCGACCGCGGAGGGCGTCCGGCGGCGCCGAGCGCCGAGCACCCGCCAGGTGCCGTGCCGCAGGCTCAGCCCGGTCGTCCCTCGGAGCCGGTCGGCCGGGATCGGGGAGGGGCGGTGATGACGCCCGCCGAGCCCGCCACGCCCGCCGAGCCTGCCACGCTCGACGCGGCGGACACGCTCGACGCGGCGGACACGCTCGACGCGGCGTTCGACTGGCACCTGAGGACGCACCCCGACGACACCGCTCTCCTGCTGCTCCACATCCCCGATGCGGGTGACCCCGTCGACGAGGGGGCGTCCGCGCAGTACACGTACCGGGAGCTCTCCGACGCGGCTTCGGCCGTGGCGAGCGGGCTCCAGCACGGCGGCGTCCAGGTGGGCGATCGGGTCGCGATCATGCTGCCGACCAGCCGCGCGTACTTCGTCGCCCTCCTCGGCGTCGTGTTCGCCGGCGCGATCGCCGTGCCCATCTACCCGCCGAGCCGTCCGTCCGGTCTCGAGGACCACCTTCGCCGGCAGGCGGCGATCCTCGGGAACGCCCAGGTGAGCGTGCTCGTGACCGTGCCGAGCGCGCGCATGCTGGCACACCTGGTCGCGTCGTACGTTCCCACCCTTCGAACGGTGACCTCCGTCGAGGAGCTGGAGGCAGCGGGGACCGGCGAGCTCGAGCGCCCCGTGGTGAGGCCTGAGGACACGGTGCTGCTGCAGTACACCTCGGGCAGCACCGGTGACCCGAAGGGCGTGGTGCTCGCGCACCGCCACCTCCTCGCCAACATCCGCGCGATGGCCCTCGCCACGAAGGTCGGCCCGGCGGACACCTTCGTCAGCTGGTTGCCGCTCTACCACGACATGGGCTTGATCGGTGCCTGGTTCGGCAGCCTCGTCGTCGGCTTCCGTCCCGTCGTGATGCCGCCCCAGGCGTTCCTCGCCCGGCCCGCGCGCTGGCTGCGCGCCATCGACCGGGAGCGCGCCACCGTGTCCGCCGCCCCGAACGTCGCGTTCGAGCTGTGCCTCCGGGTCCCCGACGCGGAGATGGAGAACCTGGACCTCTCCAGCTGGCGCCTGGCCCTGAACGGCGCCGAGCCGGTGCTCCCGTCCACCGTGCGGCGGTTCACGGACCGCTTCTCCCGGTTCGGCTTCCGGCCCGAGACGATGTTCCCGGTCTACGGCCTGGCAGAGGCAGCCCTGGGGGTCACCTTCCCTTCGCTCGGGAGCCTGCCCCACGTCGACGTCATCGACCGGGAAAGCCTCGTGCGCACCGGCGTCGCCCAGCCCCTCGCCGCCCAGCCCCTCGCCGCCCAGCCACACGGCGGAACGCCCGAAGGCGCCCTGGAGCTCGTGTCGTGCGGTCGACCGCTGCCGGGCTACCAGGTGCGGATCGTGGACGCAGCGGACCATGAGGTCGCAGACCGCCACGAGGGACGGATCGAGTTCACCGGGCCCTCTGCGACGCCCGGCTACTACCGCGACGACCCCGGTCACCTCCACCATGGGCCGTGGGTCGATACCGGGGACCTCGGGTACGTGGCGGAAGGCGAGCTGTACCTGACCGGGCGGGCGAAGGACATCATCATCCGCGCCGGCCAGAACCTCCATCCCGAGGAGCTGGAGCAGGCAGTGGGTGCGCTCCCCGGTGTTCGGACCGGCTGCGTGGCGGCCTTCTCGAGCCCTGATCCCACGCTCGGCACCGAGCGCCTCGTGGTCGTGGCCGAGACGCGGGTCGACGACGCGGCGTCGCGCGACGCGCTCCGCCAGCAGATCATCGCCACGGCGGTCGACGTGCTCGGATCTCCGCCCGACATCGTGGTGCTGGCACCACCCGGGGCGGTCCTCAAGACGTCGAGCGGCAAGATCCGCCGCGCGGCGACCCGCGCCAGCTTCGAGGCCGGGCAGATCGAGCGCCCGCCGTCGCCCGCCTGGCGCCAGCTCCTCAGGTTCGCGGCCCGGGGGGTGGCCCCCCTGGTGACCCGCGGGGAGCAGGCGCTGTCGGCGGACGCGCAGGCGGTCGCGCTCTGGGCCCTCGCGGTGCTGATCGGCATCCCGACCTGGCTCATGGTCCAGGTGCTCCCGACGCGCCGGGCGCGCTGGGCGGCGGTCCGCGCTGCCGGGCGGGCGCTGCTCGGCCTGGGCGGCCTGTCCCTCACGGTGGAGGGGGAGCCTCCCGACGGACGGTCCCCTGCGGTCGTGGTGGCCAACCACGCCAGCTTCGTCGACAGCCTCGCGCTCCTCCTGGCTTCACCCGCCCCCGTGCGCTTCGTCGCCGGAGGCGAGCTGGCCTCTCAGCGCGTTGCGGGCCCGTTCCTCCGGCGTCTCGGCTGCGAGTTCGTCCACCAAGGTGAGCGAGCGCGCGCCGGCGACGACGTCGCGCGCTTCGCCGAGGCGCTGAGGGAGGGGGCTGTCCTGGTGTTCTTCGCCGAAGGTGGGCTCGCTCGCGCGCCAGGCTTGCGCCGGCTGCATCTCGGGGCGTTCCTCTCGGCGGCCGCAGCGGGCGTGCCGGTGATCCCGGCCGGGATCAGGGGAACCCGCGACATCGTCCGCCCTGGCACCCGGTTCCCTCGTCGCGGCAGCGCGCACGTCGCCTTCGGCACGCCGGTGCGCCCCGACGGCGACGGGTGGCAGGCTGCGCTCCGCCTGCGCGCACAGGTGCGCCCGGCGCTGCTCACCCTGAGCGGGGAACCGGACGTCGAAGCCTGATCGCCTCGCGCGCACAGCCCACCGCGCGCAGCCCATTTCGCACAGCCCGTCTCGCACGGCCCATTGCGCGCAGCCCGCCGTGGACAGCCCACGGTCCACGGTGGCGCGCCGCGGGGAGGCCCGGCCCTCAGCGTGGCAGGGGGCTGTAGAAGACGAGGCCGTTCCCCTTGTTGTCGTAGGCGACCGCGCGACGCTCGTGCGCGTCGTTGTACGGTCCTTTCACCACGCCGCCGTTCCCGGCTTCGACGGATTGCGCAGCGGCATCGACGTTCGCGGCCTTGATGCCGACCACGACCTGCCCGGGCATCGGGTGGTCGAGGGCGGTGGCCAGCCCGATCGTGATCGAGCCTCCGTCGATCGCAGCGAAATGGGACCCGTCCCGGAACTTGAGGGGCATTCCCAGAGTCTCGGTGTAGAAGCGGATCGATGCGTCGAGATCGTCGGTCGACAGCACGACCATGCGTACGTCGTAGTCGCTCAACGTGCCTCCTTCGACTGGCCGGATCACCGAGGTGTCCAGCGATCATGTCACCGTCAGGGGGCCGGAGGGCCCCACTCCCTCCCGTCCCACCAGCGCCGGCCTCCTGAGCCGGAGGGGTCAGGGTACCAACCTGCAGGCGGAAGGGGGGGTGGGCCGCCACCGGGGCGGCGCCGAGAACCCCCGCCCCTGGGATGACGAGTGGCGACGACGAGGTACGTCGGCAAGCCGATGATCAGGATCAAGAACACGAACAGCGCCCAGAGGCCGGGCATCGACATCTGTCAGATC
>JAKAQM010000085.1 GCA_021822565.1 Actinomycetes bacterium | reverse complement strand
ACGCCGCTCTGGCGACCGAGGTGCTGCGCGCCAAGAAGCTCGTCAAGCTCGGGTTGCGCCAGATCGCCCCCACGGTCCTCGTCTCCGACAGCCCCGAGCACAGCGTGCTGAGCACCCTCAGGGCATCGGGCTACCTCCCGGTGGAGGAGTCCGCCGATGGCACGATCGTGCGGAGCGCCGTCGCCGCCGAGCGGGCGTCGCTCGACCGCCCTCGTGGAGGTCCGCACGCGCCGGGTGCCGAGACTGGCGCCGACCTGCGGGTCGACCGCTGGGGGCTGCCCGCACACGGCGCCGACACGGGAGCGGGCGGCGGCAGGGACCGAGCGCGAGCGCTGGCCGCTGCGCTCATGGCGACGTCACCAGGGGGTCCGGGCCCCACGTCGCGTCGGGCGAACGCGCCGGGGCTGCATGCGGCACGTGTCGAGCTCCCGACCCTCCTGCGAAGACCGCAGTTCGAGACCACCCGTGACCGGGACGAGCTGTTCGACCTGCTCGGAGTCTTCGACGACGAGGACGTCGAGGGCGACGACTTCGACGACGAGGACGTCGAGGGCGACGACGTCGAGCTCTCCGGCGCAGGGGGTGCCGGCAACGAGCTGGCTCGCGCGCAGGTCGAGCGGCCGTCGGACATCGCACGCGCGTCTGCCGACGTCCTCGACCTGCTGCAGCTGGCCATGACGGAGGACTGGCTCGTCCGCCTGTCGTACACGTCGTCCGCCGGGAAGACCTACGAGGTGACGATCGACGTCTTGGACGTCTCGGACGGGGTGATGCTGGCGCAGGTCGCGCCGCGCTGGTCCGAGCAGAAGTACGTGCTGGAGAGGATCGGCTGGGCCAGGGTCCTGACCGATGTCGAAGAGGAGCTCGTGTGGTGAACGACCATGGTGCAGGGGCACGTCCAGCGGGAGGGCCGCTGATCGTCCAGTCGGATCAGACGCTGCTCCTCGAGCTCGACCATCCCGAAGCCGAGCAGTGCCGGGGAGAGATCGCGGCCTTCGCCGAGCTGGAGCGCTCTCCCGAGCACGTGCACACGTACCGGATGACGCCGCTCGGCCTGTGGAACGCGCGCGCAGCCGGCCTGGACGCCGCGAGCGTCTGCGCGTCGCTGCGGAGATGGTCGCGCTTCGCGGTTCCCGACTCGCTCCTCGCACAGGTCTCCGAGACGATCGGCCGCTACGGCCGACTGGTGCTCGAAGACGACCCCAGGCACGGCCTGGTCCTCAGGACCAGTGACCGCCCCGTGCTCGAGGAAGCGGCCCGCGCGAAGGCGATCGCCCCCCTCCTCGGGCCTCGCATCGACCCCGACACCATCTGCGTCTACCGCGAGCACCGCGGCCGGCTGAAGCAGTCCCTCATCAAGCTCGGATGGCCGGCCGAGGACCGCGCGGGGTACGTCGACGGCAGCCCGCACCCGATCGCACTGCGCGAGGACGAGTCGTTCACGTTGCGCGAGTACCAGCGCAACGCGGCGGACGCGTTCGCGGCCTCGGGAAGCGGGGTCGTCGTCCTGCCGTGCGGCGCGGGCAAGACGGCGGTCGCCATGGCGGCGATGGCGAAGGTCTCGAGCCGGACCCTCGTCCTCGTGACGAGCACGGTGGCAGCTCGCCAGTGGCGGGCGGAGCTGCTGGCCCACACGTCGCTCACCGAAGACGAGATCGGCGAGTACTCCGGAGAGCGCAAGGAGATCCGGCCTGTCACCGTGGCGACGTACCAGATCGTGATCGCCAAGCGCGGCCGGCTCATGTCGCACATGGAGGCGCTGTCGGCCGAGGACTGGGGCCTCATCGTCTACGACGAGGTGCACCTGCTGCCTGCTCCGGTCTTCCGGATGACGGCGGACATCCAGAGCCGCCGCCGGCTCGGGCTGACCGCGACCCTGGTGCGCGAGGACCGCAAGGAAGGCGACGTCTTCAGCCTGATCGGCCCCAAGCGCTTCGACGTGCCGTGGCGGGACGTCGAAGCGCAGGGCTACATCGCCCCCGCTGCGTGCACGGAGGTGCGGGTGACGCTCGCCGACGAGGAGCGCATGGCCTATGCCTTGGCCGAGCCGGCGGAGCGCTACCGGGCGGGGGCGACCGCGCGCTCGAAGCTCGTGGTCGTCGAGGCGCTGTGCGCGGCGGCGGTCGCTGCCGGTGAGCCGACGCTGGTCATCGGGCAGTTCCTGGATCAGCTGGAGGCCCTGGGGCAGCGGCTGCGCGCGCCCGTCCTCACCGGCGAGACGGCCACGGCAGAGCGCGAGCGCCTCTTCGCCGCGTTCCGTCGTGGAGACATCCCGGTGCTCGTGGTGTCCAAGGTGGCCAACTTCTCGGTGGACCTTCCGGAGGCGAGCGTGGCCATCCAGGTCTCGGGCACCTTCGGCAGCCGTCAGGAGGAGGCGCAGCGGCTCGGACGGCTGCTTCGTCCCAAGCGTGACGGGCGCCAGGCCCATTTCTACTCGGTGGTGTCGCGCGACACGAACGACCAGGAATTCGCCGTCCGCCGCCAGCGGTTCCTCGCCGAGCAGGGGTACGCCTACCGCATCGTCGACGCGGAGCAGCTGCTCGGCGAGCGAGCCGGCTGACGATCCATCGGAGCCCGGTCAGCTCGCCGGCTCGGTGCCGGTAGGCGCTGAAGGTCGGCTGCGCAGGAGGGGAAACGCCCTCAGCGAAGCCCGGTGAACAGGTCGTCCTCGACGCCCCGCTGGCCCGTCCGGTCGCTCGCGCGCACGAACGCCTCTTGGGAGAAGACCTCGCCGAACATCTGCTCGCCGAGGGAGAGGAAGAAGATGTTCTCGGCCTGGCTCGAATGTGCGGAAAGGCTTGCGAACTTGGCGGCGGTGTACGCCGAGCAGTCGATCACTGCCCCGATCTGCTCGTCGGGCGTGCCGAAGGGAGCATCTTCGATCTCGGCGGGCACCTCCACGCCGCGGCGTGCGAGCATCTCGGCGAAGCGCGGGATCGCCGACGCGGGGATGGCCGGGTAGTAGAGCTTGTCGGGGATGCCGGTGCGCTCGATGGCGGCGATGGTGACGCGATGGGCCTGGATGTGGTCGGGGTGGCCGTAGAAGCCGTTCTCGTCGTACGTCACCACCACCTGCGGACGGTACCGCTCCATGAGCCGCGCGAGGCGCTCCGCGGCTTCGTGGACGTCGGTGCGCCAGAACGCCTCGTCGGCGTCGTTCTGCGTCCAGCCCATCATCCCCGAGTCGTGGTAGCCGAGGAGCTCGAGGTGCCCGACCCCGAGCGCGGCGCAGCTCGCCTCCAGCTCCTGGCGACGGAGGGAGGCGACCTCCTTCTCTGTATGTCCGGGCTCTCCGGGCTTCACTCCGCCCGGCGCGTCGCCGAGCTCACCGTTGGTGCAGGTGACGAGGACGGTCGTGACGCCCTCGGCGGAATAGCGGGCGAGGATTCCCCCCGTCGAGATCGCCTCGTCGTCGGGGTGCGCGTGGACGCACATCAAGGTGGGCCGTGATGCCATCGTCCGACTGTAGGACGTACGGCGCCGGTCGGGCCGTTCCTGGCTCGGGTGGACATTGCCGCCCGGGGCGCGTCAGGCGGAGTAGATTGCTCGCGTCGGGGGGAATCCCAGGCGAGGGCACGTGCAGCGAGCAGCACCCGAGCAGCACCGCAGTCCGGCAGTACGGGAGTCGATGGGGCTCGAGCGGAGAGACCGCCTCGCACGGCCGTGCCGCGGCAGAGGGGGTCAGGACGATCCGGTCCAGGGAGACGAGCGATGGCCTTAGCGCCGACCGATGTCGCGAGCATCGACGAGACCACCGCGATCCGACTGGTCACCGCGCACCGCCGCGGTGATCGCGAGGCGTTCGCCGAGATCGTCCGGTCCCACTACCCTTCGCTGCTCGCGACTGCCCGCCATCGGCTGGGGAACGTCGAGGACGCGAAGGACGCCGTCCAAGAGACCTTGCTGCGCGCACTGCTTGCGCTGGACCACTTCGGGGACACCGGAGACTGGCGTCTCGCGGCGTGGCTGAACACCATCCTTCTCCACGTGTGTGCGGACATCCCGGCTCGGCGCAAGCGGACCTCCCCACTCACCGACTGGGTGATCGAGAACCATCCCGACTCGAGGGAGCTGGAGGCGTCTGATCACGTGGCACTCGCAGCTGTGCAGCGGGCGATCAGCGAACTGCCCGAAGCGCAGCGCCGGGCCTTCGAGCTCCGCCTCGTCGACGGTCGGCCCTACGAGGAGGTTGCCGGCGCGCTGGGGATCAGCGAGGACAACGCGAGGGCTCGTGTACGCCGAGCCCGCGCCGCCCTGCGACATGCGCTCGAGTCCACGGGCGCGGTCAAGGGAGTGCTGGCTGCGATCCCCCTCGCGCTCGGCGTTCCGCTCCGGAGCGCGTTGCGCCGCATCCTTGCTCCTGACGGGCACCCCGCTCGCGTCGCCGGCTCCCAGGCGCTCGTATCGAGCGCCGCCACGGTCGGCTCGCCGACGGCCTCGGCCATCGCCGGAACGCCGGTCGAGACGGGCCTGCAGGTGATCACCCAGGTCTCGTCGACGTCACTCGGACAGGCCGCCGTCGCCTCTATGTCCAGCGTGCCGGCGAAGGGCTCGGTCGTGCTCGGGATCGTGGCCAGCTTGGCGACCGCGGGCGGGTTGTCGGCTCCGGCGGCACTCTCTGGTACGACACCCCCTCCGGCAGCCTCCTCCGTGCGGGTCGTACGTGCCGCCACAGCGACCGGGTCGAAACCGGCCGCCACCGTGACAGCGACCCCCTCCTCCGCTTCCTCCTCGTCCTCTTCGTCTTCGTCCTCCGATACGCCGGGCGGTCCGGCGACGGTGGGCACCACAGCCGCACAGGGCGCGGCGCCGGCCAGGCACTCGCGGGGCGCACCCGCGTGGGTGACACTCGCCGCCTCCGCGGTCGCCTACCGGTTTCGGGCGGCGAGCGGCTCCTCGTCGGCGAGCTCGCCTCTTGCGGCTTCGAGCGACGGCGCGACCACCTCCACCTCCACCTCCACCTCCACCTCCACCTCCACCTCCACCTCCACCTCCTCCTCCACCTCCACCTCCTCCACCTCCACCTCCACCTCCACCTCCACCTCCACCTCCACCTCCACCTCCACCTCCACCACCTCCACCTCCACCTCCACCACCTCCACCTCCACCTCCACTCCGGCGTCCGCCACGCCTCCCCCGCCGGTCGCCAGCTCGGTGCCCGCCACGACGTCGCCGCAGGGCGCGGCTGCGACCGGTGCGCCCTCGACCGGTGCGCCCTCGACCGGTGCGCCCTCGGCCAGTGCGCCCTCGACCAGCAGCACCTCGGGCTCGCCAGCGGCGTCTTCTGCAGGATCGTTCCTCGGAAGCACCGTCTCGCTGCCGGTGGGGACGTGCACGGGCGTCACAGGGTTCCCCGGCGTGACGGCGCCAGCCTCGGTGCCGCCGCTCACGTCTTCGGTACTGGATGCCATCTTGAGCACCGGATCGCTCCAGCTCGCCACGGTCGGGGGCTCCCCGGCTTTCGGCGGCACAGCACTCGTGAAGGCGACGTCGGGGTCGACAGCACCTGTCCGTGTGAAGGTCGGGACCTGCCTGGCAGAAGGTGGCTCCATCCTCGCCGTGGACATGACCGGCACCACAGGCGATGCCGTGCAGCTCGTCGGCTCGCTGGTGGCGCAGCCCTTCGCGATGACCACAGGGAGCGACGCCTACCTCTTCCGAGGCAACGTCCTCCAGGTCGCCGGGACGTCCCGACCGGGGGGTGCGCTCCCGTGGGGCCTTCCGCCGGGGTTCGTCGCCGAGGTGCAGGTCCAGCAGGTGGCCAAGACGGGGTCGCTCACCGTCGTCTTCCTGCACGCGCAGGACGAGGCACCCGGGGACTCGGCGACACCCGGTTCGGCGGGAACCACACCTTCCACACCCTCCACCGGGGCCGCGGCGGCGGACGCCGCTGCGTCGCCGACAGCGAGCCGGGGGTCGGGCACCTCGCAGTCCGTGTCGACCGCGACGTCACCGACGACACCACGGACATCGAGCCCAGGGAGCACCACGCCGTCGGGCTCGACCAGCACCGCACCGTCGGGCGCTTCAGGGACGGAGGGGGGCTCCTCCTAGCTGTTGCTCCTCGGAACGGAGCCGCGTGTGCCTTGGCAGCGGCGCTCAGTCGTTCGAGACGAGCACGATCTTCCCGAGCTTGCTCCCTGCGGTGAACCGCGCGTAGGCCGCCTGGGCCTCGGCAAGGGGGAAGGTCGCCAACACCGGCACGCGGACCCGGCCTCCGGCGAGGAGCGGCAGGACGTGGGCGCGCACCGCGTCCGTGACGGCAGCCTTCTCGGAGCGGCTGCGAGACCGGAGCGTCGAACCTCCGATCGTCGAGCGGCTGCGCATGAGCGCCAACAGGTCCAGGTCGACGCGCGATCCGCCGCCGACGCCGACGACGGCGATCCTCGCGCCGGTCGAGAGGGCCTCGACCGCTTGGACGAGGGAGGGGGTGCCGACAAGCTCGAGGACCACGTCGTAGGGGCCGTGGGCAGCGAGATCGTCGCTGCCGATCACCTCGTGGGCCCCGAGGGACGCGACCTCCTCGTGCCGGGCAGGGTCGCGTACCGACGCGACGACGGTCGCTCCGGCCGCCGTGCCGAGCTGGACTGCGGCGGCGCCTACGCCGCCCGCAGCGCCGGTGACGAGGAGGCGGTCGCCGACCGAGAGACCGCAACGAGTGAAGAGCGCGTCGTAGGCAGTGGTGAACACCTCGGGAAAGCCCCCCGCCTCGGGCCAGGAGACCGAAGCGGGCACGGCGAGCAGATGGCTCTCGTCGACGACGGCCATCGTCGCCTGGGCACCGCCGCCGACGAGGGCCATGACGCGATCGCCCCACTGCGCGGCCGTCACCTGTCGCCCGGTGCCGGCCACCTCGCCAGCGAGCTCGAGGCCGGGGATGTCGGCGGGTGAGCCCGCCGGCGCGGCGTAGTGCCCGCGGCGCTGGAGCATGTCCGCGCCGTTCAATCCCGCTGCCCGCACTGCGACGAGCACCTCGGTGTCGCCGGGGACCGGGTCGGGGCGTTCTTCGAACCGCAGCTCTCCGTGGTCGATCACGACGGCCTGCATTGGCCACCTCCTCGATGGGTCGCTCGCAGCTGGTCCGGGAGGACGGCGGAAGGGAGCCCGCGCGCAAGCTCCCTCGGCTCCCGTAGCCTCACGCTAGCGATGTCGGCGATCGAGGACCGAGGCGAGGTGGACGAGGCGGCGACGCCATGGCGCTTCAGGGCGGCGATCTTCGACATGGACGGGCTCCTCGTCGACTCCGAGCCACTTTGGCACCGCGCAGAGGTGGAGCTTCTCGGGGCGCTCGGAGCTCCGATCGCCGCGGGAGACCCCAGGCGCACCAAGGGCGTCTTCGTGCGTGAGGTCACCCGCTACTGGTTCGACCGGTTCCCCTGGGAGGGTCCGTCGACCGACGAGGTGGCGAGACGCATCGTCGACCGGGTGATCGACCTCATCGCACAGGAGGGCCGGCTGCAGCCAGGGGTCGACCAGGCCATCGCGCTGTGCCGAGACCACGGTCTCGCACTCGCCGTTGCCTCGTCTTCCGAGCACCGGCTCATCTCGTTCGTGCTCGAGCGCTTCGGGCTGGACGAGCACTTCGCCCTCGTGCACTCCGCGGAGGAGGAGCCCTACGGCAAGCCTCACCCCGCGGTCTTCCTGACGGCTGCCGAACGCCTGGGCGTCGCCCCCGACCGCTGCCTCGTGTGGGAGGACGCGCCCGCCGGTGTGCTCGCCGCGAAGGCCGCGCGCATGACCTGCATCGCAGTGCCGGCGCTCGACGAGCGCGACGAGCCGGCGTTCGCCATCGCCGACGCCGTGATCGGCTCACTCGAGGAAGCCGACGAAGAGCTGTGGCAACGGCTGGCGTCGGTGGTGGGCGCATCGCGCTGAAGCGGCCGGCGTGCGGATCCGGTCGGGTCCGTCACGTGCCCGGTGGAGCGACTCGGTGCCCACGTGCGGCAGGCACGCAGGCGCAGAGGCGTGATGCTTGCCGAGCGGAAGTGCAGCCATTAGCGTTTTCGCTTCGTGGCCCTCGGACGTACGCGGCGCCGACGCCCGGCGCGGCCATTGGGACCGGGCAGGGCCGCAGGTCTCCCGGCGCTGGGGCGCCTTGCAGGGTGTGTGACCGCCGGTGCCGTCGCTGCGCTCCTCGTGCAGGCGGCAGGGATGCTCGTCGCGCTGCCCGCTGCGGGTGCCAGCCTCCCGTCGGAGCAGGCCAGAGCCAATCAGCTCGCTCAGCAGATCGTCGCGCAGGGCGCGGCGGTGCAGCGGGCGGTCGTCCAGCAGGATGCGGCGCAGGCCAGGCTCACCAGCCTGGACGTGCAGCTCGCAGCGACCGGAGCTCAGCTCCTGAGAGACCGCCGAGCGGACGCCCGAGCGGCGCGGACCCTGCGTCGGCTCGTCGTGCAGGCGTACATGACGGGGATCGGGTCAGCCAGCCTTCCCACGATCTTCGACGCCGGGAACGACGCCTCGGTCCTGGCGCGTGAGTACTCCGGAGTGGCGGCTGGCCGACTGCAGCAGGCCATCAGTGCGTTCCGGGCCGCCGAGCAGCGGACCGAGACCACCGTCGCGGTCCTCCGGTCCCAGCGTGCGCAGGCCTCTGCGGCGTTGGCGAGCCTGACGGCCGCACGGCAGGACGCCCAGGCCTCTCTCGCCCAGGACGTCGTCCTGCTCGAGCAGGCCAAAGGGGACATCGCGGCGCTCCAGGCCGCTGCGGCGGAGCAGGCGCGTCAGGCGTCCGCCCAGGAGGCGGCACTGGCGCAGGAGGAGGCCGCGCAGGCAGCACGGCAGAGACCCCTCGTCCAGGCGCCCCAGCCCACACCCCAGCCCACGCCCCAGCCGGCCGTACAGCCGGTTGCCCAGGCGGCGCCCCAGCCCACACCCCAGCCGGCCGTCCAGGCCCAGACGACCCCGACCGCGGCGGTACGGCCCGGGCCAGGCGGCTATGTCAACCCGCTGCGCGCGGTCGCGGGCCTCTCCCCGGAGCGCATCGACCAGGGTGTCGACTACAGCGGCTACGGGCCGATCTACGCCATCGGGGACGGCGTCGTGCTCAACACCGTGAACACAGGCTGGCCGGGCGGGACGTTCATCACGTACCGCCTCACCGACGGCCCGGCAGCGGGGCTGGTCGTCTACGCAGCGGAGGACATCCAGCCATCTGTGCAGGTCGGTGAGCAGGTGTCGCCGACAACGGTGCTCGGCACGATGTACGAGGGGCCCGATGGCATCGAGACCGGCTGGGCGGACTCCACAGGCAACGGCGCGACGATGGCCTACGTGGCAGGACAGTTCAGCGGCGCGAACGCCACTGCCTACGGTGCCAACTTCTCGCAGCTGCTGGCCGCGCTCGGCGCGCCGCCAGGGGTTCCCAACGGGACACCGGCCGGTTCGCTGCCCTCGAACTGGCCGACCTGGTAACAGGACAGAACCGTGTGCGGTTGGCGGCCCCCGGAGGGCCCGCGCTGCCTGGATAGGCTCACGTGACCGATGTTCAGACCCCTCTCCCCTGAAGCGGACTTCGTCGCACTCGAGACCGAGGAGCTCGAGCGATGGCGCGTGCACCAGGTCTTCGAGCGCTCCGTCTCGGGTCGCCGGGACGCCGCGCCCTGGGTCTTCTACGAGGGCCCACCCACCGCGAACAACCGGCCCGGGCTCCATCACGTGTGGGCGCGCGTCTACAAGGACCTCTTCTGCCGGTTCCGCACCATGCGAGGCTTCCTCGTCGAGCGCAGGGCGGGCTGGGACACCCACGGGCTCCCGGTGGAGGTCGAGGTCGAGAAGCGGCTCGGCGTCAACAGCAAGCGCCAGATCGAAGAAGAGGTGGGGATCGCGGAGTTCGTCCGGCTCTGCCGCGAGTCCGTCCTGGGCTACGTGCAGGACTGGAACGCGCTCACCGAACGCATCGGCTACTGGACGGATCTCGAGCACGCCTACTGGACCTTCGACCGGTCCTACATCGAGTCGGTCTGGTGGTACCTGAAGCAGCTCTTCGAACGGGGGCTGCTCTACGAAGACCTGAAGGTCGTCCCGTACTGCCCCCGCTGCGGCACGGCGCTCTCGAGCCACGAGCTGGGCCAGCCCGAGGTCTACACGGACGAGGAGGACGAGTCGGCGTACGTGAAGCTGACGCTGGTCGACCCCGACCCGACGGTGGTGGGCGACGCCCGGTGGCTCGTGGTCTGGACGACGACGCCTTGGACGCTGCTGTCGAACACGGGCGTCGCCGCGCACCCCGACCTCGACTACGTCGTGGTCGACGGCATGATCGTCGCCGAGGCACTCGCCGACGAGGTACTGGGCCAGGGTGCGGCGGCCCGGGCGACCTGGCGGGTGCGCGGCCGCCAGCTCGAGGGGCTCCGGTACGAGCGGCCGCTCGACGTGGTCGCCGTGCCTCCGAGCCAGGACACGAGCCGGGGCTGGCGCGTGGTGCTCGCCGAGTTCGTCACGACCGACGAGGGGACCGGTCTCGTTCATCTCGCCCCGGCGTTCGGTGAGATCGACCGAGAGGTGGGGAAGGCGCGGGGGCTGCCGACGCTCAACCCGGTCGGCCCGGACGGCCGGTTCACGCCAGAGGCGGGGCCGCGGTTCGCGGGACGCGCGGTGCGCGAGTCCAATGACCTCGTGAACGCCGAGCTCGAAGCCCGGGGCCTGCTCGTCCGCCGTCACCTCTACACCCACGCCTACCCGCACTGCTGGCGGTGCGGCACGGCGCTGATCTACTGGGGGAAGCCCAGCTGGTACGTGGCGACCTCCTCGAGGAAGCACGAGCTCATCGCCGCGAACCAGCGTGTCGACTGGCATCCGCCGTACATCAAGGAAGGCCGCTTCGGCGAATGGCTGGCGAACAACGTGGACTGGGCGCTGTCGCGCGACCGGTACTGGGGCACGCCCTTGCCGATCTGGCGCTGCGGCGAAGGCCACCTCGTCTGCGTGGAGTCCATGACCGAGCTCGCCGAGCTGGCCGGGCGAGACCTCGCGGACGTCGACCCGCACCGTCCGACGATCGACGAGGTCGTCTTCCCGTGCCCGGCGTGCGCGGAGCTCGCCCCGGCGCACGCGGCGGGGGGCTCGGCGACGGGCGACGAGTCCTCGGATCCTGCCGTCTCCACGGCGCGACGCGTGGAGCCGGTGATCGACGCGTGGTTCGACTCGGGGTCCATGCCTGCGGCGCAGGTCGGCTACCCCCATGCCGTGGGGTCCAAGGAGGCGATGCGCTTCCCGGCCGACTTCATCGTCGAGGCCATCGACCAGACGCGCGGCTGGTTCTACTCACTGCTCGCGGTCAACGACCTGGTCTTCGGCGAGGCGCCGTACCGCCACGTGATGGTCCTCGGCCACATCGTGGACGCCGACGGCCGCAAGATGTCGAAGTCGCTCGGCAACGTCATCGACCCCTGGGACCTGGTGAACAGTCGCGGCGCCGACCCGCTGCGGTGGTGGATGTTCTCCCAGGGTTCGCCGTGGACGGCCACGCGGGTGAGCACCGGCGCGATCGACGCGTCGATGCGCGACATGCTCCTCACCCTCTGGAACACGGTGAGCTTCTTCACCACCTACGCGTCGCTCAACGGGTTCGACCCTGCTGACCCCGCGGTCCCGTCCCCCCCTTCACGCGGAGCCCTCGACCGATGGGCGAGGTCCAGGGTGATGTCGACGCTCGAGGTCGTGACCACCGCGCTCGACGCCTACGAGCCGCTCGAGGCGGCGACGGCCCTCGGTCGGCTGGTCGACGACCTGTCCAATTGGTACGTGCGGCGGAGCCGCCGCCGGTTCTGGCGCACGGACCCCGACGCGCTGCCGACGGACGCCCTCGCCGCCCAGGCGACCCTCTACGAGGCGCTCGTCGCCGTCTCGCTCATGCTCGCGCCGTTCTGCCCGTTCGTCGCCGATCGGCTGTGGCGCGAGCTCGGCGTGTCGTCGGGCGAGGGCGACTCCGTGCACCTGCAGACATGGCCCGCGCTCGACGAGGCGGCGATCGACCCGGACCTCGAGGCGCAGATGGCCCTCGCCGTGCAGCTCTCCTCACTCGGCCGAGCGGCGCGCGGCGAGGCAGGCGTGAAGGTGCGCCAGCCGCTGTCCCGCGCCCTCGTCTTCCTCGCTCCCGGTTCCCCGGCGATCCTCGCGGACGTCGTCGCGGACGAGCTGAACGTGGACCAGGTCGTCGAGGCCCAGGACCTGGCCGAAGCGGTCTCCTTGGAGATCACCCCGAACT